>NZ_NALB01000002.1:0-29836 GCF_008680535.1 Blautia sp. LMAG:36 | reverse complement strand
TTGATGAAGAGAAAAAGTGCAGATATAGGAAGGCATCGAAAGCTTCCTGAAGCAGATGGAGTTTCCGGAGATCGTGATGTCCAATCAGCATATCAGCAGGGCAAACAAAGTGTATCTTCTCCGGAAATATTATCCGGATATATGCAAAAAATTTCCGGATCAGGCAGACACGATCCTGAATCCCATATATGACAATCTCCGTGTCAAGATATTCCAGCCGGAAAAAGACCAGCTGCACTGTGAATTTTCCATTGTGGAGCCTGTGAGCAGGACAAACCGTGTATATATGATGACTGGTGGCAACACCTATGAAGCCAGATGGAAATATACACTGGAAAGAACCGGCTGGTGCAGAGAAGAAAGTGCCGTTGAGAAGCTGTATATCGTGGACATTCCGCTTTCCGAGATCCGGGAGTTTATCAGCTGGGGCACAGGCACAGATGGACATATAAACAAAATGTACAATATTTCCTACGGAAAATATGTGCCATTTACAAAGAAGCTGCCGCTTTTCCTGCATATAGAGGATAAGCTTCTGTATCTTAACGAAAAAGTACGGATGATCCGTGGAGAGAATCAGGAAGATGCAAAGGTTCTGGGCCATCAGTATGAAGTAACGGTAGAGCCATACAGTCAGAGCAGGGAGAAACAGCTGAAAAAAAACGCACCAAAGCAATATTTTCTCAGGGAAAGGCCGGAAAAAAGGCAGTTCTCGTGCGTAAGCTCTACGAGATGCAGAAGGCGAAGCAGAAAAAGCAGATCTGGCTGATCTCCGATCGTACAACACGCGGAGATGATAACGGCGAAGTGATGTTCCGCTATCTCTGCGCCAATCCGGACCCTACGGTGGAGCCGTACTTTGTAGTCAACAAGGATACACAGGATTATGTGGAAATGAAGAAGCTTGGAAAGGTTGTGGAGCCTTTCTCCTGGAAGCATAAGCTTCTGTTCCTGCTGAATGAATTTTCACTGTCCTCCCAGGCTAACAAACCGGTGATCAATCCTTTTGGAAAGCTGGAGTATCTGTACCGCGATATCATCTATGACAAAAAGCTGGTATTTTTACAGCATGGTGTGACCAAAGACAACCAGTCCAAGTGGCTGAACAAATACAACCGTAATCTTTTCGGATTTATCGTCAGCACAAAGCCGGAATATGATTCTGCCTTTACCTATGACTATTTTTATCCGGAAAAAAATATCTGGCTTACGGGAATGCCGCGTTATGACCGTCTGGTCCATGATGAGCGTAAGTATGTGACGGTGATGCCTACCTGGCGCAAGAGCCTTTCCTCAGGAACCGATGCCAGAGGGGTATGGCAGCTTGGAAAAGAATTTCAGGAAAGCGAATACTTTCATTTTTATGATGATCTTCTCAACAACGAAAGACTTCTGGGAGCGGCAGAGAAGTACGGATATACCATCTGCTTCATGCCTCACCCAAATACCATTGACGGTCTGCATATGTTCCGTCATGATCCACGGGTAAAATTTATGGATTCGTCTTATTCCTACAAGGACATTTTTGCCCAGACAGATCTGATGATCACGGACTATTCTTCGGTTGCCTTTGATTTTGCATATTTGAGAAAACCCATCGTATACTCCCAGTTTGACAGAGACAGCTTTTTCAGTGGCGCGCATTCCTACACAGAGGGATACTTTGACTATGAGAGAGATGGATTCGGAGAGGTGGAGCATACACTGGACGGAACTGTGGACCGGATCATCGAATATATGGCAGACGGCTGTCAGATGAAAGAGGAATATCGGAAACGAATGGATGAGACCTTTGCATTTAATGACCGTAACTGTTCCAAACGAGTTTATGAGAGGATCATCGAGAATCGGTAATATGGAGGTTGGATTTTGGAAGGAAAGCAGGCAATAAAGTTTGATAAATATAATTCTCAGGCGATGAAGGGCATTGCCATTGTTATAATGCTGTTCCATCATATGTATCTGAGTCAAGACAGATTTGAGGGGCTGAATGTTGTTTTCACTCCGTTTTCAGCAGATCGGATCATGTATCTGTGCAGAACATTTAAGATCTGTGACCGATCTATGCATTTATTTCCGGATACGGACTGTATCTCAGTTACAGAAAAAATAATTCTACACCTGGCAAGTGGACAGCCAAAAGACTGATAAAAACAATGGGAGGGTTCTGGATCATATGGGGGCTTTCTGTTGTGAGCTCACAGCTTTATAACGGCTATGCCGTGGCCAGATATTTCGGAAACGGAAATATTGCCAAAGGTGTTAGCGCAATGGTGCTGGATTTTTTTGGTCTGGCGAAACTTTTCGGAACTTCGACTCTGAACGGAACCTGGTGGTATATGAGTGCGGCGATCATTTTTATCATCTGCGTGCCGCTGTTTATGATAAAGGAAGAATATTTGGTATTTATCTTGTGGCTGTTGTGGCATTTCCACGGACAATTTCCCTGGAGGTTATGGGAATTACGGGTATTATGCATTTTACCGGTATTTCTCATGGGAATGTGTGTAGCCAAGTATGATCTGTTTAACCGATGGTTTAAGATATGGAATGCTGGAATGAAGCATGTTTTCAAATTCTTCTGGAGCTTCTTGCGGTGTTTATTTTGTATAAAGCGTACAGAACTTTGCCGCTGACGGTATACAGTGAGATCCACTGGGGTGTGTATCCAATTGTATTTATGGCATTTTGCTGCGAATTTATAATGTCATTCCGGAGTGGACAGATTTATTGTTCTCGGAAAACATTCCATGAATATATTTCTGATACATACATTTATAAGAAAATCTTCTTTTGTGTATGTGAGTGGATATTTTCTGACCAATACACTGACGCTTCTGCTGGCTTCACTGGCAGTGTCCATAGCGCTGGAATGGCTGAAAAAGGTAAGCGGATACAACCGCCTGATCCAGAACATCTGCATGAAAATAGGATAATATAAAGATAAAGGAGAAAGACCTGCCATCGTTGTGGCAGGTCTTGTTAAAGTATGAAAGCAAAAAAAAACAGTTTGTATATATTGGTTGATATTAGTAGTGGTTTTTGGATGTATTATTGGTGCCAGAAGTACAGAGATAAAGGTCGAGGCTGCTGAAAGAACGGTACGATTTTGGGATAACAGTGGAAATTATCTTCAGAAATCTGGCGGGAACTGGTATTTGAAAGATTCTAAGAAGCGAAAACTTACCGGATTACGTTATTTGTCAATCCCAAAGACAGAGTTTTTAAAAACAGGATTTATATGTTTGATAAAAACGGAAAACTTTTGAGAAAGCAATCCGTTTATTATTTCGATAAAAAGACAGTTTCTGGTGTCCGCTTTGATAAATACCACATCACAGACTCCAATGGAAGAATTTCAAAGGGAGAGCGTGGCTTTGTAAACGTAGCTGAACAGAAGGTACGGGGCAAAAAAATTATCGCAGGCATTTATTATGTGGAAGCGTACGGAAAACTGGCTGATCGTGGAACAGTACGCTATATAAGACAGAGAAGATTCGGTGGGCGTGATTTTAAAGGCGGTTATTATTATTTCTATGGAACCGGAAGAATCTGCATGCGTCCGTCTTTTCATAAAGTGAACAAAACAGTTCAGGGGAAAAAAGTTTAACGGAATCTATTATTTTGGCAATGATAATGGGAGAATGGTACAGAAGGCAGGGTGGGTAACCTGTGAGGGCCAGCAATATTATGTAGACCAAAATGGAAAAATGCTGGTGAACCGGTGGAAAGATGGTTATTACCTGAAATCGAACGGAACCATTGCGAAAAATATGAAAACACCGGATGGTCAGTATGTGGACTGGCAGGGAAGAAAAAGTACAAGATCAGAGTATGCTCTAAGTGCATTTAAATCGGAATTGGAGAGCTTTGTTTCTGCCTACGGTGGAAACTGGTCTGTTTATATAAAAGATCTGAAAACAGGAAATGTTGTAAACATAAATGATCGGGAAATGTATCCGGCAAGTACGATCAAGGCATTTGTGATGGCGTCGGTCTATGATCAGATCCGTCAGGGAAAAATGCAATACAGCTCCGGTGTGTACAGCTTGCTGTGGGATATGATCACTGTCAGTGATAATGAATGTTATAATGAACTGGTAAGGCGTCAGGGAGGCGGAAGCTTTGTAGGAGGAACGGCTGTAGTGAACCAGTATCTTCGAAAGAACGGTTACAAAAATACCGGTTGTCACAGTTCCCTGCATCCATCTTCTTCTGCCTGGAGCAGTGATGGCTGGCGTAACACGGCATCTGCAAAAGATTGTGGGAGACTCTTAGAAAAAATCTATCGAGGTCAGTGTGTTTCTCAACAGTATTCCAGAGAAATGCTAAATCTTTTACTGCATCAGACGAAACGATACAAAATTCCATCAGGTCTTCCGACAGGTATAGTATGCGCGAACAAAACTGGTGAGACAAGCTCAGTTCAGCATGATATGGCAATCGTCTATGGAAAGAAAACAAATTATGTATTATGTATATTTTCAGAAGGCGCTTCCGAAGATCATTTACTGTACGGAATCCGTTCGATTCTTCAAGAGTATATCAATATTTGAATAAATAAAGATCAGTCAGCAGTCATAGGATCAAGAAACTTCCTTAATTGGGCAAAAATAAGGAGTGATCATTGACGTGCTGGCTGATTTTGTATTATCAAAGAAATGGTTGTGGAAGAATTTTTTACATAAGCGTTTTTCTTAGCCCTAAATATGCCGGATATTTCCGGTGTCAGTAGTATCGTATCCGGTTTGAAGAGCTAAAAACCGGCGGAAAGGTTCGGATGCAATGGTTTCCGCTACGGCCTGAAAGCCGGGGGTGCTCAGATTTTTGGTCTGCATAACCAGGAAGAGTGATTCCTGGCAAACAGGAAGAAAATCCAGCTCCGGAAAGCTTCTCGCTACACAGGCCTCGCCAAGAGCTATGTCTGCCTGTCCGCCAGCCACTGCAGCAGCCGTGGAGTGATCGGTAACAAGCTCATTTCGATATCCGGATATGGAATCCGGTGAAATTTCGGAAGACAGAAGTGTACGGTCAAGAAGGATACGACGGCTGCTTCCTTTTTCGCGGTTCACAAAAATAATATCTGCCCGTGTAAGATCAGAAAATCCCCGGATATTCTTGGGATTTTCTTTTTTTACATAGAAGCCGACAGGATATTGACACAGAGAGATCACAGTCAGTGGGATACCGGGTATAAGGCTATGGATATCTTCCGGTGAGGCGGATGCACAGGCAATGTGGACTTTTTCAAAATAGAGAGAATACAGTCCGTTGTAGGTGTTCATGTGAGACTGCAGAACCGGCAGATTGTCCGGGTGTGTGGGAAGCTGATTCAGGAGAAGATCCAGAGCCGGAGAACACTGTCCGCTGATGATCAGTCCACTGGAATGCAGAAGATAATCCCTTTTCAAAAGAGAGCTCTCCGGCTGGTGATCATAAGACTGAGCAGAAGACGCAGAACATTCCGAACCCTTAAGATACTGAGACAGCTGTTCCTCGCTGACCCGCAGCTGTTTGCCGACTTTGGAGGAGGAAAGCTCTCCGCGTTTGATCAGGTCATATACTGTGGATTTTTGATCTTTAGTTTATCTGCAACTTCCTGTGCTGTGTAGACTTTATTCATCGATACCTACCATAACATTGGTTGCCTTAATCACTGCGTAAGCATCAGAGCCTACTTTCAGTCCAAGTTCTTCCACCGCCGCACAGGAGATGGTAGCAGTGATGATATTTCCACCACCGATATCGATGGAAACGATGGAATTTACAGCTCCCTGGTTGATGTTGATGATTTTTCCTTTTAACTGATTACGTGCACTGAGTTTCATAAGTAATTCTCCTTTTCTTGAATATTGAATGAACCGGATCAGGCAAGTTCTCTGCTTACGTTGTGCAGAGCAATGAACCTTGTGTGGGATTTGTCTGTATCAGGAGTGCTGTAAGCCACTCATGATAAGATAAGAAACGAAGCGGATCGTGAACATCCGCCTGGCTTGTCAACTATGTATTTATGATAGCACTTGTAGAGAAAAACAGCAATGCCTTATAGCTTGACAAGAAACTTTCCTTTCGGTAAAATTAAACAAAACCATTCAAAACTAAACAAAACTGAACGAAACGGAAAAGGAGAGAAACAAAAGATGAAGAAAAAAATCTTAGCAGCCCTTACCGCGGGAATTTTAACAACAGGCCTTATGACCGGAACTGTTTTTGCGGCGGACACAGAAGTGAAAGGTGATGAGAACCTGAAGGGAGAGGTTTATGCATTTATTGCTGCCAGCCTCAGCAATTCCATGGAGGAGATCCAGAAGGATTTCAATGAGCTTTATCCGAATGTAACGATCTATTACAGTGCAGACAGCTCAGGTACACTGCAGACACAGATCGAGGAAGGTGCACGCTGTGATCTTTTCTTTTCAGCAGCAGATAAACAGATGGATGCCCTCACAGAGGAAAAACTGACAAAGGAAGACACCGTTAAGGATCTTCTTGAGAACAAAGTCGTTCTGATCAGACCAAAGGACGGAGAGACAAAGGTAACAGGATTCGAGAATATCACAGACGCTGAAAATATGGCGCTTGCAGGAGAGGATGTTCCGGTGGGACAGTACGCCCGTGAGATCTTTAACAATCTTGGGATCATGGACGATGTAAACAAAATGGAGATCAACGAGTGCAAGAATGTAACGGATGTACTTGCAGCAGTCAGTGAAGGAAGCAATGAGGTTGGTGTTGTATATGCGACAGATGCTGCGTCTGTTACTGATAAAGTAGATATCATCGCAGAGGCGCCGGCAGACAGCCTTAAGACGCCGGTTCTTTATCCTGTGGGACTTATCGAGGACAAGGAAGCATCGGAAGACGATACCAGGGCAGCAGAGGCTTTTCTTGATTATGTAGAGTCTGATGCAGCGATCAAGGTATTTGAGGGCTATGGATTTACAGCATATGAGGATGAGGATTCCGAGGATGCCACAGAAGCTTCTGCAGACAACACGGAGGCTGAGGACAGCACAGCTTCCGCAGACAGCACATCCAAATGAGTATGATGTAGAAAACCGGCAGGCAGTAAATATTGAAACACAGTAAATGCCGGCACAGGAATGAAATATGACAGAATTTTTGAGAGAAATAAACTGGAGTCCTCTGTGGATTTCCTTAAAAACAGGTCTGGCAGCCACAGTGATCGCTTTTTTTCTGGGAATATTCTGTGCCCGAAAGATCATGAAACTGAAGCCGGGAGCCAGAGCAGTACTGGACGGGATCCTTACTCTTCCGCTGGTACTTCCTCCTACAGTGGCTGGATTTTTTCTGCTACTGATCTTCAGTCTGAAAAGGCCCTTCGGAAGCTTTCTTCTGGATAATTTTGATATTAAGATCGTGCAGACCTGGAAGGGCTGTGTGGTCGCAGCGGCAGTGATCGCATTTCCGCTGATGTACCGCAATGCTCGGGCTGCTTTTGAACAGGTGGATATAAATCTTATCCATGCAGGCCAGACTCTGGGGATGAGCGACAGCCGGATATTCTGGCGGGTAGTCATGCCGGCGGCAGGACCGGGGATCGCATCCGGAACAGTGCTGGCATTTGCACGTGCGATCGGAGAATATGGCGCAACCTCCATGCTTGCCGGAAATATCCTTGGAAAAACCAGAACAGTTTCTGTTGCCATTGCATCAGAGACAGCAGCCGGAAATTACGGAACTGCAGGATTCTGGGTCGTTGTGATCGTGCTGATCTCCTTTGTGATCGTAGCGCTGATCAATATCGTATCCGGAAGAGGAATGAAAACAAGAAGGTGGATCTGATGGCAGTCAAAGTAAATATCGAAAAAAACTTCCGTGATTTTTCCCTGAAGGTAGATTTTGAAGGCAGTTCGGCAGCCATTGGGCTTCTTGGTGCTTCCGGCAGCGGAAAAAGCATGACCTTACGCTGTATTGCAGGGATCGAAACACCGGATAAAGGAAGGATCGTCATCAATGGAAAAACAGTGTTTGATTCTGAAAAAGGGATCAATTTGAAACCGCAGAAGCGACGGATCGGATATCTGTTTCAGAATTATGCGCTGTTCCCAACCATGACAGTGGAACAGAACATCCGCTGCGGTTATCGTGGGGAAAAATCCTTCGCCAGAGAAAAAGTGGCAGATCTGATCCGGCGATATCATCTGGAGGGGCTGGAGAAGCGCCTGCCCTCACAGCTTTCCGGCGGACAGCAGCAGAGAGTGGCACTGGCCAGAATGATGATCGGAGAGCCGGAAGCTATTCTTCTGGATGAGCCGTTTTCCGCACTGGACGGTTACCTGAAGGATGTGCTCCAGCGGGAGATGCAGGATTTCCTCAAGGACTATCCGGGAGATATGATCCTTGTGACACACAGCAGAGATGAGGCTTATAAATTCTGCAGGGAGCTTTCCATTGTACATGAAGGCAGGATCCTTGTGACCGGGGAGACAAAGCAGCTGTTTGAGAGACCGGGACTTCTGGAGGCAGCAAAGCTTACCGGCTGTAAGAATTTTTCCAGAGCGGAGAGGCTGGGACCGCACGAGATCTATGCGGCGGACTGGAAAATGAAGCTCCATACCGAAGAAAACGTAGATATGGATATTACCCATGTAGGGATCCGCGGCCACTGGATCCGCCCGGAATCAGAGCCGGGTGAGAACTGTATGGTAGTGCAGGTAGACCAATACATAGAAACTACATTTGAACATCAGTATATGATCCGAAACAAAGCGGAAGAGAATGCTGCCGGATTATGGTGGATGCGTCCCAAAAACAGCTTTACGGAGGATCCGGATAAAGATCTTCCGGAATATCTGTATCTTCCACCGGAGCATCTGATGCTGCTGAAATAAAGAAAATCCCGGAAACAGACATTATTTGCTGTTTCCGGGATTTTTTGTGCACCTGCATTTTTGATGGATTTTCGCGGACAGGAGCTATTTTCCGTGATTTCCGGAATAGGTGATGTAATCGGACACCATCATGGCAAGCTTGAAGGCCAGTGCATCCTCAAAGGTACGGATATCCAGGCCAAACCGCTTCTGCAGCTTTTCAAAACGGTACACCAGAGTATTCCGGTGCACATAGAGCTGTCTGGAGGTTTCAGAAAGGTTCAGGTTATTTTCAAAGAAGGTCCGGATGATATTGAGGGTTTCGTCGTCAATAGATTCCAGGGATTCTTCTCCGAAGATCTCGCCTACAAACATGTTGCAGACCTGAGTGGGAAGCTGATAGATCAGACGTCCGATGCCCAGACGGTTGTAACCGAAAACGTTTTTGTCAGCATAAAAGATCTTGCCGACCTCCAGAGCAGTGCGGGCTTCCTTGTAGGCATCGGAAAGCTCCATGATATCATCTGCAACATTGCTGTAGGAAACCCAGGCAGAGGTCATAGCCTCTGTATTGAGCATATCCACCAGCATGCAGGCGATACCCTCCAGTTCTTCGTAGCTTTCGGTGCTCTGAAGCTCACGTACTACGATGATGCCGGAATCATCCAGTGCAGTGATAAAATCCCGTGTACGGGCAGAAAAGATGTTGCGGATGGTAGCCAGGGCATTTTCGTCCTTGTGCTGCTTGGTTTCCACAAGAAATACCGCACGGCGGGCGGAAGGTGTAATATGAAGACGGGCAGCCTTGTTAAAAGCTTCTACCTGGGAATAGCGGTCCAGGAGAAGATTCTGCATAAAGGAGTTCTTGTCTGTTTTTTCCGTATAGGCAGTGAGGAGACTTTCTACCTGGCAGACAGCAAGCTCTCCGATGGTAGAAGCCTGCTCTCCGGAGCCCCATACGATCAGAAGCATATTGTTCTGAGGTATGTTGTTCAGCTTGTACAGACTGCAGCTGCGGTTGGAGATGCATAAGGCAGGATCCTCCCGGAACTGAGCAAGCTTTTCAGAAGAAGGAAGTCGGCGGTCCCCTGTGGAAATGTATATCTGGTCATTTTCATCCAGAATACAGAAATCAAGACCGCTGATCCGGTTCCAGTCATCCAGACATTTTTGAATTGTTTGCTGTATTTTCATAAAAAGCGTCCTTTCTGATGTGAAATAAAACTAGTGAAATAAAAAGAAACCCCGGGAAATCATATCCCCCGGGGTTACATTCTGTTTTTATGATTCGACGAGAATTAGTTTGTGATAGTAAGCTCTGTCTCTTTGTCGAAGAAGTGAGCTTTCTCCATATCGAATGCAAATCTGATCGGATCACCGGTCTTAGCTGTTGTACGAGGATCAACTCGTGCTGTAACCTGAGTTCCGTCAACATCGAAGTACAGGAATACTTCAGCACCAAGAAGCTCGTAAACTTTAACTACGGAGTTCATTGGTTTGCTTGGAGATGTCTCAAGGAACATCTGAGAATCATGGATATCCTCAGGACGGATACCAAGAACAACTTTCTTTCCAACATAGCCTTTGTCTTTCAGGACTTTAGCCTTAGCTGCCGGAACAATAACCTCATGCTCACCACCGATCGTAGCAACTACATTGCCGCCTTTTTCGGAGATAACAGCATCAAGGAAGTTCATCTGCGGAGATCCCATGAATCCTGCAACGAAGAGGTTGCCTGGTTTCTGATACAGGTTCTGTGGTGTATCAACCTGCTGAACAACACCGTCTTTCATAACAACGATTCTGGTACCAAGTGTCATAGCCTCTGTCTGGTCATGTGTTACATAGATGATAGTAGCGCCAAGTCTCTGATGGATCTTGGAAATCTCGATACGCATCTGTACACGAAGCTTAGCATCCAGGTTGGAAAGAGGCTCATCCATAAGGAATACCTTAGGATTACGAACGATAGCACGTCCCATAGCAACTCGCTGTCTCTGACCACCGGAAAGAGCCTTCGGTTTACGATCAAGAAGCTTGTCAAGGTCAAGGATTCTTGCTGCTTCACGAACAGCCTTGTCGATCTGGTCCTTCGGAACTTTACGAAGCTTAAGTCCGAATGCCATGTTATCATAAACTGTCATATGAGGATACAGAGCGTAGTTCTGGAATACCATTGCGATATCACGGTCCTTAGGCTCAACATCGTTCATGACTTTGTCACCGATCTTAAGTGTACCACCGCTGATCTCCTCAAGACCTGCGATCATACGAAGTGTTGTAGATTTTCCACATCCGGATGGTCCTACGAAGATGATGAATTCTTTGTCTTCAATCTCCAGGTTGAAATCTTTAACTGCCTGGAAGCCGTTCGGATAAGTTTTATTAATGTGAGATAATGATAAACTTGCCATTGTTGTTTCCCTCCAAAATTAATATATTGTTTTTACGTAATTTCCTTTGCTGGTTAACAGTATATCGAAAATGAGAGAAAAGGGCTAGAGCTGAATCTTACAAAGTTTCCGGCAGTTTCTTGTCATTCTGACGAAAAAACGAAAGGGGATTTTTCGTCATTTTGTCAAAACGACGGTTTCCTATGTACAGGTTCACGAGACATTATACGGTATTCAGGCAGAATCCTCAATATGTAAAAAAGTTCAAATGAGTTATTTACAACTAACCTGAGTTGGAGTATACTAACTTAAGATAAAAGAAAAGTTTTCTCAATAAAGGAGGGATCAGAATGCATATTGCAGAAGCCGAAACAGAAGAGAAAAAAACAGGATGCTACCGACATACAGAGATGCAGAGGGATCTTATTATAGAGAAACTGAAGGAGAAGGGGCTCCGCATCACCAGACAGAGAAAGATTCTTCTGGACATTATCCTGGAGGGAGAGTGCTCCTGTTGTAAGGAAATCTATTACAGGGCTTCCGCACTGGATCCGAAGATCGGTGTAGCTACAGTATACCGTATGGTCAATACGCTGGAATCCATTGGTGCTATCAGCCGAAAGAATATGTATCGCGTGGCATGCAGCACAAAAGGCGTCTGCACAGTAGAACTGGATGATGATACGATATGCCATCTGTCCGGACAGAAGCTTAATGAAGTGATTCTTGCAGGACTTCGGGCCTGCGGGGAGATCAGTGAACAGAATATCCGTACCCTGGCGCTGCTGCCTGTTCATGAGGTCGGGTGAGTATGGAAAAGCTATGGCACAATATAATAGGAAAGAAGAGGTTTGTACAGACTAAGAATTAGATAGATTAAACTATTAGTAAAAATTAACTGTTAGGCAAAAATAACTGAAAATTTAACGAATTGTGTTGAATTCACACAAAAAACACTGGACTTTTTTTTACAGACATTTTATAATAATGAAAATATCGGGGCGGACATGAAAAATCCTCACCGGGAATCAGAAAAAAATAAAAATCATATATCAGGAGGAAATTATTATGGTAGACTTTAAATTCAAGAAATCAGGACTTTTTGCAGCAGGCGTTCTTTTCGGTACAGCAGGAATCAAGATCCTCACAAGCAAGGATGCGAAGAAGCTTTACACAGGATGCACAGCAGCCGTTTTAAGAGCTAAGGACTGCATCATGAAAACAGCTACGAATCTTCAGGAGAATGCTGAAGATATTTATGCTGAAGCTAAGGAGATCAATGAGGAAAGAGCAGCAGCTGAAGAGGCTGTAGAGGATGTTGAGACAGAAGCAGAGGAAACTGCAGATGAGGATGCATTCAAAGAAACAGCAGAAGAGACAGAAGAAGCAGCAGAAGAGACAGCTGAGTAAAGAGGCGATTTTCCGTGAAATTTTATATCAAACATGAGACAAGAGGCCGGCTTCGTATCCATCTTGCTCAGAAGAGGATGAGCTACGGGCAGGCAGATACGCTGTTGTATTATCTCGAGAATCTTGATGGAGTGGCTTCTGCCAAGGTATACGAGAGAACCTGTGACGCAGTTGTAAATTATCGGGGCAGCAGAGCTGCGGTTATCCGTGGTATCAGCGAATTTCATTATCAGGATGTAGAGGTTCCTTCGCAGGTGCTGCAGAGCTCAGGGAGAGCACTGAATGCAGAATATCAGGAGAAGCTGATCTCCAAGGTGATCTGCCATTACGGAAGAAGGCTTTTTCTGCCATATCCGCTGAATGCCATTTATACAACAGCTACTTCCCTGAAATATATCTGGAAGGGAATCGATACACTTCTTCACCGTAAGATCGAGGTGCCGGTCCTGGATGCCACTGCAATTGGAGTGTCTGTATTACGTCAGGACTTTGGTACTGCAGGCTCCATCATGTTCCTGCTTGGAATCGGAGAGATCCTGGAAGAGTGGACGCATAAGAAATCCGTAGGTGATCTTGCAAGAACCATGTCCCTGAATGTTGGCAGGGTATGGCTGAAGAAAGAGGATCAGGAGATCCTGGTAGAGTCCGGAGAGGTCCAGCCGGGAGATGAGGTTGTTGTACGTATGGGTACCGTAATTCCTTTTGACGGAAGTGTTACAGATGGAGAGGCTATGGTCAACCAGGCTTCTCTTACCGGTGAGTCTGTACCTGTATGCAAGAAAGAGGGTAGCGTTGCCTATGCAGGCACTGTTGTGGAGGAAGGTGAGATCACCATCCGCGTAAAGACGGTAGGTGGTTCCAGCCGCTATGACAAGATCGTTACCATGATCGAGGAGTCTGAGAAGCTGAAATCTTCTTTGGAGGGAAAGGCAGAGCATCTGGCAGATAAGCTGGTTCCCTATACTCTTGGAGGAACAGCACTTACATATCTCCTTACCAGAAATGCCACCAAGGCCCTTGCGATCCTGATGGTGGATTTCTCCTGCGCGCTTAAGCTTGCAATGCCGATCTCTGTATTGTCTGCGATCCGTGAGGCCGGTACACATAAGGCTACAGTTAAGGGCGGTAAATATCTGGAAGCAATGGCTGAGGCAGATACCATCGTATTTGATAAGACAGGAACTCTGACAAAGGCGAAGCCAACCGTTGTGGATGTGGTTCCTTTTGACAACAATGATCCGGAGGAGATGCTGCGTATCGCCGCATGTATGGAAGAGCATTTCCCACACTCCATGGCTAAGGCTGTTGTCAGTGCTGCCAGGAAGAAGCATCTGGCCCATGAGGAGATGCATTCAAAGGTTGAATATGTAGTAGCGCATGGAATTTCCACTACGATCGAAGACCATAAGGCCGTGATCGGAAGCTATCACTTTGTATTTGAAGATGAGAAATGTCTGATCCCGGAGGATGGCAAGGAGAAATTCGACAATATTCCGGAAGAGTATTCCCATCTGTATCTTGCCATTGACGGACGTCTTGCAGCCGTGATCTGTATTGAAGATCCTCTTCGTGAGGAGGCGAAAGCTTCTGTAGAAGCACTGCGCGGGGCAGGGATTTCCAAGATCGTTATGATGACAGGGGACAGTGAGCGTACAGCAGCAGCCATTGCCAGACGTGTGGGAGTGGACGAATATTATTCCGAGGTACTTCCGGAGGATAAGGCCAACTTCATCGAAAAAGAAAAGGCAGCCGGAAGAAAGGTTATCATGGTAGGTGACGGAATCAATGATTCTCCGGCACTTTCCGCAGCCAATGTCGGTATCGCCATCAGTGATGGTGCTGAAATTGCCCGGGAGATCGCAGATATTACTGTAGGTGCAGATGATCTTCAGGAGCTGGTTGTTCTGAAAGAGATCAGCAATGCACTGATGAAGCGTATCAGACGCAATTACCGTTTTATTATTACCTTTAACGCAGGTCTTATCGCCTGTGGTGTTGCAGGTATCCTGCAGCCGACTTCATCCGCACTTCTGCATAATACCTCCACACTGGCGATCAGCCTGAAGAGTATGCAGAATCTGCTTCCATAGAAAATTTTTAACCGAATCAAGTAAGTCCCCTGTAGGATTGCGAATATCCGCTTGACAATAAATATAAAAAGCCGGCCAGGTTATCGAAGAGATAAGAGCTTCGTACCTGGCCGGCTTTTTTAGGCTGCTCAGACGTGGATCGCAGGTATCAGCCTGAAGGTGTAGGTGTATGAAGTAAGTTTTATTCCTGAGGAAAGGGTTCGCTTTCCAACATCAGTCCGTCAGTCATATGATAGCGTTTTTTTTGGGTATCCGAACGGAGAGGCCGGGTATGAAGGCTTCGGTACCTGGAGGGGCTCATATGATAAAATTTTTCGAAGGTATGTGCAAAATGCTGCCGGCTGTTGTATCCGGAAGAAAAGGCAATATCCGTAATGCGCAGAGTGCTGTTGCACAGAAGAAAGGCGGCCTGTTCCATACGCTTGCGGTTGATATAGGTATTGATGGTGCAGCCGTTTTTTTCTGTAAAGAGCGCCTGCAGATAGGATTTGTTGATCCCTGCATATGCGGAGATGGCAGGAATATCAATGTCTTCCAGATAATGCTCGTCAATATAGCGGAGCGCTTTTTTCAGATAGACGATTCCCTGGGTGCTCCGGCTGGAGCGGGCGCAGAATGCAAGCTCTGTAAGCATGCGGCTGAAAAGAAGAAAGAAGAGAAATTCTTCCTTTTGTATCTGACCGGAATTTTGTTGTAAAAAGGTGAGCAGATCCTTCAGGCTGTATCCGAAGCTGCGGGAATCCGCGCCGGAGCAGAAGCCCTGGGAGGCTTCCATAAAATTCCAGAACCGGGAAAATCCGGGATCCTTTTTCAGGAGAAGCTCCAGAGCAACCGGACTTTTTTCGGGAGTAAGGGAAAATTCCAGATTCAGGATCGAGCAGGGAAAACCATCCGGAATCTCCAGCCGGTGAGGTACATCCGGCCGGATAAAGATAAATTGCCCGGATTTCAGTGGGAATTCTGTGTCCTGCGTGCCGTCCAGGCAGAAAACCCGGCAGGAACCGGAGGTGATATACATAATCTCATAGCTGGAATGTGTGTGATGCTCCATATGATAATAAGGCAGGGAGAGAGCATAAAAAGCAGAAATATGGAAATATTGGGAAGAGTCCTGGAAAATATCTGGCATGAAAAAACCTCCTGAGTACGATGCGAAACGGAATGTAAATATTTCAGCTGTAAATTTCGAGTCAGACAGATGCAGATATCCGGTTAAAAAACTCTGCCCGCCTGAATGTATCCTTTGCTGTCTGCAAATAAGTATATCACGCAAAAATAAATACGACAATATATTGCATTTTTACATTCAGGGGATGATACCTGTCACCTTATAAAAAAACAGATATTATACTGTGATCAGAATCAGAAAAACGGAGGGTATTTTCTATGAGCTATAAAAATGAAAACATGAAAATGATCGAATTACATGAGAATGGCCTGGATATCCAGTTTCGTATCCGGGAAAACGGCGTGGTAGAGCTGGCAGATTTTTCTTCACAGGAAGTAAAAAAAGCGATCATGGAGCCGAAGGAGGATATCTGTTATCCGGCTGTTGAGATTCACAGAAGCGGCACAGGAAGCCTGAACATGCATGCTTACAAAAACAACATTAATCAGTCCTCTGCGGATTTTGTTTATGAGAACCATGAGCTGAAGGAACAGGATGGCGGAAAAGAGCTGGAGATCGTAATGGTTTCCCCGGAAAAGCTGAAGGCGGTATATCATATGCGCCTGTTTGACGGAGTGCCGGCAGTACAGACCTGGACAGAGATCATTAATGAGGGAAGCGAGGATCAGGGGCTGACTTATGTTTCTTCTTTTATGTATCAGGGAATCTCCAGAGGCGGCGAGAAGCCTTATTATAAAAAAACAGATATCTATGTGCCGTTTAACAGCTGGTGCTGTGAGGCACAGTGGCAGAAATACGATGCAGAAACGCTGAATTTAAACGGAATGGTCGTAGATGGCTTCAATCATCAGGGATATGGCCTGAACCGTTATTGTTACAGTGGAAAGGGCACCTGGTCTACCTGTGAGTATCTTCCCATGGGAATTGCCGAGGACAGAGAAACGGGGGAGACGTATATTTTCCAGATTGAAAGCTCCGGACAGTGGCTGGCAGAATATGGCTCTGCACAGGGCGGAAATCTGTATCTTGCCTTAAGCGGCGCCACAGAGCAGGAGCATGGCTGGTATAAGAATCTGAAACCGGGAGAAAGCTTTACAACCGTTCCGGCAGGGGCAGCGGTTGTAAAAGGTGGCCTGAATCCGGCAGCAGCGGCACTGACCAGATATCGGAGAAAAGTACGCAGACCGAATACGGACGATGAGAAGCTGAACGTGGTATTTAATGATTACATGAATTGCCTGATGGGAGACCCTACAACGGAGCGGGAGCTTTCCATCATTGACAAGGCAGCAGAGCTCGGATGCGAATATTACTGTCTGGATGCAGGCTGGTATGACGACGGATTCTGGTGGGACCGTGTCGGGGAATGGAAAGAAGCATCCGGAAGATTCCCCAATGGTCTGAAAGAAGTCTGCGATCATGCACACAGTAAAGGCCTGAAAATGGGACTCTGGCTGGAAATCGAGGTTATGGGAGTTGCCTGTGAGCTGGCAAACAAGCTTCCGGATGACTGGTTTGTCTGCCGTCATGGAAAACGCCACATTGACAATAAACGCTATATGCTGGATTTCCGCAATCCGGAGGTACGGAAATATTGCCGTGATGTAGTAGACAGGCTGATCAATGATTACGGTGTAGAGTACTTTAAAGTGGACTATAACGTAACCATGGGATACGGAAGTGATCTGAACAGTGACAGCTGTGCAGATGCCATCCGTGAGCATTATGAATGTCTTCACCAGTGGTATGAGGAAATCTTCCGGGATCATCCGGAGCTTGTTGTGGAGAACTGCGGTTCCAGCGGACAGCGTATGGATTATGGAATGCTGAAAATCTTAAGCCTGCAGTCTACCAGTGATCAGACAGATTATCTCTACAATGCCAATATCGCTGCCAATGTAGCCAGTGCGGTAACTCCGGAGCAGGGTGGTATGTGGGTATATCCGTATGAGGATGAAGAAGAGCATGTGATCTACAATGTAGTAAATGGTATGCTTCTCCGCCCATATATCAGCGGTATGGTATGGAAGCTGGGCGAAAATTCCATGAACCGTATGAAGGAGGGAATCTCCCTGTATAAGGAGATCCGTGAGGAAGTACGTGACGGCGTGCCGTTCTTCCCGCTTGGTTTTGGAACTCTGAAATCTGAAGTTCTTGCTTACGGAGTGAAAGCAGAGAAGAATACCTATCTTTCGGTATGGACACCGGGAACAACAGAAGCAGTGATCCCACTGGAAAATGCAGAGCAGGTCCGCAGAGTATCCGTGATCTATCCGAAGGAAGAGATGTGCGGATATAAGATCGAAAATGGAAATCTTGTAGTGAAGATGCCACAGGAAAAAGCGGCCAGACTGTTTAAGATCGAGATGAAATAGAAAATCAGGAAAGACCGTAAGTTTGACGAAGAGGCGTGGGCAAAAATAAAAGAGCGCCGGCATTTTTACCAGAAAGCTCATCAGTCTGGATGAAGTTGCAAAGATCCCAGCTGTGTACCTGAATTATAAGAAATACAGATGGGTGAAGGATCTGACAGTGAAAAGCGAATAGAAACAGAAAACAGCAGAGCTGTATGTCCCGGGATTACAGGGAATATACAATTCTGCTGTTTTATTTTATGAGATTATCTGTTTTCCGCAAGATATTCTTCTGTAAGAGCAACCGCATCTGTGATACACTGCGGGCAGCTGCAGAGAACCTTGCCTGTCTCCACACCTTTTAATTCACGGCAGATACAGGAACCGTTTTTTTCTTTGAATTTCTGGATATAGGTGCGAAGCTTTTTGTAAGTGTCACCTTTGGAGCCGGAACCTTCTTCGGTATTTCCGCGGCTGTTGGAAAGTCCGATGATCATAGCCATACCGGAAAGAGCACCGCACATTTCCATAACACTCATTCCAAGGCCGAAGCCCTCGGCAATACGGAACATCTCGTTTTCATCGATGCCAAATTCCCGGCAGAAAGAACAGGCAACTGCTTGTGCACAGTTACAGCCATTCTCGTGTAATTTTGTAGCGTGTTCAGCTTTTGTACTCATGATTTCTTATCCTCCTGATTTCAGATCGCAAGCATATTTTTGATCGCTTCCATATAAATCAGTACCGCTTCTTCCATGCCGGAGACCAGGATAAATTCATCGGCTCCGTGGATGCGATAGTCAATTCCCTCTTTTTCAGGTCCGAAGGCTATGATGTTTTTGAGGGATTTTGCGTAAGTGCCGCCTCCGATGACCATTGGTTTGTGTTCGGTATCGCCGGTCACATCTGTGTAAGCTTTGTAAAGAGCATTTACCAGCGGAGATTCTCTTGGGAAGAATAACGGAGCAACAACCTTTATGATCTCAATACGACCGTTTTTATCTTCCAGTCTGTCCTGGCACATTTTGCGGATATCGGTCTCATTAAGAGTTACCGGAACACGGATATCGATGGTACAGGAAATGACACCGTTTTCTGTTTTTACGATTCCGTTGCATAACGTCAGATCGCCGTATTCATCTGCAAATTTCAGACCAATGCCGGAGCCGTCACATGCAGTGCCGATATGGGAGTTATAGAATTCCACAAAGTCATCTTCAAAGCCTGCTTTTGCCAGACATTCAAAAGTTACTCCTGCAGCATTGACACCGAGATGGGGAGTGCTGGCATGAGCCGGAATACCTTTGGCGTAGATGGTGAGCTCACCATTTTCTTCGGTTACCTTATATTCCTGGAGCTTCGTCCGGGAAAGTGCGGATTCCAGCTTTTTCTTCAGACCGTCCTCATCGGGAACAATGGTTGTACAGGTGTCACACATTGCATTGGATACAAAACCGCCGTTCATGGAGATGATCCGGGTGTTTTTGGAGCAGGCGATCATGGCAAGCTGACCTTTTTCACCGTGGATACACGGGAAGCTGGCATCCGGTGTGAAACCGCAGGAAAGCTCTTCTGCTACCTGATTGTAGTGATCCATACATTTGGAACCTGTTTCCTCGTTGCAGCCCATGATCAGGCGGACTCTTTTGTTCAGCTTCACGCCGTGGTCGCGGAGAAGCTTCATGGCATAGAGCGCTTCCAGGATAGGGCCTTTGTCATCAGTGGTCCCGCGGCCGTATACATGATCGTCTTCACGGGTAAGGCGGAACGGATCGTAGGTCCAGTCTCCGCCTACAGGAACGATATCCAGATGACCGGCGATGCCGACGATCTCATCGCCCTCACCCATTTCGGCATAACCGCAGTAGTTATCCAGGTTTACGGTTTTAAAGCCAAGTTCTTCGGCAATCTTCAGTCCCTCTTCCAGGGCTTTTGCAGGACCCTCACCAAATGGTTTTCCCTCGGAAGGGGTACCGAGCTGGGAGTCAATGGCAACCAGTCTGCCAAGATTTGTGAGCATTTCTTCTGATAATGCGTGGATTTCCTCTTTAATATCCATATTGATTTCCTCCTGTTTACAGCGTTCCGGAAAGTGACAGGATGGAACGCTGATGTTATGAGCTCTATTATAGCATAGATTGTAATGAATGGCAGAGTGGATTTTTACCTGTTGAAGACGTACCGATCCATTCGGCGGAAGGCTTCTTCTATGCGGGAACGGGGTGAGGCCAGATTCATTCTTAGGTGACAGGGACCGAAAAACATCCTGCCGTCCTGGACGGCAACGCCGACATCCCAGCAGGCTTTTTCCACATCTTCGATTGTTTTGCCATGGGCAGTACACCAGTCGGTGCAGTCGGCAAAGAGCATGTAGGTGCCTTCCGGTCTGGAAACGTTGACACCCTTAAAGTGCCGGTCAATGTAATCACAGGCAAAGCTTACATTTCCGCTTAGTACTTCGCATAGTTCATCGGTCCATTCATAGCCTTCAGGCTGATAAGCGCCAAGCAGAGCGTGCATGGACAGAACATTCATCATATTATAATGGCTCAGACTGGACTCCTTCAAAATACGATCCCGCCACCAGCTGTTGTATACAATGTGATAGCTGCCAACAAGTCCTGCCAGATTAAAGGTTTTGGATGGAGCGTAGAAGGCCGCTGTACGCTGGCGGGCATCTTCGCTGATGGACTGGCTGGGGATATGCTTATGGCCATTCAGGATGAGGTCAGACCAGATCTCGTCTGAGATGACGTAGACATCATATTTTCGGTACAGCTCCATGGCTTTTTCCAGCTCCCGGCGTTCCCACACGCGTCCGCAGGGATTGTGTGGATTGCAGAGAATGGCAGCGTGGATCTTCTTTTCACGGAGTTGTTTTTCCATGTCTGCATAATCCATTCTCCATATGCCGTTTTCATCCTTTATCAGAGGAGAGTGTACGGCCTCGTAGCCGTTGTTTTTCAGACTTTTGGTGAAGCCTATGTATGTCGGGCTGTGAACCAGGACGTTATCACCGCGGGAGCAGATGCAGTTCAGTGCACTGATAACTCCGCCCAGAACGCCATTTTCATAGCCAATGTGTCTGGGCTTCAGACCGGTGACACCGTGGCGTGTTTCCTGCCAGCGGATGATGGCCTTATAATATTCCGGCGGGGCTTCAAAGTAACCGAAGGTAGGGTGACTGGCCCGTTCGATGATCGCCTGCTGTATGGTAGGTACAGTAGGGAAGTTCATGTCTGCTACCCACATCGGGATGACATCGAAGCCCTCCTTCGGCGGGGCAGGAGAGAAACCATCGCCCTTCAGGCCGTCTACTGCGATGGAATCTCTGCCATGCCGGTCAATGATGGAAGTGAAGTCGTATTTCATATGAATGCTCCGTTACTGAAAACTTATAAAAAGTTATAAACTTCTATGTTTCATTCCTACTTCAACGAGTATGCTTTTGATGATATAAATATCTATCTACTCACAAGTTCTTGTACTCTCCATAGGCGTAAATTCCGGATTAACGTACCCGTACATATTTGCACTAACGTTTTAGTGTTAGCTTGCAAATCTTTCTCCATAAGCCTTGAGATTTATAGATGCCTGAAAATCTCTATCAATGACATTTCCACAATCACATTTATAAATTCTGTCAGATAATTTCAAGTCTTTTTTAATGTTTCCACAGCAACTGCAAAGCTTTGATGATGGATAAAACCGATCAGCCACAATAAGCTGGATCCCTTTATCGCTGCACTTGTATTCAAGCTGCTTTCTAAACTCAAAAAACCCCTGATTCTGAACTGCTTTTGATAAATGTCTATTTTTCATCATTCCACTAACATTCAAATCTTCAATACAAATAAATCTTGGTTTTCGACTTACAATTTCAGATGTAGTCTGATTCAAATAGTTCTTACGGATATTTGTTAATCTGTGATTTCGTTTTAATAAAAGTTTTTCCTTTTTGATTACATTATTTGTTTTGCAGTAACTTTCTCCTTTCTTATTTTTCTCGTAAGAGCGAGAGATACTACGCTGTAATCTGCGTTTCTGTTTTTCTAGTTTCTTTACTTTCTGACTTTTATTGATGTTCTTATACTTAGCTCCATCAGAGCAAATAGCCAGATCTTTGATTCCTAGATCTATACCAATCCCATCATCATTAAGTTTTTCTATGCAATCAGGAAATTCCACACATACGCTGATCCACCAGTTCAACCCATCAAAAGATATTCTCGGATTCATGTATTTAGCATCTGTAGGAATACGACCATGCTCTGCAAGTCTTACCCAATTTAGTTTTTGTTTATTTCTTTTCCTGCTCGAAGAAAATCCTTCAAACTTAACATGAGTATTGCTGAATTGTATCTTAATATTATCCTGATAGAACTTCGGCATTGATCTCTTTTTTGGCTTGAATCTTGGGAATTTCTGCAAACCTTTGAAAAAGTTCTTATAAGCGGTGCAGGCATCTTTGATCGCCTGTTTGGTTACATTATTTGAAATACTCAATAACCATGCGTATTCATCAGAATGTCTAAGCTTTGTAAATTCTTTTCTGAGTTCTGCATCTGAAATGAATTTTCCGCCTTTTTCATAGTTTTCTATTTCCCTTGCCAAAGCCCAGTTATAAGCAAATCTTGAAGCACCTGCGTACTGAAACATCTTAGTTTTCTGTATATTATTTGGTATTAACATTACTTTTATGGCTTTTACCATCTACTTTCTCCTGTATCAATTCCCGGATAAGTTTCTTGGCTTTATTCGCTCGTTTTCCTTGTAATTTGCAACTGAATACTGTGATCATCTGAACCAGATCTTCAACAAGTTCCTGCTGTTCGGATTTTTCAGTATTATCAATAATCTCAATCTCACAATTATAAAGCGAAGCGATATATTCTATCAATTCAAAACCAAATCGCAATAGCCGATCTTTATATAAAACAACAACCTTTTCAACCTGATTTTGAGATATTCGCCTGATCAATTCCTGGAGTCCTTTTTTCTTATAATTAATTCCGGAACCGATATCACTTATCATCTCAAATGGCTGTCCTTTTGCCAGAAGATATGTCTTAACATTATCAATCTGTCGTTCCAGATCATCTTTCTGTTTATGGCTGGAAACGCGACAATATCCAATTGTAATGCGAGTTTTAGGCTTTACATTTATTACCTGGTTGAGTTGCTCGTCAGAATAATATCTATAGCCGCTTACTGTAGTATGATGCGGATGAAGTTTTCCATTGGCATCCCAATTTCGTAATGTCTGGGCGGATACGCTTATAATTTTTGAAAATTCATGTATAGAATAATATTTACTCAAAGCATCAACTCCTTTCAATAATATTCTGCTCTAATATCTTATAAAACTCAACATGTACTTATATGATTTTATAATTTATATTTAACTGTTAATAACCTCCTGAAAAATTCTATTTGCTTCACCTTATCATATTTTGGGGGTGGCGTACATATATTAATGTAAATTATGAGACGATTTGATTTTGCGTAATTGAGTGGATGGGTTGAATAGTGCGAATAATCTATAAAAGAAGTGGCGGAAATACCAGCAATGATATTTCCGCCGTTTTACAACTCCGAATATCCTATCCAGAGCTACTTTGTGATCATAGTATATGTTATAAAATCAAATTTTATGAAATGTAAAAAGGAACTCGTCCAGAGCCCCTTTCCTTTGAATAAGTAATAATATCTTTCTCACTCCGGAAAAAGACTTCTTTGTACTTATATAATACTGGTTCAATTACTCCTTGTCAATATTTATTTTTATCTTTGTAATGTGTTCTGTCAAAGAAATATCATCTGACAATTCAAGAATTTTCCTTAGTTCAGCAAGTTCGTCCTGTGCCTTATTACGTTCTTCTTTTATTTTTGAAATATATTGCAATTTATCATCCATTGAGGTGGTAAATTTCGTTGCAATCACGCACTCTATGGGTTAAAAGAGAGGCAGGAGCCGCGACGCCTGCCCAATAATCTCTTTTATCTATAAATGCTCTATTGCGAATGAATAGGGTTTTTATTTTGCAATAAACATAAGCAGGATCAATACTTTGCTAATAATTTTTTCCAGGGTTTATAGCCTTTCATATAAGCAAAGTCTTCTTCATTTTGGAAGCCTGCAATCAGTTCTTTTTTCATTTCTTCAGCATATGGATTTTCTACATCTTGGAATTTTATATGTTTATATAATCTTGATTTCTGAAAATCACAGATTGTATCGACATTCTCCAGCAGTTGTTTTACTACCTTAAAAGTATCTTCTACATTTTGTTCTGCCACCACAACATTAAACATGGTTGCACATTCATTGTATTTTCCCATCTCAAAAACACCTGCTAATGCACACATTTTCTCGGCCAGGAACCTTGCGGATTTATGATCTTTCTTGTCAAGAGCTTTTGTGATCATCATGCCAAAGGCAAGATTCAAAGTAGTATACTCTGAAAGAATTATATTTTCCAGTTTTTCATATGCTTCTTCTGTTTTTTCCTGTTCCATGTATAATTGCCCAAGTCTTAGTTTTTTCATGGGATCATAGTCGGAAAAATAGTTCAGATATTTTTCTGCCATTTCATAATTCCCTTTTCGCAAGTAGAATCCGAACAGAGAATCTGCCGCATGGTGCTGGATTTTTTCGTCCTTGTCATTTAGTGCCATTTCATACCAGGAATTAATCTGTTCGTCGTACTTATCGGGATGCTCACACTGACCTATGATTCTTCGCGAGTCAAGCATCACCGCCACCTGCCAGATAAGCATGTTGCAGTTAGGGTAATCTTTTATGATATTTACTGCCCATTGATAGATCTTTTCGTAACCTTCTGCTGAAAACATTTTGTCCATTTCCTGAATAAGTTCTGTAATTTCAACGTCTGTCAGATTTTCATGAAAAGACAACAGGGTATCAAGGGAAATATGTAGCAGTCTTGCAATTGGTGCTAACAGTTCAATATCTGGATTGGAGTTCCCGTTCTCCCATTTATTCACCGCTGGAGTAGTTACTCCTAAGCGGTTTGCCATTTCCTCCTGGGTGAAACCAGACTCTTTTCTATATTTTTTTATCACATTTCCAATATTCATCCTAATTCTCTCCTGATTGAAATTTCAAAAGCTTTTGTGATTAAATCATAGCAGGATTGGAAATTGAACACAATTGAATTGTTGTTAAATAAAATTCATATTTTTTAACTGATGGGAAAGTTGATCGTGATCAGCAGTTGGTTTTTTGGGCATATCCTAACAAAAGGAATCATGGAGACTGTGTTTTACGATACTTTGTATGTTTCCCTGGTCACCAATTAATTAATTATGCATACTCTAACAGAAGAAGTCAAAAAAGGAGTATCTGCATGAAAAATAAAAAATGGATTTCACTGGCGGCAGCAGTCGTGCTGGCGGTGACGGCGCTGCCAATGGGAGTATTTGCTGCGAAGAAAGACAGCACGGAAGAGAAGCTTACAAAGGTTACACTGAATGAAGTCGCACATTCAATCTTTTACGCACCGCAGTATGTGGCGATCGAGGAGGGATATTTTGCGGAGAAAGGTCTGGATCTGACGCTGGTAACTGGGTTTGGTGCGGATAAGGTTCTGACTGCTCTGATCTCCGGTGAGGCAGATATCGGATTTATGGGAGCTGAAGCATCCATCTATGCATATCAGGAAGGGGCGACCGACCCGGCGTTGAACTTCGCACAGCTTACACAGCGTGCGGGGAATTTCCTTGTGGCAAGAGAAGAGATGCCTGATTTCAAATGGGAGGATCTGAAAGGAGAGAAGGTTCTTGGCGGTCGAAAAGGTGGAATGCCGGAAATGGTATTTGAATATATACTGAAGAAAAACGGCATTGATCCGCAAAAAGATCTGACCATCGACCAGAGTATTGATTTCGGTTCCACAGCAGCAGCTTTTACCAGTGATGATTCGGCGGCATATACAGTAGAATTCGAACCATCTGCGACCATTCTGGAAAAAGAAGGAGCGGGCTATGTAGTTGCATCTCTCGGAGAGGCATCCGGATATGTACCATATACATCCTACAGTGCAAAAGCAAGCTACATGAAAGAAAATTCTGAGATCATCCAGAAATTTACCGATGCACTTCAGAAGGGAATGGACTATGTGCAGAGTCATACGCCGGAGGAAATCGCAGAAGTGATCGCACCGCAGTTCAAGGAAACAGATCTTAAAACCATCACTGCCATTGTAAAACGTTATTATGACCAGGACACCTGGAAAGAGAATCTCATCTTTGAAAAAGACAGCTTTGAGCTTCTACAGGATATCCTGGAAGATGCAGGTGAGCTGACGGATCGTACAGTGTATGAAAATCTGGTGCAGACAGAGTATGCACAGAAAGCATGTGAAAATTAAAAAATAGTTTAGAAAGTTTAAAAAAACATGGGAAAAACCTGCGGCATTTATCCAATGCGTCGTAAAACCCCTTGTTTCAGATATGGGGATATAAGACGCGTCCATCGAATTTATGCAAGTAATTGAAGATGGACAAAATAGTAATTGTATTAACTAATAAACCATAGTATAATATAAATATGAACACAACATATAAATCAAACAACAATGTCGTCTATTCCTGTAAATACCATGTAGTATGGTGTCCAAAGTATAGACGAAAAGTATTAATTAATGGTGTGGACGTCCGGCTGAAGGAGCTGCTCACAGAGTATGCTGCAAATCTTTCTGTAGACATTCTGGAAATGGAGATCATGCCAGACCATGTTCATATGCTTTTGGAAGTAGATCCTCAGTTTGGCATCCACAAAGCTGTAAAGTCATTTAAAGGCTATACGTCCAGAATTTTAAGACAGGAATTTCCCTATCTTAAAACGAAAATGCCGACTCTCTGGACAAACAGCTATTTTGTATCGACGGTGGGCGGTGCTCCGCTGGAAACAGTAAAACAGTATATTGAAAACCAGAAAACATCGCAGAGACAAAAGGATAAGATGGGATAATGCAAAAAGGAATTAAATTCAGAATCTACCCGAACAGAGAACAGAAAAACTTCATCCATCAGACCCTGGGATGCTGCCGGTTCATCTACAACCGGGGACTTGCCATGCGTAAGGAAGGCTATGAAAATGGGGAAAAGATCGGCTATTCCCAGACTTCCGCCATGCTGACTGAACTGAAAAAGCAAGAGGAGTTTGCCTTTCTGAAAGCAGCAGATTCCATTGCATTACAGCAGTCTTTGCGGGATCTCGACCGGGGATTTGTGAATTTCTTTCAGAAACGGGCTTCCTATTGAAGGGGGCGATTTCCTGTAAATTCAAATCGTTTTCTACCTGTAAGATCATTCCGGGGAAGACGGTCAAATAAAATGAAAATACAGATGAGGAGAAAATAAAATGTTATTTTTTGTAAACGATTACTGCGAGGGAGCGCATCCGGCGATCCTCCAGAAACTTCTGGAAACCAATATGGAGAAGCTTTCCGGCTATGGCACAGACAAATACTGTGATTCTGCAAAGGAGAAGATCCGTAAAGCCTGTGGCTGCCCGGATGCAGATGTGTTTTTCCTGGTGGGAGGAACTCAGACCAATGCCACGATCATAGGTTCTGTCCTGAACCGTTATGAAGGTGTTCTTGCGGCGCAGACCGGACACGTAAGCTGTCATGAGGCCGGAGCAATCGAGTATACAGGACATAAGGTACTGACACTTCCGGCAGAAAACGGAAAGATCAAAGCAGAAAGTATCACAGATTATGTGGAAACTTTTTATGGGGATGAAAGTCACGACCATATGGTATTTCCGGGAATGGTTTATATTTCTCATCCGACAGAGTACGGAACACTTTATACGAAGAAAGAGCTGGAGGAAATTTCCGAGGTATGCCATAAATACGAGCTTCCGCTGTTTCTGGACGGAGCAAGACTTGGCTACGGTCTGGTAAGTCCGGAAGCAGATGTGACACTTGAGGATATCGCCAGATGTACAGATGTGTTCTACATCGGCGGAACCAAGGTCGGTGCACTCTGCGGTGAGGCAGTGGTCTTTACGAAAAAAGCTCCGAAGCACTTTATGACTATGGTGAAGCAGCAGGGAGCCCTTCTGGCAAAAGGCCGTCTTCTGGGAATCCAGTTTGACACACTGTTTACCGATGATCTGTATACAAGGATCAGCAAAAATGCTATTGAAACAGCTATGAAGCTGAAAAGAGCCCTTCAGGAAAAAGGATATCAGCTTTTCCTGGATTCTCCCACGAACCAGCAGTTTGTAGTTTTGGAAAATAAAAAGAAAGAAGAACTGGGCAAAGAAGTTCAGTTTGATTTCTGGGAAAAATATGATGAAGATCATACAGTGATCCGTTTTGCTACAAGCTGGGGAACAAAAATGGAAGATATTGACGCGCTGATCGAGTTGCTGTAGGGCTGTCGGCAGACGATAAAAGAGATGAGATGGAAAAACTCCGTGAGGTCCGGGTGAATGCAGACCTCACGGAGTTTTTGTTTTCGAAAATTATAACTTCTTACCCTTCTCAGCAGCTGCGGTAAGCGCTTCGAATACGGCACTGCGAAAGCCGCTCTTTTCCAGGGTGCGGACACCTTCAATGGTAGTTCCTGCCGGTGAGCAGACCATGTCTTTCAGGTCTCCCGGGTGTCTGCCGGTTTCCAGAACCATTTTTGCGCTGCCGAGAACAGTCTGGGAAGCAAATTTATAAGCCTGCTTACGAGGCATTCCCTGGCTGACAGCGGCATCTGCCATGGCTTCGATAAACATAAACACATAAGCCGGTGAACAGCCGCCTACAGCGCCTGCGGCGTCCATCAGACGCTCCGGTATCACTTCGGTACAGCCAAAGCTGTCTGTGATCTTAAGGATTTCTGCCAGTTCGTCTTCCGAAACCCGGTCATTGGTACATACAGCAGTCATTCCGGCCCCAACCTGTGCAGGAGTATTAGGCATAAAACGGACAACTTTCAGAGGAAGACCGGCTTTTTCTTCCAGCCATGCAAGAGTCTTGCCGGGAGCGATTCCGATGATGGTGTGCTCTGTCGTGAGACTGTCGTGGACCTCTGTGAGAACTTTCTCATAAAACTGCGGCTTTACTGCAAGAACGACAGTTTTTGCAGATCTGACTATTTCATTGTTATCCAGAGTGGTGACAACACCAAGAGTTTTTTCACTGCGCGCTCTGCCTTCGTCTGTAAGGTTGGAAACAATGATCTCGTCCTTTGAAAAGATCCCCTGACGGAGAATACCGCCGATCATGGCAGAGGCCATATTTCCACATCCGATAAATCCAATCTTCATAAACAAAAATCCTCCTTGAAATTTATAAAAAAGGACACGCCTGACTGCGTGCCCTCTTTGGCAATGAAAGCAGATAACGGGAATCGAACCCGCCTCCTCAGCTTGGGAAGCTGATGTTCTACCGATGAACTATATCTGCCTGCATTACTAATTATAGCACCTGAAATAAGAAATACAAGTGCGATTAGCATAAATTGTGTGCATCGCGAAGCGTGTTACTGAGAACGGGGTGAACAGTAATCGCTCTGCCAGCCCTGGCTCATGATACTGTTATGATATCTGGTGGAATAAGTTACATCTTCTCCGAACCAGTCCGGCGCAGTGTAGGCA
>NZ_NALB01000012.1:0-21466 GCF_008680535.1 Blautia sp. LMAG:36 | reverse complement strand
CCTAAGACTTTGCTGGATACTTCCAAGATCATACTGAAAAAGAAGCTGCCCTTTCTTGACTTCCTGACCGGTCTTTACCTGAACTTCTTTTACCTTTCGGCCGCTTTCAATCTTTACCTGAACCGTTTCCTGCGGTTCCACAACACCTGCATATCGGTTTTCCACTCCGGAATCCATTTCCGAAAGCTTGCTTATCTTTGTTACATATACAATATCGCTGCCTCCTGCGGACCCTGCATGATGTGTATAATAATACCATCCACCGGCTCCGATACCGGCTGCAAGTACAAGGATTCCAAGTGCGATCAAAATACGTTTTTTCATATCTGTCCCCTTTTCTCAGCATCGTACTGAAACTATCTGTTGCTTCAAACATCATAGCAGATTCACTCTAAAAAGAAAAGTCCCTGAAGAAAACGATGCAGATTTCACAGATTTTTCATAAAAAAGTCTCCTTTTTCTCCATTTTTGCGATATTTTGACTTTCGGTACTTTATCTGCTAAAATGTTGTAATATAACTTTTTTGAAAGGAAAGAACAATATGAAGACAGTGAAACATCTGCTGGCTTTCTTGATGATCATTCTTCTCTCAGTTTTTTTATGTAGCTGCTCCCAGTCGGCCAAAGCTCATGCGGAGAAGGCGATCAAAAAAGATCTGGATCTTCTTAAAAATCTGGACTCTGAAACAACCATGCAGTACATATCCTATCAGGAACTGTTTCCGGATTCTGATGACAGCACAAAGCTTTCTGCTGACATAAAAGAAGTATTTTCTCTCTTCTTTCAGAATTTCGATTACAAAATCCTGGGTATATCCGTTGATAGCGACGAAAAAAATGCTTCTGCGCAGCTTAAGCTTACTACTCTGGATGCTGAGGCTCTTGCCAGTGATTTTGTTTCTGCAAGCCTTCAGGAAGAAATACTAGAAACCGCCTCCGGTAAAGAAAATGATAACGGAAATTCCCTGGAGCAGCGTTATCTGCTCCTGTACAAGCTCCTCAAGAATAACACGTACAGTTCTGCAGAACGCACTACTTCCATCCAACTAAACAATCTTGGATCTTCTTCAGAACCTGACTGGGAGATTACGCACAGTTCCTCTCTCGAAAATGATCTGGTCGGTGGCCTTATCACCTATCTGTCCGATCCTGATCTTGTGCCGCCTGCCGAAACGCTTACCGTCTATCTGAAAACGCTTCAAGAAATGGATGTAAAGCAGATGGCTAATTATTTGGGGCTGGATTCCATTCTGAACACTTCAGATTCGGCAAAAAACGCCATTGCCTCTGCCCTTATGGAACAGTTTCACTCCTGTTTTAACTACAAAATATCAAGCACCTCTGTTTCCGGATATCTTGCTGAAGTGGACGCAGAGCTTACCACATTTGACAGTAATTCCATTCTTACACAGTACGAAAAAGAATTGAATACTTATCTGGCTTCTGCTGATGCAGTGATCGACGGTTCCCAGAAGCGTTACAACAAATCACATGAACTGCTTCTGGACAGTATCAAGAATAATCAGGCAACCATAACTGCCACTGCTACCTTCCATCTCACAAACGATGGTGCATCCTGGAAGCTTGAGAATGCAGGTACCGAACTGGGCAATGCCATCTTCGGAACTCTTACCGCTTCACCGGTTCCTGAAGATTCTACCGAAGATAACGAATAAAGAATAACAGCTAGAAAACCCGTGAATATCTGCTTTCTCTGACAGGAAAGCGTGATCTTCACGGGTTTTTTATATTCTTCTTTTTTATATTCCGGATATGATCTTTATAAAAAGCAATGCAAGGACTATAAGAATAATAGGCCGTATGATCCGGCTTCCGTTTTTCATAACCATACCTGCACCGGTATAATGTCCTGCGATTGAGAACACTGACGCTGCAATTCCAAGCATGATCACAATCTTTCCGCTGAGCAGAAATACAACAAGAGCCGCTACATTAGAAGAGAGGTTGGTAACCTTCATGGTACCGGAAGCTTTTGCCACACTCATTTTTCCCAATCCTGTAAACAAAAGCAAGAGAAAAGTTCCTGTTCCTGGTCCATAAAAGCCATCATAGCATCCTACAGCAAGAGAGCATACGGCACAGAGCAGGATCTGTTTTTTTCTGGCGATCTCGCCACCCTTCTCATCCATATTTTTCTTGCGCAGCACATAAAAAGCAACCACCGGAAGAACCGGGATCAGCATATAACGCAGGAGCTTATCACTGGCTATAAGAGCAAGGTGAGCTCCTATGGAAGATCCCAGAAGCGCCATTGGAATACATGGAAGCACCAAGATCCAGTCCACAAATTTATTTTTGCACAGACGGACAGTTGAGATCAATGTTCCTGTTGCTGATGACAGCTTGTTGGTGGCAACAGCATTATGTACAGGAACTCCGGCCAAAAGATAAGCAGGCAGGGAGATCAGTCCTCCCCCGCCTGCTACAGCATCTACAAATCCGGCAAGAAATACAAGTGGACAAACGATCAGAAATGTATAGATTGTCGGCTGCATGATCTTTTATTCTTCCTCTTCTTTCTGCGGCTCAAGGTCAAGTCCCAGCTCATGAAGCTGTGCCTCACTTACCTGGCTAGGAGACTGAGTCATCAGACAGGAGGCATCCTTAACCTTCGGGAATGCAATAACATCACGGATCGTATCTGCCTTTGCCATAAGCATGACAAGTCTGTCAAGACCATATGCAAGTCCTGCGTGTGGCGGAACTCCATATTTGAAGGCATCCAGAAGGAATCCGAACTGCTCATGTGCAGCTTCTTTTGTGAAGCCAAGTGCCTCAAACATTCTTTCCTGAATATCATCCTGATGGATACGCACGCTGCCGCCGCCGATCTCATTTCCGTTAAGAACGATGTCGTATGCTTTTGCACGAACCTTTCCCGGATCTGTGTCAAGAAGCGGAAGATCCTCCTCCATAAGCATGGTGAACGGATGGTGCATTGCTGTAAAACGGTTCTCCTCCTCGCTCCACTCAAGAAGCGGGAACTCTGTTACCCATACGAAACGATACTCATTTTTATCTAAAAGATCCATCTGTTTTGCAAGCTCAAGACGGAGTGCTCCCAGTACATCGTATACCAATTTTGTCTTATCTGCTGCAAAAAGAAGAAGATCTCCCGGCTTGCCGTCCATAGCTTTTACAAGAGCATCCATCTCTTCATCTGTCATAAACTTGGCGAAAGAAGACTTTCTGGTTCCGTCCTCCGCAATGGCAATGTATGCAAGACCTTTTGCACCATAACCTTTTACGAACTCAACAAGCTTATCGATCTTCTTTCTCGGCATTGCGCCCTGACCTTCTGCATTGATACCACGAACACTTCCGCCATTCTCAAGCGCACCTGTGAACACACCAAATCCGCAGTCTTTTACGATATCACTGACATCATGAAGTTCCATACCGAAACGCATATCCGGCTTGTCGGAACCAAAACGATCCATAGCTTCCTGCCAGGTAATTCTCTGGATCGGGAGTTTTACATCGATATCCAGAACTTCTTTGAACAGGAATGCAAGATATCTCTCGTTAACATCGATAACATCGTCTACATCAACAAAGGAAAGCTCCATATCGATCTGTGTGAACTCCGGCTGACGGTCAGCACGAAGATCCTCATCACGGAAGCATCTTGCGATCTGGATATAACGATCAAATCCGGAGCACATCAGAAGCTGCTTGTACAGCTGCGGAGACTGTGGAAGGCCATAGAAGCTTCCCGGATGAACACGTGATGGTACCAGATAGTCTCTGGCTCCCTCAGGAGTACTCTTTCCAAGCATCGGTGTCTCAATCTCAAGAAATCCCTCTTCTGTAAAGAACTGTCTTGTAAGCTGGGCAACCTTGCTCTTCATCATGATATTTCTCTGAAGATCCGGTCTTCTTAAATCAAGATAACGATATTTAAGTCGGATCTCATCTTTTGTCTTGCTATTCTCCTCGATCGGGAATGGAGGAACATCTGCCTCAGCAAGAACACGGAGGGATTTTACACGAAGCTCGATCTCGCCAGTTACAAGATTCTCGTTTACTGCTCCTCCACGTTTCTCTACGGTACCGGTTACAGCAATAACAAACTCACTACGCAGTTTACCTGCTTTTGTAAAGCCTTCCTCGTCAATGCTGCCATTCTCAAAAATCAGCTGCATGATCCCGGAACGGTCACGAAGATCCACAAATACAAGACCTCCTTTATTTCTGGCTTTTGCCACCCATCCCATTAATGTTACTTCTTTTCCAACCATCTCTGTGGTCACTTCTGCACATCGACAAGTTCTGTGCAGTCCCTGCATGCTTTCAGCCATCTCTTTATCCTCCTCTGACTATTTTTTTCATAGTCATTTTAATTTACTCTGCTATCTCCGTTTTCAGACGGGCAGTTTCAGTCTCTGTTGAAAAATTCTACATACTCTGTATAACCATCTGCTGCCAGCTGGTCTTTCTGGAATTTTTTGTTCTTTTTCATGATAGAGATATTGATCTGTGTACCTGCACTTCTTTCCTCAGTTGCCTGTTTCAGGATGTTCAGAAGCTTGTCTGCCGGCATGTTCTTCTCGATCAGATATGCTTTCTTGCCATTCTTGGTTGGAATCTCATAGCCTCTCTCAAGAAGCAGCATAACGATTCTCTCAAATCCAATGGAGAAACCACAAGCACAGGTATTATTTCCTGTAAATTTACCGATCATCTCATCGTAACGTCCGCCTCCACCGACGCTTCCGCCGAACTCATCCATGGAAATCTCAAAGATCGGACCTGTGTAATAGGACATTCCACGTACCAGTGTAGGGTCAAAGGACATTTTGAAGTCTGCTGTTTTTACAGATTCTACAGTGTTGATGATTGTTTCAAGATCCTCTGCAATACCTGCTTCCAGAACATCAGAAAGTTTTTCTTTAATATAACGGACACCCTCAACATCGTTGGTGATCTCACGGAAAAGTCCAAGATAAGTGTCAATGCTCTCTTTCTCAAAGCCCTCTTTCTCAAGCTCCTCTGCAACTCCCTCGATGCCGATCTTATCCATCTTGTCAAGAATAATAAAGACAGTATCAAAGCTCTCTGCCGGGAATCCGCTGTACTGAGCCATTGCCTTCAGGATCCTTCTGTCATTGATACGGATCGTAAAGTTATGGAAATCCAGTTTTCCAAGAAGTGTTGTAGTTGCAAGTACAAGCTCGATCTCAGCAAGATAGGTCGGCTCACCCAGGATATCGATATCACACTGCATAAACTGACGGAAACGACCTCTCTGCGGACGGTCAGCTCTCCATACATTTCCCATCTGAAGTGCCTTAAACGGAGCCGGAAGCTCGTTTGCATTATTGGAATAATATCTGGAAAGCGGTACGGTCAGGTCATAGCGAAGTCCGGAATCTGTCAGATCATTCTCTGTTTTTGCAGTATCCAGTTTCAGTTTCTCGCCTCTCTTCATAATCTTGAAGATCAGCTTTTCATTTTCACCGCCCTGCTTGCTGCAGAGATTCTCAATATGTTCTACACAGGGAGTTTCAATTGCGGAAAAACCAAAGGTTCCGTATGTCTCTCTGATCATATTCATCACATAGTTACGGATTGCCATTTCCTTCGGTAAAATGTCCTTCATTCCTGTAACCGGTTTCTTTTTTAATGCCATAGTTTCCTCCTTTATGAATCACCCTCTGAAATGCAAGAAACACCTGCATGTCAAAGTTTTTAATCTCATCGATCATCAGTCTTAAAACTTCATCATTTTCCAGAGCTTTCCGATATGGTCTGTCCATACTCAAAGCCGCATATACATCACATACTCTCAGGATCCTTGCACCCATAGGGATATCCTTTCCGCTTCTGTTGCTGGGATAACCGCTGCCGTCAAAATTTTCATGATGATAAAGAATACTTTCCAGAACATAATCGGAATATCCCTGGTCTTTCAGAATCTCATAACCTAATGTGGAGTGCATGCGGACATACTTCAATTCTTCAATGACCATCGGATTCTGCTCTTGGCCATTAATGTATCCTTCCAGTTTCAGCTTGCCTATATCATGGAGCATTCCGGCAATAGCCAGCTGATAACATTCTTTCTCACCAAGACCAAGCTCCTTTGCCACATCATAGGCAAGGTTACTGACAACAACCCCATGCTTCAGCTCTGCGGAAAGATCCATTTCCAGGATCCGGTCCTGCGTAGTTTCACTTATCTTCTGTACGCTTTTCAAGGATCCGTCTCTCCTTTCCGTCTACAGCCATTTTGCAATGCCCTCGCGTTTTCTCTCGATCATTTCATCGATACGTGTGATATAATTGACAACATCCTTCACATTCTCCACACGCTCAATGCGCTGTCCGTGTTCAAACACAAGCTTGGAGGAACCACCTGCACCCAGTGCGATGATCGGCTGCTTTTCCTCCATAATCAGTATATTGTAAATCCCTGCTTTGTCAACCTCAGAATACCCGACGTTCTCAAAATTCCCCTTCATATTCTTCTGTCTGTACAGATAATAAGGACCCATTCCCATCTCGTAGGCCGTTTTCATAGTCAGATCCATGATCTCCTGATTGTTTTCAAAGGTCATCTCCTGGTATTTATCACGGAAAATATTCAGTCTTGCCGCACGCTTCACAGCAAGAGAATGTACGGTCAGGCTGTCCGGCCCGAGAGCTTTTACCTCGTCCAGTGTATGCTGCACTTTTGTGATATCTTCGCCGGGAAGACCCACGATCAGATCCATATTGATATTGTCGAATCCGGCTTTTCTTGCCAGATGAAACGCATTCTTTGTCTGTTCTACTGTATGACGTCTGCCAATGATATCCAGGGTTTCCTGATTCATGGTCTGTGGATTTACAGAAATCCTGGTAACCGGAAACTCCCGGATCGCCTGAAGCTTTTCCAAGGTTATACTGTCCGGTCTTCCTGCCTCAACCGTAAATTCTTCCAGCTCCTCACAGGGAAAATATTCCGTGATCGCACCAAGAAGTCTCCGAAGCTGATCCGGCTCCAGTGTGGTAGGTGTTCCCCCACCGATATAGACCGTATCCAGCTTCCGGTTTTTCATCATCCTGGAAACAGCCCGGATTTCCTTTACCAGCGCGTCCAGATACGCCTCCACATATTTACGCCACCTCTCCAGCGGATAGGAACTGAATGAACAGTACAGACAGATACTCGGACAGAAAGGAATGCCAACATAAAGGCTGTAGCCGTTTTCATAATCAATATTTTTCAGGATATCTCTCTCACGATTTGCGATGGTAACTGCAAGAGCTGTTTTCTCCGGACTTACCAGATACTGATCTCTCATATATCTGGCGATCTCCGTATTTTTCATTCCGGACTCCAGCATTCCCATAGCCATTTTCACAGGACGGATGCCTGTAAGATTTCCCCAGGGAAGTGTCTTTCCTGTAGCTTTGGAAAGCATCTGATACAGGGCGTATTTGATCGCGTCTTTATTTTTTCTGCGGATATCATGGGCATCATTGCAAGAAATAAGGGCATCCGAAGCTTCTCCACTGGATTGCCCTTCTATCACAGCCCCATGAGCTGTTTTTTTCTCTATTCCGTTGTTGTAACTGATGGTATAACCTTCTTCATCACGTGAGACCCGGAAGCGGATATCATAATCCGCATCATCCTCTTCATAAAGAGAAACGATCTCATTTCCGGGATAAAACGCTTTGATCAGTTCATACACATCATGCTCAAAATCTCTGTTCTGAAACAAAATGCCAATCTTATACAAATGGATTATACCTCTTTTCATAACCAATGGTTGTGGATGCGTCATGCCCCGGAAATACTTCTGTATCCTCCGGCAAAGTATCCACAAGCTTATGAAGGCTTCTTACGATCTCAGCAGAACTTCCGCCAGGAAAATCGGTTCTTCCCACAGAGCCGCAAAACAATGTATCTCCGCTGAAAAGCACACCTTCGTCTTTGATATAATAGCAGCAGCTTCCTTTGGTATGTCCCGGTGTGTGGAACATCTGGATGGAAAATCCTGCCGCTTCGAAAATCTGCCCGTCATCCAGAAGAACATCCGGCTTAATTGAACAGGCACTTCCATAAACAGCAGTCATATTTATCGTGGGCTCTGCCAGCATTGCTTCTTCCTGCCTGCATGCATAAACCGGGATCTGATATTTTTCCTTCACTTCCTTTACAGCCATGATGTGATCAAAATGACCATGTGTCAGAAGGATCCCCACCGGTTTCCCCTGCATAAGAGATACTTTCTGAAAAACTTTTTCTGCATAGTCTCCCGGGTCTATGATCAGCAGTTCTCCGGTCTCTTTATTTTTCAGAAAATAGCAGTTGGTAAACACCTGGCCCAGCACACACTGCTGCATTTCAAGTTTACTCATAAAAATTCCTCCGTTTATCGGGTCAGCCCGTTGTTCGCTCTACATCAAGAACACTTTCAACCTGACGGATCTTTTCGATCAGAGAATTCAGTTCCTGTTTGCTGCATACATTAAAGGACATGGAAATCGTGGCGCGTTCCTGCTTGTTGGTACGGCTGTTAATGGAACGAAGATCGATCTTCCTCTCTGTAAAGATCTTGGAAATATCCACCAGAAGTCCGGTACGGTTATTTGCATAAACCTGGATCTCCGCTTCGTATTTCTCGGAATCCGCTCTGTCCGGCATCTGCCACTCTGCTTCAATGAGACGTTTCCGGTCAATCTCAGGCATGTTGAGCACATTCACACAGTCTGTACGATGAATGGTGATCCCTCTTCCTCTTGTTACAAAGCCTACGATCTCATCTCCCGGGATCGGACTACAGCATTTGGAAAAACGAACTGCCACATCATGAATGCCTTTTACTACAATGCCACTCTTACTCTTGGCAATGTGAAGCTTCTCCTGTGATTCGGAAGCTGCCTCCAGGACCTGTTCATCTGTAAGATTCTTCTTATGCTCCCTCTCATAGGCTTCTACCAGCTTGTTAAACACCTGACCTTCTTTCAGGCCGCCATGTCCGATCGCTGCCAACACAGAATCCCAGTCTCGGAAACCATATTTATGCATTACCGATTCCATATACTGTGGCTTGGTATATATGCCTGGTTTAAAGCCCTTGGTCTTGGCATACTGATTCAGCATGTCCTTACCCTTCAGAATATTATCTTCCTTCAGTTCTTTCTTAAACCACTGGTTGATCTTATTCTTAGCCTGTGTGCTCTTTACGATCTTCAGCCAGTCACGGCTGGGACCCTGAGAATTCTGGGATGTTATGATCTCAATACGATCACCGTTTTTGATCTTATATTCAATAGGAACAAGTTTGCCATTGACCCTGGCACCTACCATCTTGTTTCCTACTGCACTGTGCACGCTGTATGCAAAATCAATAGGTGTAGAACCATTGGGAAGTGTTTTTACATCTCCCTGGGGAGTGAAACAGTAAACACTGTCCGCAAAAAGATCCAGATCATTTTTCAGAAGACTCATGAACTCCCGGTTATCGGACATGTCGCGCTGCCACTCCAGGATCTGGCGCAGCCAGTTCAGCTTCTCTTCCTCACTCTTTCCAGGTTTCTTACCATCGGAAGTTTCCTTATATTTCCAATGAGCCGCAATACCGTATTCTGCGGTTTTATGCATTTCAAATGTACGGATCTGGATTTCGAAAGGCTGTCCGTTAGGGCCGATCAGTGTTGTATGCAGAGACTGATACATATTGGCCTTCGGCATTGCGATATAATCTTTAAATCTGCCGGGGATCGGCTTATACATCTCATGGATAACACCAAGAGCTGCATAACAGTCCTTCACAGTATCTACAATGATACGTACGGCAAACAGGTCATAAATCTGATCAATGGTTTTATCCTGATTGACCATCTTCTTATAGATGCTGAAGAAATGCTTCACGCGGCCATCCACCTGTGCCCTGATATTGGCATCCTCCATATGCTGCTTTACCTGTTTCACGATAGAATTAACAAATTCCTCACGGACACTTTTGCGAAGAGCAACCTTTTCTACCAGATCATAGTAAACATCCGGCTTCAGATACTTAAGAGAAAGATCATCCAGTTCCACCTTGATCTTGGAAATACCAAGCCGCATCGCGATGGGAGCATAGATATCCATGGTTTCTCTTGCTTTCTCCTGCTGTTTCTCTGGTCTCATATACTGCAGGGTACGCATATTATGAAGACGGTCCGCAAGCTTGATCAGGATAACGCGGATATCCTTAGCCATTGCAAGGAACATCTTTCTTAAATTCTCAGCCTGAACCTCTACCTTGTCCTTGGAATAGGACAGCTGTCCCAGCTTGGTAACACCATCTACCAGAAGCGCTACCTCAGAACCAAATTCCTTTTCTACTTCTTCATACGTCATCCAAGTATCTTCTACCGCATCATGAAGAAGACCTGCCACTATGGTCTCCTTATCCAGCTCAAGATCCGCAAGGATGATCGCAACACAAAGAGGATGAATGATATAAGGTTCACCGGATTTACGTTTCTGATCCTTATGTGCCTCGCTGGCCACTTTATAGGCCTTTTCAATCATGGAAATATCTGTAGACGGATGATATTTCTTCACACTTTTTATCAGCTCCTGATAAAGAACCTCAGGGCTTGTAAAATCATGCATGGATTTCACCGCCGCATCTGCCTTCCGGACAGACTCTCTTTTTTCTTCTTCCTTCTGTATCTCAATGTTTTGTTTTTCCGTATTTTTTGTCTCTGCCATTAAATCCCACCTGCCTGTGCACAATTTCATACTGCCGTATGACTACAACAGTTCACATCCCCTTCCACCGACAAAAAATCATTTTCCGTCGTAACAGATCACAGATGCCACATTATAACCTTTGAGACGCTCACGTCCCTTCAGACCTGCAAGCTCCATAAGGAAAACCACCTTGACAACCTCGCCGCCAAGCTCCTCCACAAGCTTGATGGCTGCTTCCACGCTTCCGCCCGTAGCGATCAGGTCATCCACAATAACAACCTTCTGTCCCGGCTTGATGGAATCCTTATGCATCTCAATAGTTGCACTTCCATACTCCAGCTCATAGGTTCTGGAAACGGTCTCACATGGAAGTTTTCCTGCTTTGCGGACCAGAACAAAGGGTTTGTGAAGATTATATGCGATCGGCATACCAAAGATAAAGCCTCTGGATTCAAGACCTGTGATCACATCGAACTCCTCACCCTCCAGACAATCCTGCATAGAATCAATGGCAAGCTGTAATCCATCCGCATCCTGAAGGACGCTGGTAACGTCACGGAAAATAATCCCTGGCTCTGGAAAGTCCGGGATACTTCTTACATATTCTTCTATTTTTTTCATAATAACCTCCAATGGTTTAATTTGTCAATCAGATGTTAGATAGTATAGCACTTTTTCTGTAGGGAATCAATGTGCAACCCGACAGAACTCGCGGAATTACGACAGGCCCTGGACTGCATATTGCCCAGTATAGAGCCTTCTTTCCTGTTTTACAGTCAATTACTCGCTGTCAGGATTTGCATTTTAGTGATACCTTCTCCTGTTATTCTGTAATATAATTTCGGATTACGATCTGTAAGGTCTCTCTTCCCTGATAACGGTTGATCTCAGGATAATATGTGACCGCAATACTTCCACAGTTTTTTATTCTATCAACAAATTCATCTGCTTCTCCAAAATATACTGCTTCCACTACACAGCCGGTACTGTCTGATAGCTGAAGCTTTGCCACATTCCTATTTTTGCCAAGAATACGACTGCTTAAAACCCGAAGTCCCTTCTGTGCAAAAATCGGTTTGGTATTTCCCTTTCCAAAAGGCTCCAGCAGGGATATCTCTTCCACAAGTTCCTTATTTATATAGGAAACCGGCATTGGCACATCGATCAGGATCTTTGGAGCCAGATCCTTTTCTGTCAGAGTACAGTTTTCGTTTAACCGTCTGCGGAACTCTTCCACATTTTCTTCTTTAATGGATAATCCTGCCGCCATAGGATGACCGCCATACTGTTCCATCAGATCTCCGCATTTTACCAGTTCCTCAAACATGGAATAGCTTTCTATAGAACGTCCGCTGCCTTTCACCATTGTTTCACCTTTTGTCAGGACAAAGACCGGTTTATTGTACTTTTCTCGGATACGTCCCGCAATAATTCCGGCCAGGCTTTCGTGACAGTCCGGTAAATAGATCACAAGAACCCTGTCCTGTCCAATTTCTGTCTCTTCCACAATACGGATCGCTGCTTCCTTTCCCTCTTCTGTGAGAGCTTTTCTGCTTTGATTCAGTGCAGTCAGATCACCGGCAAGTTTTGCTGCTTCATCTTCCGTCTCCGCACAGAGCAGTTTCAGGGAACGTGCAGCGGTATCCAGTCTTCCACTGGCATTGATACATGGTCCCAGCACAAACCCTACATGATAGGCAGTGATCGTCCCATCCTCCAGGCCATTGGCACGGATCAGTTCACGGAGACCTTTGTTAGAAGTATGGGAAAGTCGTTTCAGGCCTTCCTTTACAAGGATGCGGTTTTCACCCTGAAGATCCATCACGTCTCCCACCGTGGCAATGGCTCCTAATTCCAGAAAATCTTCCAGCTCTTTTTCCGGAATCCCGCATGCCTCATAGAGAGCTGTCACCAACTTCAACGCAACAACTGCTCCGCACAATCTTTTCTCCGGATAATTACAGTCCGGCTGTTTTGGATTTACAATGGCATCAGCCGGCGGAAGGATCAGTTCTCTTCCATCTTCCGTTTCTTTATAGGGAATTTCATGATGATCGGTTATTATCACCGTCATTCCCTTCTCTTTAGCCATAGTGATTTCATTGTACGCCGCAATTCCATTATCACAGGTAACAATTACGTCAATCCCATCATTCACTGCTCTTTCGATCAGGTGCTCATGTATTCCATATCCGTCCGCCACACGGTCCGGAATATATGTATCTGCCAGAGCTCCTGCACGCTTCAGTCCTTTGATCAGAATGAAGGTCGATACTACCCCATCAATGTCATAATCGCCTATAATACGGATGCGTTTTTTTTCCTTTATTTTATTCCGCAGGATCTCCACTGCCTTATCCACATCTTTCATCAAATGTGGAGAAGCCAGTTCGTCCACCTTTCCATAAAGATATCTGCGAATTTCATCCCTGTCCTGTACATCCCGGTTTCGGATCAGTCTGGCGATCACCGGATCAATTCCGAACTCTTTTCCAATTGCCGCAAAGTCCGCCCGTTTTGCAGCAACAACCCATCGTTCCATGTTGTTTCCTCCTTGATGCTTTGCCGCTTTCTTTCTTCAAAGCAACACAATAACCGTATTGTAACTCATACTCCTGCATAGCTGCAAGTTTTTTATGCCACACAAAAAAAACGTTCCGCCAGGAAATATTCTTTCCCGGTACGGAACGTTTCTGTTATTCAGCAATTTTATTCAGATTTCTCCTCATCATTCTGCTGCTTTGCTGCCTCCTGCGCTGCAAGGCGCTCGGCAACTCTTTTACGGTTTTTCTTCTTCGGCTGCTGAGCTGTCTGCTGTCCGGATGGCTGTTTTACCTTTTTCTCAGATTTCTCGGAAGAAATCTTTGCGGAAGCTGCTACAGCTGCCGGTGCTACAACACGATTTTTTCTGAATGTTTTCATGGTGTACCACAGAGCACCAGTGATGCATACAGAAGAATATGCTCCACCGATGATACCTACCATCAGCGGTGCTGCAAATTCTTTAATTGAGGAAACACCCATTACATAAAGAATTGCAACCATTACAAATGTTGTCAGGGATGTGTAAATGCTTCGTGTCAGAGTTTCTGTAACACTGGTATTTACGATCTCTTTCAGTTTCTCATCCTCAACTTTCTTTCTGCCTCTCATATTCTCACGGATACGGTCGAAGATGACAATAGTAGCATTGATGGAATAACCTACGATCGTCAGCATACACGCAATAAATGTATTTCCCACAGATGTTCTGGAAATAACATAAAACGCAAGTACGACCAGGACATCATGAAGAAGTGCAAGTACTGCACTGCTTGCAAAGCGGATATCCTTGAAACGGAACCAGATGTAAAGAAGCATGAAGATCGCAGCTACGATAACCGCTACGATAGCGTCTCTTCTCATCTCATTGCTGACAGTAGCGGAAATATTCTCCGATGTGATCAGACTTGTATCTACATCAAAATTTTCCTCTAATGCCTTATTCAGTGCTTCTCGTTCCTTAAGATCCAGAGAACGTGTTTTGATCACTACCTGATTGGTTCCCTGCACCTTGGTCGGCTGTACATTCTTATCACCTGTCACTGCCTCAACAACCGGTGTTACCTCGGAATCGATCTCCTTGATATCCATCTCTTTATTGAAGGTTACATTAGTAGAAGTACCGCCGGAAAACTCCAGACTGTAATTCATGGCTTTGTCACCGATCACATTACTGTGGACCAGCATTCCTACAGGTCCGCAAAGGATCAGGATAATGGAAACAGCAAAGAAGATTTTTCTCTTTCCAACGAAATCCACAACCTTACGTTCCTTGGCAATGCCATAGAATTTCGGGTCACGAACACCAATTGCGTATACCGCATTAATAACAAGCCTGGATATAACCAGTGCTGTAAACATGGAGATCACGATACCCATTGCCAGCGTGTAGGCAAACCCCTTAACAGAACCGGAGCCAAGCCACATCAGCACACAAGCCGCGATCAGTGTTGTGATGTTTCCATCAAAAATAGCGGAAAACGCTTTGCCGAATCCACTTTTGATCGCTGCATGGACAGAAAGGCCTGCCGCGATCTCCTCACGGATTCTGGCGTAGATGATAACATTGGCATCCACTGCCATACCAATGCCCAGGATGATACCTGCAATACCCGGAAGCGTAAGGGTGATATCAAAGGCATTCAGTGTGATCAGCATTAAGGTTGTATAAAGAACCAGTGCAACAGATGCAACCAGACCTGGGATACGGTATGCGATGATCATGATCAGCATAACGATCACAAGACCGATCGCTCCGGCTTTTACACTTGTTGCGATGGCTTCTTCACCAAGCTGTGCAGCAACTACGCTGGAACGAAGCTCGGTAAGCTCAAGACTTAAGGAACCGATTCTTATGTAAGAAGCAAGATTCTGTGCCTCTTCTGTACTTGCCATTCCGGTGATCTGAGCTTTTCCGCCGGAAATCTCCTCATTTACATTCGGAGCGCTTAAAACCTGATCGTCATATACGATTGCGATCTGCTTTCCAACATTTGCCTTGGTAGCTTCCGCAAATTTGGTTTTTCCATTCTTTGTAAGAGTCAGACTGACTGCATATTTCTGGGAGCTTGTGGATGAATCCTGATAAGCACCTCCCTCAGCATCTGCAACGTCTGTACCTTCCAGTACAACAGATCCGGCTTTCTGGATATCCTCAATACTTCTTGCAAGAACATATCCACTCTCACTGTTTCCTGTTGTAAAATTCTGGTTTCCATCTGCATCTGTCTGATCGATAAAATACAGAGAACCTGGCTTTCCAAGTTCTTCCAGGATCGCATTTGCATCTGATACTCCTGGAATCTCAATGGTGATACGGTTGGAACCTTCCTGATATGCCTGTGCCTCAGTACTGTACTGAGAAACACGCTGCTGCATCTTGTAAACAGTATCGGACATATCTTCCTTGCTCGGATTGCTGTCCTTAGCCTGGTATGTGATGCTGACACCGCCGGCAAGATCAAGTCCGGTATTGATGTTCTTAGCCGAACCTGTTCCTGTAGGACCAATGCCTACCGCAGCCACATAGCAGAAGAATACTGTGACAATTGCTGTCAGAAGCAGCACTGCAATTCCTCTACTTTTCTTCATTTTCTTTTTCCTCTCTTATTCCGCCAAAGCGGCTTTTATCATGATAGCGCACTCCACACGCTTCCTCTGGAGTTCGCATCCGATCTTATAATTCCCCCGGATATCTCCGCCGAAGTGGTAACCATTTGCCGCACAGCCGCCGCTGCAGTAGAATCTGGCAAAACAGTCTTTACAGTCCGGTTTCGTATAGACGTTACATCTTCCAAAGTCTTTTACGATTTCAGGCTTTGTGATTCCCTCGTCTACATTACCCATAAGGTACTGTTCCTCACCAACAAACTGGTGGCATGGATAAAAATCTCCCCACGGAGTAACAGCCAAGTACTCGGTTCCTGAGCCGCATCCGGAAAGTCGTTTATATACACACGGACCACCGGTAAGGTCTATCATAAAGTGGAAGAAGTTGAATCCTTTTCCTTCTTTTTCTCTTCTGATCATTTCTTTTGCAAGAATGTCATACTGTTCCAAAATCTGTGGGATATCCTCCTCACGGATCGCATACTCTTCTGTATCTGCTGCCACAACCGGCTCAACAGAAATCTGTTTGAAGCCAAGGTCAGCCAAATGCAGAACATCCTGGGAAAAATCAAGATTATGATGAGTAAAGGTTCCTCTTACATAATACTTGTCCTGATTTCTGGATTCCGCAAATTTCTCAAATTTCGGCATGATCAGATCATAGCTTCCTGCACCCTTACGGAACGGGCGCATGTAATCATGAACTTCTTTTCTGCCGTCCACGCTTAAGACTACATTTCCCATCTCCTTATTGCAGAATTCCATCACCTCATCATTTAAAAGAACGCCGTTGGTTGTCAGTGTGAAGCGGAATTTTTTGTTATGAAGTTTCTCCTGTTCTCTTCCGTATTTCACAAGATCCTTTACGACCTGCCAGTTCATAAGAGGCTCGCCGCCAAAGAAATCCACTTCCAGATTCTTTCTGGAGCCGGAATTAGCGATCAGGAAATCCAAAGCCTTTTTTCCTACTTCAAAGGACATCAGTGCACGTCTTCCGTGATACTCTCCTTCTTCTGCAAAACAGTATCTGCATGCCAGATTACAGTCATGAGCAATATGAAGACAAAGAGCCTTTACAACAGTCTGGCGGTTTTTGGTAAATTCATCAATAATATTCTCATAAATATCTTTTGTAAAAAGCATTCCCTGTTCCTGAAGCTTCTTACATTCAGTTACAGATGTTTCCACATCCTCTTTCTTAAAACGGTCGCCAAGCTTCTCAGCTATGGCATCCGCTTCCATGCCTTCTTCAAGATATGGCAGTACCTCATAGGTTACTTCATCTACAAGGTGGATACAGCCACTGTTGATATCCAGCACAATATTATATCCATTACTTTGATAACGGTGAATCAGACTCATCTTCCCGCAATCCTTTCTAAAATTCTTTTATAACCCGACAAAACGCGCCCTCCGGCGCGTTTTGCTGGATACCTGTTACTTCAGATAAAACAAGTGAAGCAGCGGATCTCCCGCTGCTTTCCACTCATTCAACGGCTGCTTCTTATTTATGCTCGCAGCTCTGGTTTCCTACTGTACAGGAAGTCTTGCAAGCAGACTGACAGGATGTCTGACATTCGCCACATCCACCCTTCTTAACCGTGTTCTGAAGGTTCTTTGTATTTAATGTCTTGATATGTTCCATGATATATCCTCCTTTATGTATTCTATTCTTCGCCTAGTATAGCATAAAATCATCGATTTTCAAAGCATTTTTTTGTAAGCTTTTACGACAGCATCCCACCAATGGCTCCGCCACCAAGACACATAAAAAAAGTAGTCAACGCATGGGCAAAGGTCATATCCCATTTCCCCTGTGCCAGAAAAGATACCAGAAGCAGCAGAACATAATAAGAAAGCCCGGTAACGATCCCCCAAATATATCGGTCTTTCCGTATGATCTTTCCCGCCATAAAACCTCCGGCCAGGCAGGATACCACATAAATAATAATGATCCCTACCGCCGCCGTCCCTCCTCCAAATTCAAACTGAAAGAGCAAAAATGCCAGTATCAGAAGAAAAAGTCCTGTCACTCCATAGGCCAGCAGCAATGATCGTAATATTGCTTTTCCCTTCATAAAAAAGCCCTCCCACAGTCATTATATGGGAGAGCTTTTTCTCTTATTCTTATTCATTACTTCTTTCTTTTCTTAAAAAACACAGCTACACCGGCTACAACTGCCGCTGCCACAAACAAGATCACAAACGGAAGAATCTGGGTGTTATCTCCAGTATTTACCTGTTTCTTGGATGTTGTTGCAGAAGACTGTTCTTCAGCCTCATTCCCCGCCGTATCACTGTTCTGAGAAGAAGGCTGTTCCTGATCCGGGCTATCTGAAGTCAGATTCTGAGATGTCTCCGCCGCATTGGTGTCTGTACTGTCTGTTTCTGCAGGATCTGCAGTACCTGAAGATGAAGCATCCGAAGACGAAGCATCTGCTGCAGGTGTAATCGTTGCACCGGTATTGCTTTCAGCATCTGGCCCTACCAGAGATTTACTTCCGGCAATGCCAAATGGGCTGAATGAATGTGTACTGAAAGTCATTGTGTCACCATCCACGCTTGGAATGATGGTCTCCATTGCGCCATTATCAAGAAGGTGCTCAATAGAATATGTATAGCCGGCCTTTACAGGTACAGTCACACTGATATACTCTCCATCCGGAATTTTATACTCTGTATTATTCTGTGTATCCCAGAGTTCAAACTCATAGGATTTAAAGATCGTTGCATCTTCTTCATTGGTAAACTGATAATCCTCACCACCGGAAACACGAAACTGTACATACCACGGAAGATCGATTCCTGATACCGTGATTCCATCACAGGTATGATTTTGAGACGCAATTTCCTCTTTTTCTTTTTCTGTCAGATCGGTAGCTGCATTCTGAGGGCGTTTATCCTCTGTATCATCTTTCCTGTCAAAAATATTATTCTTGTTTTCTTCAGCATCAGGAGTCTCCGTGATTTCCGGGATCGCGGTGATTTCAGCATCGTTATTTTTTTCATGATTCTCATCGTCTCTGCTCTCAGATGCTGCATCAGGATCCATATCATCTTCTGCCGCCGGAGTTATCGTTACAGCAGGAGTTTCCGCAGCTTCTGCTTCTTCCCCATCCTGAGTTTTATTATCCTCAGATGGTGCAGCTGTTACCTCCGGAGCTTCCGTTATCTCCGGATCCCTTTTTTCCTCTCCACTGGCATCTGCTGTATCTGAAGAATCTGAAGAAGACTGCTCCGTTTTTCCTGTTGTCTCCGAATCTTCTTTATTCTCATTCTCCTGAACACTGTCAGTCTGCAGACCTTCGTTCTTCCCTTCATTCTCTGCAGTGCTGTCCTCTGTTTCTTTTACGGAAGTATCTGCATCACTCTCATTGACGTCAGTTCCATTTTCCTCTTTATCATCGGTTTCGTAGGATTCTCCTGAATCAGAAGAATCGGAGCTTTCCTCACTTCCGGAATTTTCCTCTGTACTGTCAAGGCTGCTGACCACAACTGTCACGGAACCTGTAAGTGTTCCTGAATTACTGTCCCACCCTGGAAGACCTGAAAGGTCAGCCCCTGCAGCAGGTTTGAATACTACCCCACAGGATTGTACACGTTTGTCCGGAACATAAGAACTATCTGCCCAGGAAAGAGTTCCATACGCATTAGATGGAAGCGCAATGTTAGCAAGAGCTGTAGGGCTGTCAATAGTTATATTATCCGGGATCACAGCACCGGATTCTATACCTGAAGAGTTCTCCGCATATGCCGGAAAGGTCTGTCCTCCGATCAGTGTCATGGATAATGCCGCTGCTGCCAGTATTGAAAAGCTTCTGCTAAATGTATTCTTTGTGTTCTTTTTCATAATAATCTGCACCTCTATATTCAAAATCTAAGATTCATATTTGCCTTTTGTCAAAAAATTCAGTTATATAAAATATCGAACGCATGTAACATGCGCTCGAACCAATATTTCTCCAAAAATTAATATCTTGTTAATCTTTCGTAACAGATATTTCGTTTTTTCGTCAAATGCATTATAACACAATTCTTTTTTTTACGACACCCCTAAATTAATTTTTTTTGAGCATCAATGAAAATTGTTTAATTATTTTAGTTATTTCCCCCATTACTTCATCAATTCCATCATTTGTCATAATCCACGTATTTTTATCTATAGAATCCACACAACATGAACTCACAAAGAATTCCGTATCCGGATAAAGCAACTTGTAATACATCAATGCACGCCTTGCATGACAGGTTTTACAGCAGAGAATCGCCTTTTTGATATCCAGGTATTCTCTGTCTGTTACCTGTCGGGAATAAATTGCATTCTCATAAGTATAGGTTGCCTGATCTTCTTTCAGGATTGCTTCCTCTGGTACACCATTCTGCATCAGGACATCTTTCAAAAAATCCCATTCCGTTTTGTATGTCCCACAATAACATTCTTTCTTGTCAAGAACTCCTGTAAATCTCCCTGCTGTGATACTGTATCTTCCACTGGGCAGGATCTTTGGTGCAAACCCATTCCTGTAAAGCTCCGCTGCTTTTTCCGCCATTTGAGGATATCCGTTTCCTGGAATAAAGATCACATCCGCTTTTTCCGGCTTATCTTCTATAAACATGAAATCTTCTATCTGTTTCAGAAACTCTTCGTACATTATTTTCTATGTCCTTTCTTTACCATCTGCAGCTAAATCCCGGATCAAAAGATATTTATCTGACAGATATCCCTTATCCAGCTTTCTGTATTGCCTAATCATATCACTCTTTCGTGGCAGATGCACTAACAGATCATCTGTTTTCTATTTTGTAACGATCACTGTGCTATATCCTCTGTCCCTCAGCCTTTGTTCCATATTGACCGCATTTCCAAGCTGCATATATGCTCCTACCTGAACTTTGTAAAGATCATTCTCTCTCAGGATAAACGCCGGAAATCCCTGATCTGTCAGCTGATACAACATCCGGTCTGCGTTTTCCCGGTTTCGAAATGCTCCTGTCTGTACTCGATAATATAATGGTTCTTCCACAGTTTCCTCATTCAATGTTCCCAGAATGGCATCTGCGATGCTTCTGGCAATCTCTTCGAATTTTTTTTTCAAAAAGCTGATTATCCTTTTCCGAGTTTATAAATCCGGTCTCGATCAAAAGTGCCGGCATTTTTGTGCGCCGGAGCACTACCAGCCCGGGACGTTCTTTCACGCCCAGTTCCCGAAACCCCAGTTCCCCCAATGCTCCCAGGATATTCTGTGCCATCTGATATTTAATGCCTTTCTTATCATAGACTAATACTTCAACTCCATTGTATTGTTCGGGCCCGGAACTACTGTTGCGATGAAAAGAAATAAAAAAATCTGCTCCGGCTTCATTTGCGGCTTTCGCTTTTTTCAAAAGGAGTCTGATAAATATCGGTAGTCCTGGTATAAACCACATCCACGCCGTTCTCTTCCAGGATCTTTCCTACCGCAAGGGTCAGTTTCAGATTGTCATCCTTTTCCTTACGTTCTTTATAAACAGCACCTGGATCTTCTCGCCGTGTCCGGCATCCAGAACGATTTTATATGCCATGTTCATTCTCCTGAACTACATTCACAATATGATATGACCTTTGTTTTTCCT
>NZ_NALB01000011.1:0-20413 GCF_008680535.1 Blautia sp. LMAG:36 | reverse complement strand
ACAGAACATTACTGGCGGGACACACCGGGAAAAAGAACACAGGACATTCAGTACAGATATATATGGTATAACAGCAATGGAGCAAAAAAATTCATGGCAGTCTGCAGAAACGGACGGGTCAGCAGTGTAGTGGAATTTGTTTCATCCACAACATCCGGGAAAAAAACTTACCGTGGAAATACCAGCAGGAATAATGACAGAAAAGATATGTACGATGTGCAGGATTATGATGATCCGGAAGATTTTTATTATGATCATGCAGATGAGTTTGATGATATCCAGGATGCGGAAGATTACTGGGAGGAAGCACAGTAGGAGATATGGCATTTTGAGATTCTGTACATATACTAGCAGAGAACCAGTGTGCTTTCAGGCACAAAAAGGAGCCTCTGTTTATGAAAAATCATTCTTATATTTCCATGCAGCAGGATATGCCGGATCAGGGACAGCTGCAGGTGACGGTGCTGGACAGTGCCAGTAACCGTCCTGTGGAAAATGCTACAGTGCGGATCTCGTACACAGGAGTCCCGGATAATGTGATCGAAGAAATCCGTACGGATTCTTCCGGAAAAACGCCCATGCTGGAGCTGGCAGCTCCTCCACTGGAATACAGCATGAAACCGGTGGAGCAGCAGCCTTATGCAGAATATACAGTTCGGATCAGTGCAGAGGGTTTTACACCAAAAGAAGTTGCCGGGACAGAAGTTCTTCCCCATTCCATTGCCAGGCAGGGAGCATCCCTTAGCAGACAGCAGGGTAGTGGAGAGGACTATCAGCGGATCGTCATCGGACCCCATACGCTTTTTGGGGAATATCCTCCCAAAAATCCGGAAGCAGAGATCAAACCGATAAATGAAACCGGAGAGATCGTATTAAACAAAGTGGTGATCCCGGAGTATATCGTAGTCCACGACGGGCCAATAGGGGATACCTCTGCACAGGATTATTATGTAAGATATAAGGATTATATCAAAAACGTGGCCAGCAGTGAGATCTACGCAACTTGGCCGGAGGACACGATACGTGCCAATGTTCTGGCAATCATGTCGTTTACTTTGAACAGAGTTTATACAGAGTGGTACCGAAATAAGGGTTATGATTTCACCATTACATCCTCCACAGCATACGACCACAAATGGATCCATGGCAGGAATATTTTTGAGAGTATCGACCGGATCGTGGATGAACTTTTTGAAAACTACCTTTCCAGACCGGATGTACGTCAGCCGATCCTGACCCAGTACTGTGACGGACGCCAGGTGCAGTGCAGGAATCGGGGATGGATGACCCAGTGGGGAAGCAAAGCTCTGGGAGATCAGGGATATTCCGCCATTGAGATCCTGCGGAGCTTCTATGGAAACGATATGTATATCAATGTGGCGGAAGCAGTTTCCGGGATTCCCGCATCCTGGCCGGGATATGACCTGACTATCGGTGTTACCGGAGAAAAGGTACAGCAGATCCAGGAACAGCTTAATGCCATAGCAAAAGCCTATCCTGCCATCCCGTCAGTGACTGTGGATGGTATTTATGGTCCGGCTACCGCTGCATCTGTAAAAAAATTCCAGAATATATTCGGGCTTCCTGCATCCGGAGTGGTGGATTATCCAACCTGGTATAAGATACAGGACATTTATGTAGCAGTGACCAGGATAGCGGAGCTGCAGTAAATATAAAAATAATAAAAATGTTCTTGGCCATTTTCGGAGTGATCTGATCGGGGCTGAGGTGTAATGCGTGAACATGATTTCAGAAAAAATATTTGACGTTTTAGAATAAACCAAGTATAATGGCTGTTTGTATCTTTGAACGTAAATTGTAAAGAGATTGCGTTTATGAGCATGTGAAAAAAGCGAAATGAGAATGTCTGTTTTACAAAAGGAGTGATGAAAATGACATTTTATCAGGAACTGCAGTTAAGCTCAACCGGATCAAAACAGCTGATCAGAAATACCACAGACAAAAAGGAGAAAAGAAGGCATATTCTGATCTATAATTTTAAAGTGTATCTTGTCATGGCATTTTGTGTGGCGGTTGTGACATTGTACAGTAAGATAACCGGCAATGACAACAGTGTTGTAGGAGTAACCGTACTGCTGGCAGTGCTGGTTTTAAGACAGGCGGATTTCGGGATCCGGACGTCCCACGGATTGTTGTCCATTGCCGGGATTTTCTGTATTCTGATCGCAGGACCGAGATTATCCAATATGGTTTCACCGGTACCGGCATTTTTTGTTAATGCGATAAGCATCCTGTTACTGATGATCCTGGGATGCCATAATGTAATTATGTATAACCATTCCACATTTGTTCTCGGATATCTGCTTCTGATGGGATATGACGTAACCGGAAAGGCGTATCTGCTTCGTGTAGAGGGGCTTTTGGCCGGAATGGTTCTCTGCATGGTAGTTTTTTATAAGAATCAGAAAAACCGCCCGTATCGCAGGACGTTTCTGGACCTGTTCCGAGAATTTGACCTGCATTCTGCAAGAGGCAGGTGGTATTTAAGACTGACGCTGATCGTTTCCAGCGCTATGCTGATCATGTCTCTTTTGGGACTTCCAAGAGCAATGTGGGCCGGAATTGCCTGCATGTCCGTGTGTCTGCCGTTTACCGAGGACTGCAAGGGAAGAGCCGGAAAAAGGGGGATGTTCAATATCGTTGGATGTATTTTGTTTGCAGTGCTTTATCTGATACTTCCGGAATCTATGTATCCCTATATTGGAATGATCGGAGGAATCGGTGTGGGATATTCCGCAGGTTATGCGTGGCAGACTGCATTTAATACATTTGGAGCACTGTCCATTGCATCAGGACTGTTTGGAATGCCGGCAGCAGTGCTGCTCCGTATTGGAGCCAATGTATTTAGTTCAATTTATACTATGCTCGCAAATAAGCTTGGGGATAAGCTTGTGCAGCATATGTGGGTACGAAAGAGTGCAGAAATCTGAGATATTGCCCTGAAAAAAGTTTTGCCGTATAATGGGTAATAGCATAACAGCCTGGATATTACCGGGCCGACAGAGGAGAAGATTATGTACGAAGAAACAACAGAAAAACTGCTGGAATTTATCAGTAAAAGTCCTACAGCCTTTCAGGCGGCAGAGGAAACAAGAAGACGTTTTTTGGAGGAAGGCTTTACAGAATTGAAGGAAGAGGAGCGCTGGGAGCTGGAAAAGGGCGGAAAATATTTTGTCATGAGAAATCATTCCGCGATCATCGGATTTTCCATTCCTGTCAATGACTGCAGGAGATATCATATCATTGCAAGTCACAGTGACTCCCCGTCTTTTAAAATAAAAGAAAATCCGGAGATGTCTGTAAACGGAGCTTATGTGAAGCTGAATGTGGAGCGGTATGGAGGAATGATCCTTTCTACCTGGTTTGACCGTCCCCTTTCTGTGGCAGGCCGCATGATCGTCCACAAAAACGGAAAAATTCTGGAAAAGCTTGTAGATATTGATAGAGATCTGGTCATGATCCCGAGCCTTGCGATCCATATGAACCGAGATATTAATGGAGGCTATCATTATAATGTCCAGAAGGATATGCTTCCATTGTACAGTGGCAGTGGCGAAAAAGGAAACTTCATGCGGATGCTGGCAGAAGAGGCAGAGATCCGTCCGGAGGATATCCTGGGCCATGATCTGTTTCTCTATAACCGGATGCCCGGAACGATCTGGGGATCCAGGAATGAATTTGTTTCCAGTCCAAGATTAGATGATCTGCAGTGTGCTTTCGCTTCAATGGAAGGCTTTCTTCAGGCAGATAAGAAGAAGGTCATTGCAGTCCACTGTGTACTGGATAATGAAGAAGTGGGAAGCACTACCAGGCAGGGAGCTGCATCCACATTTCTTAAAGATGTACTGTTTCGTATCAATCTGGCCCTTGGCGGAGATCAGGAAAGTTATCTGATGGCCCTTGCAGAGAGCTTTATGATCTCTGCGGACAATGCACATGCATTACATCCGAATTATACAGACAAGGCAGATCCTGTAAACCGTCCGGTGATGAATGGTGGAATTGTAATCAAATATAATGCCAATCAGAAATATTGTACCGATGGGATTTCCACAGCAATCTTCAAGGAACTCTGCAGAGAAGCAGATGTGCCATATCAGACATTTGTGAACCGTTCCGATATTGCCGGTGGTTCCACTCTGGGAAATATTTCCAATACCCAGGCAGCCATAAATACGGTCGATATCGGTCTGCCGCAGCTGGCGATGCATTCCGCTTATGAAACAGCCGGAGTGAAAGATACGGAAAGCCTGATCCGTGCGGCAAAGGTATTTTACAGGTGATATCGGAGGACAGGAAAATGAGCAGAAAAGCAGTATTTTTTGATGCGGACGGAACAGTCTGTGATATGAAAAAAGGAGTGCCGGACAGTGCCATAGAAGCCATCCGTGCGCTGGTAGATAACGGACATGAAGCGTGGCTCTGCACAGGAAGAAGTCGTGCGTTTGTATCCTGGTATCTGGAGCAGATCCCTTTTACGGGAATGATCAGTGCCTGCGGATCCACCATTGAGAAGGACGGGAAGAGACTTTTTAATAAAGAGATGACGCCGGAGGTTGCAAAGCTTTCTGTGGAGGTTCTCAGAAAATACGGACTGATCCCGGTAATGGAAGGCGCGGATTTTATGTATTATGACAAAGGGGAGTATACCGATGAAGTGAACTGGTATGCCAGTCTGATCACAGAATCCCTGGGCGATAAATGGAGGCCTATCCGTGGAAATGAGGATTGTATGCGGATCAATAAGATCAGTGCAAAAATGACGGAGGGATGTGATGCGGAGGCAGCGTTATCCATTTTATCAGAATACTATGATATCATCCGCCATGAAGGCAGCAGTTCGTTTGTGGGAAATACCATTGAACTGGTGCCAAAGGGCTTTAACAAGGCTGTTGGGATCGCAGCTGTGATCCGCCTGTTTGATATTCCGTGGGAGAATACCGTTGTTTTTGGAGACAGCAACAATGATCTTGCCATGTTTGAATACGCTGCAACAAAGGTTGCCATGGGAAATGCTTCTCCGAAGATCAAAGAACTGGCAGATTATGTTACGTCTGATATGTTCCACTACGGCATTCGGGATGGCTTGAAATATCTGAAGCTGATCTGAGAAAATGCTTCGTTTGTTTTGTAGGCTATGAGATTGTAAGAACAGAAACATCCACATCAGAAATGATAGCTTTATGTGAATATGCTTTTATAAAAAAATGCTGTAAGAACCAGAAATCATAGTTCTTACAGCATTTTATGTTACAGATTTTTCCGGGTAGATAATATGCAGAAGCTGCAATATCAGATCAGTCCCAGACCTTTGCAGATAAACAGCCAGAGTGTCAGGGTAAAGGCACTGAATAATGTGGTAAGAAGCACGACTCCCGAAGAAAAAGAGCCCTCATGTCCCATGTTTTTTGCCATGACAAAGCAGGTAACGGTGCTGGCAGACCCCAGCATGATAATGATGGAAACCAGCTTGTCCTTTGTAAAACCGCAACGGATGGCAAGAGGAAGAAAAAGTGCTTCATAACCGACAAGTTTCATAAATGTACAGGCAACAGATGCTTTCAGCCGGGAAAAGGCTTTTCCGAAGTGCAGAGATCCGCCCATAGCCATGAGGCCAAGAGGAGTGGCGGTTTTTGCAAGATTGCCTGCCGTAGAGTCCAGGATCTTCGGAAATGGAAGACGAAGAAGGGACCAGAGTGTACCGGCTGCAATGCCGAGAATGATGGGATTGGTGACAATTCCCTTTAAAGTGCGCTTCAGAACGGTACCATCTATTTTTCCCTGACCTGGTTTAAAGACAGAGAGAACTACAACAGCCATTACATTGTAAAGAGGGACGCTGGCAATGATCATCAGTGGTGCCATACCTGCATTTCCGTAAAGGTTCTGGATAATGGCGATACCAAGGATCGCTGCGCTGCTGCGGTAGGATGCCTGGATAAATTCGCCCTGGATATCGGAAGGGTGGAGAAAACGGGACAGGAGCACGGAGATCATAATACTGAGCGATGTGATCGCAAAACAGAAAAGAATCATCTTGGGATCCCAGGCCTCATAGATATCGATTTTAGCGATGTCCTGAAACAGAAGCACAGGCAGAGGGATGACAAACACAAATTTGTTCATACGATTGACAAATGTTTCATCAAACAGTCCGATCCTCCGGAAAAAATATCCCAGGAGCAGTGTAAGAAAGATGGGCACGGTAACATTCAGACAGAAAATAAGATTGTCCATAAAAGAAAGCCTCCCTGTGGTAAAATTTCTCTGTTTATTATATCCAAACTACGAAAATTGTCAAACGAGGTATACGGGACTGGAGATTTCTGGTATGATAAAAAGTGTTGCGAAGAAAGCAGCACAGGGGTTGAGAAGGAGAAAGGAAAGAAAATGAGATACGGAAAAATACGGATCGAAGATGGCTTTTTTGTGTTTACCAGACATATGATGCTCAACAGTCTTCCGTGTAAAGATATTCTCTGGGCGTACATGCGCCGTGAGGGAACCGATAAAACCGGTGAAAAGCAGCTGATCATCAATTATCTGGTGATCATAACCAGACGTCAGAAGCGTTATAAATTTGATATGACAGAGCAGGAGGTACAGGATTGCCTTCAGCTTCTTAAAGTATTGAATCCGGATCTTGCGGTTGGTTTTCCAAAAGGAAGCAGGCTTCCGCTTCAGAATCTTCCGAATACAAGAGATCTGGGTGCATTGATGACAGTAGACGGTTCGCATATTCTTCCCAGAAAGCTTTTGCGCAGCGGAGAAATCTATCATGCTTCTGCTGCAGACAACCGGATCCTTTCAGAAGAATATAATGTAAAAACAGTGATTGATTTCAGGTCAGCTGCAGAAGTAAAGAAAAAACCGGATGATATCATGGCAGGAGTGGAGTATTATCACATTCCAATCCGGGATGAGGACAGCAGTGGAAACAGCTTTTTTGAACATGTGATGTCCTGCTATGGTGATGTAGACCGGTATATGCAGGACTGGTACCGGAATTTCGTTACGGATGAGTATTCTCTGAAGCAGTATGCACGTTTTCTGGATGTCCTGCTTCATGTAAAGAATGGAGCTGTTGTTTTTCACAGTGCCACAGGAGAAGACCGGACAGGAGTCGGAACAGCACTTTTGCTCTTTGCTTTGGGTGTACCTAAGGAAACGATACGAAGGGATTATATGCGGTCGAATCCATGTCTGGAAGACGAACTGAAATATATGCGCAGGCTTTACCGGGCAGACCGACCGGAAAACAGCCGGAAGCTTGCAGATCTGAAAGCCTTCTATCAGGTGAAGGAGTCTTATATCAATACAGTTTTTGATGTCATCGAAAAAGAAAACGGAGGAATTGAAAGATTCCTCCGGAAAAAACTCTATCTGACACCAAAGGCATCCGAGGAGCTTAAGAAAAAATATCTGATCTGAGGATAAAAGCATTTCTTATCAGCCTGAAGGGATTTTGCAGGAAATTTTGATTGACAAAATTTTCGAAGTTGTTATAATGGTAAGAAAGCAAGGGTTTATTAGATTAAAGCGTTAACTGACGAAGTCGGTTTTCTATACATAAAAGTGTTGAAAGCAGGTGTATTATGGAAAAGAGAATACTATCCATCCTTGTGGATAATACCTCCGGAGTCCTTAGCCGTGTGGCTGGTCTTTTCAGCCGCCGTGGATATAATATTGACAGCATTACCGCAGGAGTGACTGCAGATCAGAGATATTCCCGTATGACAGTTGTATGTGAGGGAGATGATCAGATGCTCCAGCAGATCACTAAGCAGCTGGCGAAGCAGGAAGATGTACGGGATGTTAAGGTCCTTGAACAGGACGACAGCGTTGCCCGTGAGCTGATGCTCGTCAAGGTTGCTGTGAAGCCGGAACAGAGACAGGGAGCTCTTTCTGTTGCAGATATCTTCCGTGCCAAGGTGGTGGATGTAAGTAAGGATTCTCTTATTATGGAGATGACCGGAAGCCAGAACAAGCTGCAGGCGTTTGTGGAGCTGATGGCTGACTATGAGATCCTTGAGCTTGCAAGAACAGGAATCACAGGTCTGTCACGAGGCAGTGACGATGTCCGTTACCTGTAAATTTTTTACATATGTTTGCTAGGAGAGCAGCTACTCTCTTAACGATAAATAATTTTTATGAAGAAGATGTTGTAAACATCAGAGGAGGAAAGTAAAATGGCAAATAAGATTTTTTACCAGGAAGACTGTAATCTTGGATTATTAGATGGTAAGACAATTGCGATTATTGGATACGGAAGCCAGGGACATGCACATGCACTGAACCTTAAAGAGTCCGGATGTAATGTAATCATCGGTCTTTACAAAGGAAGCAAATCCTGGAAAAAAGCTGAGGAGCAGGGCTTCGAGGTATATACATCTGCTGAAGCAGCTAAGAAAGCAGATATCATCATGATCCTGATCAACGATGAGAAACAGGCTGCACTTTACAAGAATGATATCGAGCCGAACCTTGAGGAAGGCAACATGCTTATGTTCGCTCATGGCTTCAACATTCATTTCGGATGCATCAAACCACCAGCATATGTTGATGTTACAATGATCGCACCGAAAGGACCTGGACACACAGTAAGAAGCGAGTATCAGGCTGGTAAAGGTGTTCCTTGTCTGATCGCTGTAGAGCAGGATGCTACAGGTAAAGCTCAGGATATCGCACTTGCATATGCACTTGGAATCGGCGGAGCAAGAGCTGGTGTTCTTGAGACAACATTCCGTACAGAGACAGAGACAGACCTCTTCGGTGAGCAGGCTGTACTTTGCGGTGGTGTTTGCGCACTTATGCAGGCTGGTTTTGAGACACTTGTTGAAGCTGGTTATGACCCAAGAAACGCATACTTCGAGTGTATCCATGAGATGAAACTGATCGTTGACCTGATCTATCAGTCAGGATTCGCCGGAATGAGATATTCTATTTCCAATACAGCTGAGTATGGCGATTACATCACAGGACCGAAGATCATCACAGAGGATACAAAGAAAGCAATGAAGAAAGTTCTTTCCGATATCCAGGATGGTACATTCGCAAAAGAGTTCTTACTCGACATGTCCGATGCAGGTGCACAGGTACACTTCAAGGCTATGAGAAAATTAGCTTCTGAGCATCAGTCTGAGAAAGTCGGCGAGGAGATCCGTAAACTCTACAGCTGGAACGGCGAGGATAAGCTTATTAATAACTAAGCAAAATTTATTGCAGGTGCAATAAATTTTGCGCTACTCGAACGAAGCGCAGCGAAGTTTGAGTCAAAAAAGTCACACACGTAATACAGTGGCAGGAAACTTTTTTGAAATTTAAAATTCCCATCTGGTCGCAATGATCAGATGGGAATTTTTTTACATTCCTTTATTTATCCGGATGCTCTGTTTCATCATCAAAAAATGGTGCGATCAAAGCCGAATCAGCATCTTTCTGTCTGCATACAAACCCGATTTCACGCAGCGGAAAAGAAAATCCTACCGGTACTTCCACCAGAGTTCCTTCTTCCAGCTCTTTTTTTACAAAATCACGGATCACACATGCAATCCCAAGACCAATTTCCGCAAACTGGATCAGAAGATCCATAGTTGTTACTTCCAGAATATGGCTTAATTCCACATGATGTTCTTTCAGCTGAGTGTTCACGGTCTGACGTGTAATATTGTCCTCATCCAGCATCATGAAAGTTGCTGCCTGGATCAGAGGTTCATCCGGATAGAGCTTTTTCTGATTTTCCAGATACTGCTGTGTACAGACAAAGGTATCCTGGATTTTCAAAAGAGGCTGAAAATAATATCCCCGAAGCTTCTGCGGCCGTCCGATGAGTCCCAGATCGATTTTTTCCTCATCCAGAAGCTGCAGCGTCTGATAAGTAGACTGGCAGGAAATTGTGATACGTACATGAGGAAAACGTGCAATATAGTTTTCCAGGTGGGAGAGCAGTACATATCTGGTAAGAGTAGAACTGGCACCCAGACGCAGCTTTGGAATGTCCCGGGAACGGTTATGGCGAATGGAATTTTCTCCTTCATCCAGAAGTGAAAGAGCTTCTTTTACTTTTTCAAAAAGAAGCTCACCGTCCGGGGTCAGAGTGACACCCCGGGAACTGCGTTTAAAAAGAACGGTATCCAGATTCTGCTCCAGCTTCTGGATCGCCTTGCTGATAGCAGGCTGACTGATATAAAGGTCCCGGGAACTGTGGGAGATACTGCCGGTACGTGCTACCGTATAAAAAATATGATAAAGAGACAGATTATCCTGCATGCAAAACCTTCCTTTCGAAAAATAGTAAGGTAATAAAAAAATCCGAAGTCATCAGACCTCGGAAATCCTTGAATTTGTTAGAAATATCGGGGCAACAGGATTTGAACCTGCGACCTCACGGCCCCCAGCCGTGCGCGCTACCAAGCTACGCCATACCCCGCAACGCATATAACTATAACATAAACGAATTGTAAATGCAACCATTTTTTGAGGAGAAAGATGGTTGTATGGATGATAATAAAGAGTGTGATCCCTTGATACTTTCATAGGCTTCACACTCTTTACATAATATGATCAGGCTGTCTGTATTGTGTTACCTGGGTCAGGTAAAATACCTCTTCCCTGAAGTACAACGACAAGAGTTTCTGTTGTGTCCTGTAAATTTTTGATATCTTTTCGGATATTCCGTTCTGCAAGCTTAACATCCAGTGAAAGGTCGTCCAGGCGTTTTCTGTTGGTATCACATTTCAGATCGATCATTTCAAGTCTGTTTTCTACCCGGTTGAAGCGGGCATCTATTTCATCAAAACGAACATCCATAGCATCAAGACGAGCGTCGATACCGTCAAAACGAACATCCATAGCATCGAGACGAGCGTCGATACCGTCGAGACGAACATCCATAGCATCGAGACGAGCGTCAATACCGTCGAGACGAGTATCCACTGCATCCAGTCTGGCGTCGATACCATCTAATCGGTTATTTATATTGCCCAGCTGGACATTGATCGGGTTTATCATACCGGCTAATAATTCCAAATCTTTCTGATCTAGCATATGCGCATCCTCCTATAAAAATTGTACCGCATATTTCTCTGTGCGGATATTGTATCATGTTTCGAGTATGAAGTCTATGAAATTATCAAAGAACAAAATGGACAGGAACAATAAGTTCTTGACTAGTATAATATATATAATAAGAAAAAACAAGACATATTTTTATATCTTTAATAATAATAGAAAATGCAGGCGAACTACCTGAAGAATAAAAAAAGGAGGCCGGGAGTTGTGCGGACTCCCGGCAAAAAAGTATGAAAAAGAAAAAGATTGTTTAGCATTTGCTATCTACAGTTAATAATATAGTAAAAAAATGTGTGCATTGTGTGAAAGGAAAATGAAGAGAATGTGAAAACTGCCGCTTAATGTTAGATTAAGCGACAGTAATTTTTTCGGATTATTCTGTTGTTTGATCCAAGATTTTGAACCATATGTAATGATAACATCCGCTTTAATGCTTGTCAAGCGATCTGAAACTGCCATAGCTGTCCAATTATGTCGTTTTTTGTGCCGTTTTATGCAGCTTTTTATGTAAGTATAATTCGTTCGGCAGAGGATGTCCTGTGAAATTATACCAGTTTATTTAATTTTTCAATAATTTCTGTAAGTTCTTCTCTGGAATACCCGCCAAAGCTTACCAGCGCACGTAATGGCATGGAGTCGGTCATGGCTTCTGTCATTTCTTCAGTGATAGCTTCGGAAGCGGCTTCAGAAGAGGACTCTTCACCAACGTTCATGGCTGAGATATATTTTGCTGTCAATTCTTTTGCTGTTTCGCTTGTTTTTGGGTTGCGGAACAGTTCGCCAAGGGTGGTGTTCATATGAACATGCATCGGAAGCTCCTGGCTGCTGTTCAGATGGATCTTGCCTTCAAGACGGATATCTCTGGAAGAGGTACCGACAAGGAGCTTATATTCGCCGCTGGCTGCGAACCAGTCATGAAGTTCTGTATTGTACCATGCGAAGCTTCTCTTATCCAGCTCCATGGTTACTGCTTTGGTTTCGCCTGGATTCAGGAAAACCTTTTCGAAGCCCTTGAGCTCTTTTTCCGGACGGATCGCGGAACTGGTACAGTCTTTGACATAGAGCTGTACGACTTCTTTTCCTGCCATATTTCCTGTGTTTGTTACATCAACCGAAACGGTGATGGTGTCTTTGTCTGTAGGATTTTCATTGGAGATCTTCAGGTCGCTGCAGGCAAAGGTAGTGTAGGAGAGTCCATAGCCAAACGGATATGCTACATCCATTTCTTTTGTATCGTAGTAGCGATAGCCTACGAATACGCCTTCATGGTATTCAACCTTTTCACCGCCGCCGAAGTTCAGGTAGGATGGATTGTCGGAGAGCTTGAGCGGCATTGTCTCGGCAAGCTTGCCGCTGGGATTTACTTTTCCGTAAAGGATGTTTGCGACAGCGGTACCGCCTGCCTGACCGCCGAGGTATGCTTCCAGAAGGCCTTTTATATCATTGAGCCATGGCATCTCCACGGGGGAACCGTTGTGGAGGACGATCACGGTATTCGGCTGTACTTTAAGGATCTCAGCAATGAGACGGTTCTGGCATTCAGGAAGCCTCATGTGGGAACGGTCGTATCCTTCAGATTCAAAGCTGTCCGGAAGTCCGGCGAAGATCACAACCTTGTCAGCGGCGGCAGCAGTTTTGATCGCTTCAGCTGCAAGTGCGTCATCGTAGAGATTTTTGTCTGCAGGAAAACCTTCTGCATAAGTAACCTGTGCATCGGAAGGAACGGAATCCAGTGCGTTTGTGATCTTGAAGCAGTTGATATGAGAGCTTCCGCCGCCCTGGAAACGAGGCTTCTTTGCAAAACCACCGATGAAAGCAATTTTCTCGGATGCTTTCAGAGGGAGGATCTGCTCATCGTTTTTCAGAAGAACCATAGATTCTTCGGCAATGTGGCGTGCTTCTTCATGGTCTTTTTCCATGGTGAATTCCTGCGGTGCCCGGTTGTCTGCATATTCAAAAATTATGCGTAGAATGCGTTCAACAGCCTGGTCAAGAATGTCTTCCTTGAGGGAGCCGTCTTTTACGGCCTGTACGATGAGGGCATCGTTGACCCCATTGGAGGAAGGCATTTCCAGCTCAAGACCTGCCTCAAGACCTTTGACGCGGTCATTGACTGCACCCCAGTCGGACATTACATAGCCCTTGAAGCCCCAGTCACCGCGGAGAACATCTGTGAGAAGCCATTTATTCTCAGATGCGAAAGTGCCGTTGATCTGGTTGTAGGAGCACATGAAGGTGTATGGCTGAGCTTTTTTTACTGCGGTTTCGAATGCAGGGAAATAGATCTCACGTAAAGTGCGCTCATCAGCCTCGGAAGAATTGCTCATGCGGTGATATTCCTGGTTGTTTGCTGCAAAGTGCTTGATAGAGGTTCCTACATGCTGGGACTGTACTCCGTTTATAAAAGCGGCTGCGATCTCACCTGCGAGATATGGATCCTCGGAATAATATTCGAAGTTTCTTCCGCAGAGAGGAGAACGTTTGATGTTTACGGCCGGTCCGAGAACTATGGATACATCGTTGGCCTGAGCTTCTTTTCCGATGGTTTTGCCCATTTCTTCCACCAGCTTGCGGTCAAAGGAGCAGGCGCTTAAAGCGGCCGGCGGGAAGCAGACGGCCTTGATGCTGTCATTCATTCCAAGATGATCGCCCTTGTCATCCTGCTTACGAAGTCCGTGAGGGCCGTCGCTGACCATTACTTCCGGGATCCCCAAGCGTTCCACATGTTTCAGATGCCAGAAATCAAGACCTGAGCACATGCCGGCTTTTTCTTCCAGTGTCATCTGGCTTACGATTTTTTTCAGATCACGTTTCATTAAAAATACCTCCGAAATGTTTTTCTTACTATGAACTATAGCATGTTTTGCTGGTAAAATATAACAAAAATTTGTTAAAAATAAAAAAATATTGCAGTTTAGCCGAATCAAGTAAGTCCCCTGCTTCAATTGCGAATATCCCTTGCCTCTCACATTTTCAGAAATATAAAAACGATATACAGGTTGATTGACAGAGCGGTGAGAGATATCTTTTTCTGGCTTTTGTGGGAAGAGTGTAGTAATATAGGTAGGAATAATGACAGAGCTGCCGGACAGAAGAATGGTCGACTGTCTGGCTTATGTGAAAGGACTTATAATGAAAGACATCATATCAAGTATTATTACAAGTGTACTGACAGCTTTGTACCAGCCATTTTGGTTTTCTGTGATCCTGTCTGTGATGGTACTGTTTTTTTATCTCTTTGCCTACCATAATGAGACAGGTGGAAGGGGAATCAGGGGAGCTTTTTCCGTGTGGTGGCAGTATTTCAGAGGAAATGCTTTTTTTCGGAAGCTGTTTTTTCTGACCTTTTATACAACCATGATCTTGTTTCGCACGCTGCTGAACCGGGATATGTGGATGAATCCTCTTTCGGATGTGATGGCGAACTGGTGGATCTGGAAATATGGAGAGGATGGTACCAGATATCTCACAACTGAGTGTATTGAGAATCTGATGCTGTTCATTCCGTTCACGATCCTGCTGTTCTGGACCGCAGGAAAGAAAATATTGAAAAAAACAACATTCTTGAATATTGTGTGGACCGGACTTAAGATTACCTTTGTATTCTCACTGTCCATTGAACTTCTGCAGCTTTTCCTGAGGCTTGGGACGTTTCAGGTTTCTGATCTGACATATAATACTCTTGGAGGAGGTATTGGCGGGGCTGTGTACTGGATTGGTCATCAGCTTTCAGTCAGGCGGGGAGCCGAATAATGTCTGCCGCAGATAGCAGGAAGACAGAGAAACGGATCAGCCCGGATTGCTGTTCGTGAGTGATGCACTGAAATTTTTGCGCGGTGCATCGTTAAAATTTCGTTGACAAATCTTCCATAACGTGTTAACCTAATACCAGTTTCAAAAAGAAAATGCGTAGATGAGGAATAGTACACAAGAGAACGGAGCACAGAGAGCTGCTGGCCGGTGAGAAGCAGCGGAAGGGATTTGTGGAACTCGCCTCGGAGCATCTGCCTGAAATCTTTATATATTATATAAGAGAGTAGACGCAGACGGTGTCCGCCGTTATCCGGAGAGGATATAAGGATGTATATACATTCCGTATCTGTCAAGTGTGTGAATTTTTATTCATGAAATAAGAGTGGTACCGCGTAGGACAGCAGTTGTCTTTCGTCTCTTGCAGAATCTGCAGAGTCGGAAGATTTTTTTTATGTCTTTATATCAAAAACAGAAACCAAAGAGAAATTTTAATGGAAACAGAAAGTGGAGGAAAACAAAATGATGACACCATCCAAGTACAAACGTCAGTATTACATGCCGCCGGTGAAATGTATGAAATGGGCGGAGAAAGAATATGTGGATAAGGCCCCGATCTGGTGCTCTGTAGACCTTCGTGACGGAAATCAGGCACTTGTGATCCCGATGAGCCTGGAGCAGAAAGTGGAATTTTTCAAGCTTCTTGTAAAGATTGGTTTTAAAGAGATCGAGGTTGGATTTCCGGCTGCTTCTGAGACAGAGTATGAGTTTCTCCGTACGCTGATCGAGCAGGATCTGATCCCGAAGGATGTAACGATCCAGGTGCTGACTCAGGCAAGAGAGCATATCATCCGTAAGACTTTTGAAGCTGTTAAAGGCGCCCCAAAAGCGATCGTTCATGTATACAATTCCACATCCGTATCGCAGAGAGAGCAGGTATTCAAAAAATCAAAAGAGGAGATCCTGAAGATCGCAGTAGATGGCGCTGCACTTCTGAAAAAACTGGCTGATGAGACAGAAGGCAATTTTCAGTTTGAGTACAGCCCGGAGAGCTTTACGGGAACAGAGCCGGAGTATGCACTGGAGGTGTGCAATGCGGTTCTGGATGTATGGCAGCCCACTGCAGATAACAAAGCGATCATCAACCTGCCTGTTACGGTTGAGCATTCTATGCCGCATGTGTATGCAAGTCAGGTGGAATACATGTGTGATAATCTGAAATACCGTGAAAACGTGATCGTTTCTCTTCATCCGCACAATGATCGTGGATGTGGCGTTGCAGACTCCGAGATGGGTCTTCTTGCAGGTGCTGACCGAATTGAGGGAACTTTGTTCGGAAATGGTGAGCGTACCGGTAATGTGGATATTGTAACGCTTGGTATGAATATGTATTCCCAGGGTGTGGACCCGAAGATTGATTTTTCTGATATGCCGCATATTTGCGAGGTTTATGAGAAATGTACCGGAATGCAGATCTATGAAAGAAGTCCGTACAGTGGAGCTCTTGTATTTGCTGCATTTTCCGGATCTCATCAGGATGCCATCGCAAAGGGTATGCACTGGAGAGAGAACGGAGATCTGGAGCACTGGACTGTTCCGTATCTGCCGATCGATCCGACAGATGTGGGAAGAAACTACGACGCAGATGTTATCCGTATCAACAGCCAGTCCGGAAAGGGCGGTGTAGGCTATATACTGGAGACAAAGTTTGGCCTGAACCTTCCTCCGAAAATGCGCGAGGCTATGGGCTATGCAGCCAAAGCAGTGTCCGATCACAAGCACAAAGAGCTTCATCCGGACGAGATCTTCAGTCTGTTCAAATCTACCTTCGAAAATGTGGTTGAACCATACAGCATCAATGAGGTTCATTTCCAGCAGAAGGAAGACGGCATCGTAACACGGGTTACTTCTACATTCCGTGGAAAAACCATCGTTACAGAGGCTTCCGGAAATGGTCGTCTGGATGCGGTAAGCAATGCGCTGAAGAAAGCTTACGAACTGAAATACACACTGGAAACTTATCAGGAGCATGCTCTGGAGCAGAGCTCTTCCTCCAAGGCTATCGCTTATGTGGGAATTCGCAAACCGGATGGAACGCTTGCCTGGGGAGCGGGTGTTGATCAGGATATCATCCGTGCCTCTATTGATGCACTGGTAACTGCGATCAACAATCGATAAGCATCCGGTTCCGGATAGGTTTACAAAAAATGAGAAGCTGCCATAAAACGCAGCTTCTTTTTTTGCCGTGCAGATGCTATAATAGTGCGGAATGTGAAAATAACAGTGAGTAAGAGGGATATTATGAAAAATAAGAAAAAAAACAGAAGCTCATACAGCCTGTCTGCAGAGCTGAAAAATACTCTGAAATATCTGCTGATATGGGGAATGATCTTGATCTTTTCCGCATATTTGCTTAGTGATTCGGAGATCCTCGGAAATGTAAGGCAGCAGGCAAGACCGGATACCTGGTCTATGATCGGTGCGGGAGGAAGCTTTGAAGAGGAGTTTACCTGCAAAACGAACCGTCTGTCCGGTGTGGAGCTTTTTCTTTCTACAGAGAGTGCATCGGTTGCTGGAACGTTTCAGATAACGCTGTACCAGAATGAAAGGGAGATCCAGAGCTGGCAGGCCAGCAGACTGACCATATCGTCGGGGGATACCACGTATTTCCGGCTTGACCAGAAGCTTACGGAATGTAAGGGGCAGAAATTCCGGATCGTTTTAGATGGCGCAAAAGGGGATACCGGAGTGGCTGCAGGGTTGGTGAGCCAGAAGGATGATACACAGACACTTGCCTATCGGATCATTTCCAGGCCATTTCCAAAATCACTGGTGTTTCTGGTGATTGGAGCGGCGGCAGCTGTGATGCTGGTGATCTTTGCATTTCTGAAACGCAGACAGCTCCGGGCAGAAGTGGTGTTTGCCGTTGTTTATATTTTTATGAGTATCTGTACGCTGGCGGCGGTTCCGGCCTTTAATTCGCCGGATGAGTACAGCCATTATCTGAGAAGCTATGAGGTTTCCAGAGGATATCTGACGTCGGAAGGCAACGGAGGAAACGACTTATTCTCATATGGAAGGACGTTTAACAGTGGTCTGGTTCCGGAATTTTCCGCCAAGGATCATGTATCATTATGGGATATCGGAGAGAATGCAGATCAGCGTATCGACCGGGAAAAAACACAGTTTTACGGATTTGGAAATACAGCCTTGTATGCACCTACTTCGTATCTTCCCCAGGCAGTAGGGATCCGCATTGCAGATCTGTTTACGGACCGGCCGATGGTTCTTGCCTATGCGGGAAGGATCGCCAATATGCTTATGTTTGGACTGTTCTTTTTCTTTGCCATTCGTCTGACGCCTGTTGGGAAAAATTTCCTCGTACTTCTGGGGCTGGTACCTGTGAATATCCAGTCAGCAAATTCCATGTCAGCAGATGCCCTGGCCCTGGCTCTGACGGTTGCTCTGGCTGCCTTTGTACTGGCTATGCGATATAAACAAAAAGAAGTGATGAGTAGAAGACAGCTGATATGGATGTACGTGCTGACCGGATTCCTGTGTCTTTGCAAAGTGGTTTACATGCCGTTTTGCCTGCTCCTGTTCCTGATCCCGAAAGAACGGTTTAAAAGCAGAAAAAATTACTGGTTTCATGTGGTCTGTGCAGGAACTGTGATCTTGATCTTAAGTTTCGGCTGGCTGGTCATTGCATCCCGATATCTCTGTGAGTCACAGCCAGGTGTGGATACAGCTGCACAGCTTGTGGGGATCCTGAAGGATCCGGCTGCCTTTGTCCTGACTTTTGTGCGGAGCCTGGATAATTTTGGTGTGACCTATCTTACAGAAATGATAGGAAGTAATCTTGGATGGCTGAACATTCCTGTCTGTGCCCTGCTGGCAATGGGATATCTTTTGATCTTGGTCCTTCAGGTTTCCGGGAATGATGATATATCGGGAATCCGTCTGGAGCTTCCGGCAAAGGGCATTCTGGGAGGAGTCAGTCTCCTGGTATTTGCGCTGATCTTTGTAACGTTATACGGACAGTGGACAGCCTATGGCTACGATAAGATCTTGGGCGTGCAGGGACGGTATTTTCTGCCGCTTCTTTTTCCACTGATTCTTGCGCTGAAGCCCAAACGGTTTGCCGAAGGAGCCGGGGAAACACCATGGGGACTGTTTCTGGGAGCCTGGAGTATCGATCTGTGTGTTTATGCGACACTTTTCGTGCAGGCCCTGTGCCGTTTTGCATAAGGCGTCGGATTTGGTCGAGCAAAAATCCTTGACTGACTGAAAACAAAATATTATAATCAAATCTGTAAATAACAGAGGAAAAAACTGTTCTGAAAAAGGATAAACAGGCAGATAGAAGTACGATTTCCGGAAAGTGGGTGTACAACATTGGACGGAGATAGAGACGCTATCTGCCTTTTTTTCTGAAATGAAATATGACATGAGTGTGGATAACTCTGCGATTTTATGTGGAATACATGTGGATAAGGTGTGGATAAAACACAAATACCGCCGTTGAAGCGTTAAATACGGGAAAAAGCTTGACATATTCAATATTATTAAATATAATTTTCCCATACATTACAAAAATGTTACAAACATGTAAAGGAAATCGTAATGATCCGTATTTATCCGGGAAGCGATGATAATGGGGGCTGTGATATCGCATCGGAGGATTATGGGCTGTTACAGAAAATGAAACGCAAGGAATGAGATTATGAAAGTTGAGAAAGATTTACGTGAGACTGACGGAGTGCAGGATGAACGTAGAAATGGAAAAACCGGAGGAAATTCCGCGCGCAGTTTTGCAGTGCTGACATTATGTGCAGTTTTGGCGATGGTTATTTCTCTGGGGACAAGGACATTTGCAGAAAGTGAGGGAGGCAGGGTTTATGCAGCTTCAGATGGAGGAGAGGGCTCTCCCTATGAAGAGGTTGCTGTTCCTACCGGGATCGCAGGTGTGGTTTCAGGAGTTACGGATACACCATTATCCGGAAGCACGGTTACAAGGATCGGAAGCTCCTGTGAGCAGGTGATCGTAGGCCAGAGAGTACAGAAAGTAACCAATACTGCTGCAGATCTTAATGTAAGCTCCTCTATGGAAAACAAAGTAAATGAACTTGATGCAAGGTCGATCACACTGGCAGAAAATCCCACACTGATGTCAGATGAAGACTATGATACACTTCTGAGGATCGTGGAGGCAGAAGCAGGAAGTGAAGATATCAAGGGCCGTGTTCTGGTGGCCAACGTCATCATGAACCGTGTAAAAAGCGAAGATTTTCCGAATACGGTGACAGAGGTTGTCTGGGATAACAGTGACGGCGTTCCGCAGTTTTCACCGACCTATGATGGCAGGATCAATGAAGTTGCAGTTTCCGATGAAACAAGGGAAGCGGTCAAGCAGGCGCTGAAGGGTACTGATTATTCTGAAGGTGCACTGTTCTTTATCCAGAAATCTGCAGCAGAGGAACATAATGTGAAATGGTTTGAAAAGGACCTGAAGAGGCTCTTTAAATACGGGGTCCATGAATTTTATACATATAAATAGGAAGAACTGATGCAG
>NZ_NALB01000010.1:0-415016 GCF_008680535.1 Blautia sp. LMAG:36 | reverse complement strand
TTTTTAATTCCTGCCGGACAGATGGTTTCTCCCCTTTCCAGCTAGTTTCCTGCCCGGAAAAAGAACCGCTGCTGTGCGAGGAAGGTCCGGACAGATTCCCTGCCTTCTCCGCCTGGGTAAAATTTTCCCCTGTAGGAGTAACTTCCCCCACATCAAACAGATGCTCTTCTTCGTCTAATTCAAATTCAATGGTTCCTTCCGGCAGTACCACCTTTTCGGTCTTGACCGGAAGCTCCTCCTTTCCTTCGGTTTTCTCGGTAAACTCTGCATCGATCACACGCTCTGCTTCCCGCACTGGCGCTTGCTCCACCACCGCTTCTCCGGCTTCGGATTTGACAAAGTCCAGATTCATCTTATCCAGCACCCGGTTCACCTTCGCTGCATCATCGGCAAACACCATGATCTCTGCAGACTTAGGATTCTTTTTATCCCGGATGACCACATACAACAGTCCCCTGGATTTGGCTTCCCCAGCAAACTCCCGCAGCCTGTCATGAGGAATGGTGAAAAACTTCATTGCCCGCTGTTCCTTTAACATCCGAAGCAGGTTGGTCTTTCCCCTGGTCTTTTTCTGATCCTTCATCACCGCTACGATCAGCACCGCCAGATTCTTTGCAATGCTCCCGCTGATCCGTAACGTGTGTTCCATGCCTTCCATGGAATACCGGACAATCTGATCCGCTGCATCACCGCCATAGTTCATACGCTCTCACCTCCTTACCGATTCCGTTCTGTCTCTCTTCGCTGTTTCCCGGACATTTCCTGTTCCTGTGCCTTTGCCTGCCTTAACCGCTCTTCCATTTCCAGGGACTGTTTTTCAATCTGCCTACTTAAGCGGATCTTCTTTCGAAGTTCTTTTAATTCCCCATTGATTGCCTGAATGCGCATACCGCCCGGTTCTTTCCGGTATAATTCTCTGCGCTCTTTCATCAAAGAAAGTACCTGTTCTTCCAAGGGTTTCCGGTATGCTGCCAGCTCTTCCCTGGTGATAATCTCTTCTTTTTGCAAAAACTCCATCTGGCAAATCCTTTGGTCCAGCCTCCGGATGTCGGAACGTACTGCATAAGGAATCCGCTTGGGCTTCTTTGGAAATACCCCCATCTGATATAAATAGGAATAATACAATTTCTGTAAACCAGTAAGTTTCCTCTTTGGAACCTGCATCTGTGTTGTTCCATACACCTGCCGAATCTTGGGACGCAGGATCTTCTCCCGGATTTCTGCCTCCCCATATCCTTTTCCCAAGGAACACAGACGGATATACCGCTCCATCCCCGGTGTTTTTAAAGAGGGGTACTTCCGGTTCAGCTTCCACGTATAACCCCGCTTCTCCATTTCTTTGACAAACTGACTCCAGGAAAAACTCACACCAATGGTTTCCCGGATATCCATGCGGATGGCAGTCCTCCAAGTAGGCTTCCCTTCTGCTTCTGCTTTCCACTGGGCATAATGCATGGCTTTTCCCTGATTCGTCTGGATCACCGAGAGACCATATTTTCTGCATAATTGATCGGAAATCTGACGTACCTCGGTAAAATAACTTTTGGCATTGCTGTGGTATTTCTTTCCATCCACCATGCTCACTGAATTCCATACCAGATGATTGTGGTAATGACTGGTATTCAGATGGGTCGTGATCACCACCTCATACTGCCCTTTCAATAACTGCTCTGCCAGTTCCTGCCCAATGAGATGTGCCAGTTCCGGGGATACCTCCCCTTCTGCAAAACTCTGTACCAGATGGTATCCCTGTACCCCGTCTTTCTTATGGAATCGTTCTTTGGTCTTTACCATGTCTGCATAAGCATTCTCACAGGTACACCCCATGGCATCTTCAAAAATGGTCTGTTCCGTCTTTTCCCGGTTCAACGCATAATCAATGGCTTCTTCCAGGGAGCCGGCACTCTTGGTGGTCTTTGCCCGATCTTTCACATAATCAATGGAACGGTCCAGGCGGTGGACGGGGAGGACGCTGGTATATGCCATCTACCATTCCTCTTTCACCAGACGCCAGGTCTCTTTGGAAATCCGGAGCATTTCCTGTACGCTGGCTTCCCCTGCCATTCCTGTGCCATTGGCGACATGGGCAAGCTGGTTGGCATTATTGCAAAGCCCCGCAATCTTTCGAAGAAGCTCTGCATGATGCTCACAGGGCTTTGTCTGCAGCTGTGCGCCTAAAATCAGGGCACGTAAGAATTCCTCCCTGTTTAACCCACTCTTTGCTACCTGCCCGTCCAGATGCCGAAGTTCTTTCGCATTCAGACGGACAGGAACTACATGGTTTCGTTTTCTCATTCAACCACCTACCTTTTCTTCTTTTCTGCTGTCTCTAAGGGATACACCTGAATCCCTCTGCGTTCCATCTGCCAAAGGAATTCCCCGATTTCCCAGACCTGCCCATTCACATCTACCTGCTTTTCATCCACAAAGCGGCAGATCCCAATCTCTTTCGTTCCGTCCTCTGCCATCATGCAAAGACTTTCCCCATCCAAAAGGGAGAACCGCTCCAACCCTTCCATATCTCGGAAATGGATTGTTTTCCGTTCTCCCTGTTTCTGTCTGCGTATCCGCATCTGCTCCATCTGCTGATCTTCTCTCTTTCCGGCAACCACACAGCACATCACTCCAATGCCAAAGGCTACACCTGCCATTGCTCCAAGAGCCATTCCTGCAAAAAACATGTTTCTTTTCTCCTTTCTCGACTGCCGGGGGATTGGGGTTCTCCCCAAAGTGCGTTTGGATATCCAAACGCTATGCTTGCAAAACCAGTTCCACCGATTTCCATCGACTCCCCCATGCAGAATCGATTATGATTCCTTTTCTTTAATCTTGATCAATCCATCTAATGTGGTGCAAATGATATGTAATCGGTCTGCTGTACTGATATCTGTATTCATTGTTCCAGTAACCTCTTTTCCACAGACCACCACCATCCGGCACCGCTTTAAGATTAAGTGGGACATCCGGTTGTATGCCTGCAAATCTTCGGCTTCCCCTTCATCCAAAAAAGGAAGAAATCCAAACCTCGGACAAATGGGCACATATCCCAACTCATAAATCTTCCGGCAATATCGCTGCACCTTCACTCTGCTCTCTTCTGCAGAACAACACACATAGGCCATCGCCTGTTCCATCGCCTCACTCCTTTCCTGCATCCACGTGGATGCACTTTTCTTCTTCAGAAATAAATTTGGACATCCATGTGGATGCCCTTGCTATTTCTCGCTCTCTTCTTTTTCCTTTGCTTCCAATGCAAACTTTACACGGTCACTGCCCAGCTTATAATAAGCATCGGTCACTTCAATGCCTACTGTCTCATAACCTTCTTCCACCGCCGCAAGGATGGTTGTTCCTGCTCCGGCAAAGGGATCTAAGATTCTACCACCCGGCTCACAAATCTGAATGACATCTTTCATCAGCTGCAACGGTTTCTCTGTCACATGAATACGGTTCTGGGGATTTCCATAACGGAACACACCGGGAAGACAGGAAACCGGGCGGTTGATTGGCATCGGGCCATTACTGCCCCACACAATATACTCAGCCTGCTGGCGAAAACGTCCTTTCTGCGGACGAGAGTTTCCCTTATCCCAAACCGCAGTTCCTCTCCAGATCCAGCCTGCCCACTGGAGTGCATCGGTAATAGAGGGATATTGTCTCCAGTCAATAAACAGGCAGATTGGCGCACCAACTTTACAGGCTTTCCGCGCATCGTAGAGCCACTCTGCCATCCAATGGGTCCAGGAACGCTGATCCTTGTTATCCCCATCAAAATCCGGCAGTGCATTCTCTGCCTTCATACTGCTGTATTTCTGATTAGTCGTGCGGTTTCGCTCATTCTGTTTTGTTCCCCCAGACGCATAAGGCGGATCGGTAATCACTGCATCAAAGATCCCCGGCTGAAATGCTTTCACCAGTTTCAGCGTATCTCCATGTAAAATTGTCCAGTTTTTCCCTCCGGTATATTCCTCCGGGTATGTTCCTTCTTTCAATAAGTTCCCTAACTGCAGGGTATTTTCCATAGGCATCATCCTTTCTTATCAGCGCTCCGGCTGTTTTTTACTTTTTGTTTTTTTCTTGCTTTCATTCACTTTATGAATTGAATCACCTCCCCTGAAAACTAACAGCTCCTGTGTCTGATTCTCCACATTCCGGCTTGGCAGAACATTTCCTCTCACCAATACTTTCCCGCATACATTTCCAAAAACCAAGCTATTTCCGAGAATCAAAGGTGCATCTCCTGTTTCCTTTGCCGCAGTAATCTTGGCAAATCCTCGAATGTGTGCCATATTCCAAACCTCTCCAGCTAGAATACGGCAGGATTCCTCTGCAATACTCGTTTGATACATCACTGCAGTTCCCGTAAGAAGGGCATCACCCTTGGCAATCGCTTCTTGGAACAGTCCTGCACTCCTTTCCACTACCGCACGTTCACAGCAGATAGCCTGGTCATAAATCCAGCATGATCCTTCCTGGGAAAGATTTTGCTCATATTCTACAAAGCCACCCAAGGTTCCTTTGGGAACCGCTTCATTTACGTCTACCAATGCTCGGATTCCATGCAGCCATGGAAATTGTGGATGGGCTATGGAAGTGATTTCATATTTCTTCTGCGTTTCGCATTGGACTTCTTTTTGAGAGAACTTTTCTTTTGTATCTACTGAAAAATCAAAAACGACTTCTCCTTCCTCTACGGAATAGGTACGAATACGTGAGGTATCAAAAATTCCCCCTTCGTACTGCCTGCTGAGAAAGTTCTGGATCGCTTCCAGTTTCCTGCTGTGTAAGAGGCTCTATTAATGCAAGGCTGGCACAAACATACAAACCATCTTGTTCTTTTTTCACCTGGATATCGAGGTTCTGCACTTTCTCCTTTACAGAATCATCCGCATCATAGTAATCCATCAGATTGAATGGTGCCGACTTTTTTCTGTAATACAATTTTTCCTGCTCCAGTGCCTCTTGGATGGCAGTTTCATAAAGAACAAGATCCTGTCCCTTCAAATCTACAGATTCCCCTTCTTTTGTGGCAAGCCATCCCCACACAGGACTCCATAATTGCAATCTTTTTTCCATAAGACCTCCCTTGTCAGTGTTCTGGCTGTTTATTCTCTTTTCAATCTGTTTCTGCTATTTTTTCTTCCCACATCTCCTTTGATGTGACAAAAGATAACTTCATCGGCATTCTTCCTTCCCACGTTTCTTTGGGGGCTTGGTATCATTCTGAGAAGATGCACTCAGTTCTGTTTCCACATATTCACTGATGATATGAAGTGCCTGATAATAGTTCTCTGATTTCTGGACACGTGCAATCATTTCTTTTGCCTCTTGTCCCTGCCCATTTTCCTGAAGCAGTTTACTTGCCCTGGCCATAACCGCAAACACATTTCCATCCATTCCCAAAAGCTGCATTTTCAGGCGTTTCGGAACATTTACCGGATTTTCTTGTTTCTCCGACTTTTCTTTTGAGACTTCTGATTTTGCCTGTTGAAATTCAAAATCTATGGGGCGCCAAAAGTGTATACACAGTTCACCACCCTCTACCGGAATCTCCTGCTGTTCAAAGCCTTCTCCCCATCCATCACTATATTGTCCGGTGAGATATTCACACAGTTCCGATAATTCTTCCGCCTCCAGATACTCTTTCAATTCTAAAGTTGTACAGCCATATAACACACCATCCGATTCTTTCACCGATGGAACTGCGGACACTACTTTTTCTTTAATGGCAGCACTTCCGTCAAAATAATCCATCAGATTATCGGTCCTATCATCGTCATGTCCGACACGGTTGTATTCTGCAATCTTTTCCTGAATCACAGAAGCATACTCCGTTAAATCATCTCCTTCAAAAAATACCTGCTCTTCTTCAAAGTCATTGTAATCCTCTTCTTCCCAATCTTGTTCCATCTCATTGGGAAGAAAGGTTCCTGTCAGCGGTGTCAATAATTCTATTTTGATCGTATCTTCCATTTACCTCACCTGCCTCTTTCCTTTTGCTGTTTCTTCTGTTTTTCCACCGCCTGTTTTGCCAGGTCTCCATAGTCTGCACCTTCCATCTGTGGTAAGTTACAAACTACGGTATATTTTTCCTCATACTGCTCTTTTAACTGCGCACATGCCCATCGCCCGGCAAAATCGTTATCGGTGCAGAGCTCAATTTCTGTTACCTCCGGATGCTCTTTCAGAAAATATTCCAATGCATCCGGGCGCTTCATCTTTTTTGTTGCTCGTTCCGCGCCTTCTTTCGGCGCTGCGATTCCACCCAGAGACAGGCGATACTTATCGGTTCGTCCATCTTCCAGCGTCATATGGGCAAGGGCATCAATACAGGCTTCATACACCGCTACCCGATGGCTTTTCCCCAAAGGCGGAACACAAAAGCTATACTGTTTGTTGCTTCCTTCCTGTTCCATTCGAAAGCTCTTTCCCCGGCTGTCATAAATCCCACGCAGAAACGCATACTTTGCTTCTCCCTGTTCATCCATGCCAACAAAAACAGCGTTATGGTAGGGGGCGCTCTCATACAGGATTCCCAGCTGCACACAATAATCCAGTACCTCATCCCGGATTCCCCTTTGGTTCAAATATCTCCGTACCCGGTAAAAACTGTCGTTGGGGAAAGGCAGGGAAAAGGGCTTCTTCCTGGGGCTGGTTCTGCTCTGGAAACATACACAGGCGTCTGCTCACACAAGATTTTTACTGCTTCCGTATATCCCATGCCATCTACCTGCATCAAAAAACCGGAGAGCCGACATTCCACCAATACCCCTGGACTTCCAATGCCATTTGCTGGTAATCTCATTGATTTTGAAACTGTCATGGTCCTGAAGCTGCCATTCATTTCTTGTCCGTGTTTTTTTCAATCTCCCCGGCTGGTATGTCTGCAGATACTCGTAGGCTCTCACCTGCTTGGCTGCCTGATATTCTTCTTCAGTAACCCAAGCCATCAGATCACTGCATTGCGAAGAGCCTCGACCTTATCGGTGCGCTCCCACGGAAACTCTTTTCTTCCGAAATGCCCGAAGGCTGCAGTCTGTCGGAAAATAGGACGGGTAAGGCGCAGGGTATCCACGATCTGCTTCGGAGTCAGCCCAAACACCAGCGGGATTGCCAGCTCCAGACAGTCATCCGCACACACGTTTCCCGTACCAAACGTGTCCACCTGCACCATAACTGGCTGTGCCACTCCGATTGCATAAGCCAAAGACACTTGACACTTGCTGGCAAGCCCCGCAGCTACGATATTCTTGGCGATATATCTAGCCATATAGGCTGCTGAACGATCCACTTTTGAACAATCCTTTCCGGAAAATGCACCACCGCCATGGGGAACCATGCTTCCATAACTGTCTACCATCAGCTTCCTTCCAGTCAGCCCCGTATCTGCATCCAGTCCTCCACAGACAAAACGCCCCGATGGATTGATATAAATCTTGGTTTCCTCATCCGGTGGCAGGGGACGAAGCGCCGGCAATAACACCTTGTTTCGGATCTCCGCTTCCAGCTTTTTCAAATCTTTTTCTTCCGTATGCTGGCAGGACACTACCACACTATCCAGTCGGACAGGCTTCCCATTTTCATATTCTACGGTCACCTGGGCTTTCCCATCCGGTAAGATCCCCTGAATATAAGAGCTTTGTCTGCAGGCAGATAATTCCCGGACAATCCGATTGGCCAGCACCACAGGCATAGGCATGAGCTGCTTCGTTTCATCACAGGCATATCCGATCATCACACCCTGATCCCCTGCCCCTTGGAACCAGTCTATCTGATTGTCAGACACTCCTTCCCTTCGTTCTTTTGAAGTATCGACTGCCCCTGCAATATCGGGACTCTGTCGATGGACAAAAGTGTCCATTGCAATCCCTTCACTGGAATAACCCACGTCAGACAGTACTTTTCGCACAACTGCAAACACATCCGGTTCATAGGTGCTGGTGATTTCCCCTGCCACAATGATCGTTCCTTTCGTAGCAAGCACCTCACATGCTACTCTGGACTGTTCATCCTGTTTCAGACACACATCCAAGATTGCATCTGCAATCTGGTCACACAATTTGTCCGGGTGTCCTTCTGTTACTGCTTCTGCTGTATAAAATTTTCTCATATGAATTTCCTCTCTCGTATTATAAAGTAGTAGTATTTATAGACCCTCTCCAAGGTCTGTATGCTATTTCCATCATAACCATTCTTTACCTTTTCTACAGGTATGGTTATGATATATAAGATGCTGTGGACTGGTGTTTCCTCTCTACCACTTTGATGGTTTCAGAAAGTGTCCAGCCACAGTCTCTTTGCTTGATTGTTAATCAGTTAGATACCGCATGACGGTTTATTTAGAACGAGTTCACAACTGCGAAGAGCAACTGTGGTTCTAAAACAGTGTCAAATATATTCAAAGGAGATTTGCCATGATTTATATTGGTATTGATGTTGCAAAAGACAAACACGATTGTTTTATCACAAACTCAGAAGGAGAAGTGCTTTTTAACGCATTTACTATTCCAAACAATGCGGATGGTTTCCATGACCTCTTTCAAAAGATTTCTTCCTTAACAAATGATTTTTCTAACGTAAAAGTAGGACTGGAAGCTACCGGACACTACAATTACAATCTGTTAGGTTTTCTCATTGATAAAGGTCTCCCCACCTTTGTCATCAACCCTTTGCATACCAATCTGTTTCGTAAAAGTCTTAGCCTTAGACAGACAAAAACCGATAAAGTGGATGCCCATACGATTGCTCTTATGATGATGTCTGGAGTAAACTTACAGTCCTACTCAGACACATCTTATCACAACGAAGAGCTTAAGTCATTAACCAGATACAGGTTTGATAAAGTACAAGAACGAGCAAAACTGAAAACTTCTATCTCACGCCTTGTTAACATCCTTTTCCCTGAACTGGAAAAACTTGTTCCTAGTCTTCACATGGTTTCTATATACGCACTCTTAGCCGAGTTTCCTTCTTCTGCTCAGATTGCTTCATGCCATCTGACTCGCCTCACAAATCTGCTGGCGAATGCTTCTAAGGGACACTACAATAAGGAAAAAGCGATAGAAATCCGAAATGCCGCCAAACATTCCATCGGTTCAAATATGCCTGCAAAATCTCTTGAACTAAAGCACACAATTCGGCTTATTCAGGAATTAACTTCTGAGATTGATGAAATAGAATGCTTCATTAAATCCATTATGGACGAAATCCGCTCTCCAATTCTTTCCATCCCTGGTATCAATTACCGAATGGGTGCGATGATCATTGCTGAGATTGGCGACTTCAACCGTTTTAGTTCCCCTGACAAGATACTTGCCTATGCAGGACTTTCTCCCTCTACTTACCAATCAGGTCAGCTTGACGGCTGTTATTCTCACATGGAAAAGCGTGGTTCCCGTTACCTCCGCTATGCGCTGTTTAATGCGACAAAATTTGTCTGCATTTGGGATAATCAGTTCTCTGCTTATCTTGCAAAGAAGCGTTCCGAAGGCAAACACTATAATGTTGCCATATCCCATGCTGCCAAGAAACTGGTCAGGGTTATTTACCAACTAGAAAAGTCAGGGCAGCTTTATCATAGAGCAGCATAAAATTTAACTTCATATCTCCTTTTAGAGCACCTGCAAAGATGCTCTTATTGTCATGCAGTTTTCAAGGTTCAAATATATCTGAAAAGCATTTCTGCAATTTACTCAAAAAATCTTCATTTTAACCTTGACTTTTAATAGTTAGACTTTCATGCAAAAAAGGCAGGATACCTTCCTTTTTACGGGAACATATCCTGCCTGACGTTCATATCTTCTTTATTATTTTAACTCTGTTTTCGTAAATTTTTTTATTCTTCCGATTTTCTCCCATTTCGTTGGAAATCCCATTTTCCCCAAGACTTCTTTATGTACTGGATGTTTTCGGAAGCACACTTTTAATTCATGGAAAAGCGTTTTAAACTCGTCTTCCGGCAATAAAAGTTTCAAGATAATCAACTGTGCGAACAAGTCATTTTTTCCATACACATATCGTCCATACTCTCTTGGTAGGGAAAGTCTTTCATGAATTTTCATATCACATAAAGCATCCTTGGTACGAAAGTCAAACAGACGATCATTATGAGCACACACATTTCTGAACTTTGTCATAACTGCTAACATTTTGATCATCTCATTGATCTTAATCGGTCCAAAATCCTGACAAACCTGTATCTGTACCCGGCCTTTCTGGCAGCTATATATTTTCGATAACTGTCCAATTGTTAACACATTAAACAGCACCCACAACGGTACATACTTATATTTTTTCATATAATGACGGATGTACACATAGTCACTATCGTTTCTAAGCTGGCCCTTCATGATTTTCAACATATTTTGAATCACTATCTTTTTCTTTCCTGAATAATCATAATGGTTAATGTCCAGATAATCATCCTGCATATCACCATATGTAAGACAAAAATGATACGATAAGGAAGACTTGATATTCCTCTCCACCATTAAAATATACTTTATGAAAATACTTCGCAAATCATTGTCAAATTGATACAGTTCATAAATATCTTCAAAAGTAATACCATCTTGAAATTGGTTCGTTACTGGATTCTTATATGCCTCTTTATATCCATTGATCAACGGGAAATATCCTGTTTTAAACAATATCTTTTTAGCATATTCTTCATCCTGTATTTCCAGATTCTTTTCCTCTTTTAAAAAGGCAATCTGCTCATCATATGTTAAAAATCCTTTTTTCTTCATTTTCCCGCCGCCTTTGTATTTCCCTGAAAATAACGAAAGGCCCCCGCAGGAGCCTTCCGGACTACGGGCTTCTCAAGTTTCCGTAGTGCGATCACTAGGTACAGTATATCCTCAACAAACTCCTTTGTCAAGGACAAATTATACCTGTTTTATTCTATGTGCATCCCTCATTTTTTATGTATCTGTCAGCATTTTAGATTTTTTCTATTTCCCATACGGAAACACCATTTTCTTCTAAATAATCTATGAATTCTTTCTCTGTTATGCCAGCAACCTGGGAACACAATTCCACAGATACCCCATATTGCTTATAAAATCCTAATGCAATTACACTTTTTGCAAAGTCTGTTGCTTGTTCTATCGTTTGCTTTGTATCGTACAATACTTCTTTGGGTATCTCAATAACAACCTGCATCTTCTTCCCCCTTTCACATTTATTTTGTTTCATGCTGCTGTCGAAATTCTGCAAAGACTTCCGATGCCTCCCGTACTCTTCCGTTTTCCATATCCTTGTATCCTGCGTCCAGTTTCTGATGAATCTCTTCCACAGTCATAAGATCGGCATTGATAACACCGTTCATTTTCTGCATTCCGTCTGAACCCATGCACTTTGTTTGTTCTTTCTGATCCATGGAACACCTCCCTGTCTTTATGGAATGATTGTAACGCTTTTTCAGGCAGTTGAACAGAGATTTTCTTTTAAATGCTTCTCGAAAACACTCTTCCAATAGATGGCAGATACATCCAGATAGTTGCAAAAGTCCCAGTCTTTGAACACTTTCTGACACTACATCACGCCACATTTCGTTGCACATCCTACATCCTCGAACACTTTTGTGTATGATGGTACTGTCTTTTTCATGCAGCCTCGTCTCACATTCTGCACTTTTCGTGTGCTTTCAAACACTTCCCGGCAGCTTCAGTTCCAGAAAGCCACCAAAGGGCTGGAAAAGCACCCACTTTTGAACACCCTTCCAACACTACAAGACTACACAAGCCGCCACAACTTGTTGCACGTTCCTTAACTTTGAACACTTTTTGTTCCGTAGCATCACTTTCCGACTTCCATCCCGTCTCACATTCTGCACTTTTGGGGTGGTTTTGAACACTTCCCGCAGGAGATTGCTCCAGATCACCGCAGGATATATCCAGAGAGCAGAAGAAAGTACCTATCTTTGAACACTTTCCCCGTTTAAGTCCCTACTTTTACTGCTACAAGGATGTTCCGGGCTTCCTTCCACTCATAAGAGCAGGTCACCAGCGTCAGAGTTTCCTCACAACCTATGCCATCTACCCCTGTTTCAAACAATGCTACCTCTTTTGCCTGCTGTACATAAGCCTCCAATTCCTGTGGACTCTGAAAAGATGTCCTCTGAAAGTCGAACATGGACACATCGGCTTTCAAAACTGCCGCTATCCGGTACTCCTCCATTCCTTCCGGTGTCTGAAAGAACACCCTGGGATGTGATTTCCAATACTCATAGGAGGAGTACTGATCCAGATTCCCGAACATTGCCCCGCTGTTCATGTTGTGACCGTAGATGGTCAGATTCCCCGATTCTCCCAGAATACAGTCTGCCTGGAGGAACAAACTTCCATTGATGTCGTAGTTTCCCTGGTAATCCCTCCGCAGATAATACTCCGGTTCTTCCGGGCTGCTCTGCAATACCGGATAATCGATGCCACTCTCCGGGATTGTAAGCCAACCCCGAACATCCGGATACTGACTCTGTAGGAAGCGGAGGTCAACGGCAGACACTTCCGGTTCTCTTCCAGCCTGTTCCTCTTTTTGTGTTGGGGAGCCCCCGCCCGGAGGAAATACCTCCGGGAAGTGGGATTTTAAGTCCTCCACCAGTTCCCGGTTCTGCCGGGGGATGATAACAAAATCATAATAAAGCAACGCTGCACTCATCATGCAAATGGCACACAACATCACCTGCAACATCCACAGCCTACTCTTCTTTTTTCGTTTCATCTGCTTTTTCTGTCTTTCCATGTTTCTTCTTATAAATCATGGTTGCCATGAGTCCGGCTGCTGATGCTCCCAGAAGAACAAACAGCAGGATTGGTTTCCAGTGGTCATCCCCTGTCTGCGGTACACCCGGTGTTTCCGGTGTTCTTGCATCTTTCATTTCCACCTTCTGGATTTCCATGGTATCTTCCAATGTGAATTTCACATCTTCTGCAATCTCATAACCTTCCGGCGCTGTGATCTCGCGCAAAGTCAGTTCTTCCCCTACCGGAAGTTTCTCTACCAGATGAGGCTTTCCATCCGTTACCCACTCTTCCAGAATCTCACCCTCTTTATTTAAGATCTGCAGCTTGGCACCTTCCAGTTCCTCGCCTGTGGTAATATCCGTCTTGGAAATTTCCACTTTGGAATAATCATCCTTCATCTCCACCTTGGTCACACTGCCATCTTCTTTTACTTCAAACTCGATATCTTCTGCAGATACATAGCCCTCTGCATAAGGCGGCAGTTCTTCGTGAAGGATATACGTTCCTTCTGGCAGTCCATAAACTACGTGTGGTTCTTTTGCACTGATCCACTCTTCTACGATGTTGCCCTCTTTATCGATGATCTGAAGCTTCGCGCCTTCCAGTTCTTCCCCGGTTGTTGCATCGGTTTTCGTAAATTGGCTCTCAGTCGGCTGGTTTTCCACTTCTTTTGTCAGCTTGATTTCTGCAAGGTTCTGGTCTGTGTAAGAGGCATCCATCTCCCAGATTTCTTCATTTGGAAGATATCCCGGTTTTCTCACTTCCTCTTTTACATAATATTTCCCATGATAGAGGTCGCTGTCAAAGGTAAGCTGTCCCTTCTCATCCGTTGCTTTCTTCTCCAGCAGAGTGTCCTTTTCCACAAGAACCTCCCCCTGCTGGGAGAGGATATCTTCTTTGGCATACAATCCAAAGATCACGCCTTCCAGCTTCTCTTCTGTGACTGCATCCTTCTTTTCTACAGAAATGGAAATCTTCTGTCGCTCATTTTTATAAGCAACCCCTTCATAAACAACTGCCTGAGTATCATCCTCTACGGTCAGGGTAAATTCTTTCTGTTCCGGGTTCAATACGAAATGGTCACCTGCCACCGTTTCTTTCAGATAATAAGAACCCAATGGAAGATTATTTACCACTGCCTTTCCTTCTGAATCGGTCACTAAAGTTGCCACCAGATCGTCTTTTTCATAACGGATGACCGGATTGCCTTGCTCATCCTTTGCTCCGTCCGGGGAATAAATGGTGTCCTTGGCATACAGTTCAAAGGCTGCCCCTTCCACACCGGATTCTTCATAGACAAAATCATGGAACACTCCGGTATCGGTATCCTCTCCGGTCACTGCATCTTTGATCTTTCCTGCCAGTCTCTTTGCCTTTGCAAGCAGGGAATCCCCCTTCACTTCCACTGGCTGTTCCCCGGTTTTGGTCAGTGTCAGGCTTCCCACCTGCTCATCGTTTGGCTGCTCGACTTCCACGATGACTGCCCCGGTATCGGGATCGATCTGATGGGCGGTATCGGAAGAACCGTGATCACGATTCCCTCTTTCGGGTTCTCTTTGTAACTGCCTTTTCCGGTCACTTCCAATGGAGAAATTACTTTTTCCCCTTCATACAAGGAACTCTCATATCCCTGTCTTACAAACCCTTCCGGTGCTTTCACTTCTTCGATCCGGTAAGTAGAACATTTCAATTCTTCCGGTGTTACCAGATAGCCTTCCTCATTGGTCTTAAAAACGCTGATGGTCTCTTTCTTCGGATAGAATACCGTCTGCTCTACATATTCCTCTTTTTCCATGTCAAAGATTTTATAGGAAGCTCCTGCTTTTAAAACCGGATTGCCTGTCTGTGCATCCTTTTTCACGATTTTTAACAAAAACTCAAACGGACGGTCATCGAACACACGCCATACCATCGGTTCTCTGCTGTCCTCATCAACCTTCACCAAAAACGGATCGATGGCTTTCAAGTTCTCCGGTACGGTGCTTTCCTCTACCACATAAAGACCATACGGAAGCTCCGGACTGAGAGCATATCCTTTTTTATCTGTAATAAGCTCCTGTACCGGGACAGCCTTGCCATCCACATAGGTCACTGCCACCTCTTCCTTACTGAAATCATAACCTCGGAAATCTTCCGCAGTAAACTGATCCCCATTGGATGGCTGTAATTCCCCACTCTCTACTTTGGAAAGGCTGCTGATCAGATACACCTTAAAACCTGCTCCTTCCACAAGGTCTGTTTCTGTCTGGTCTCCATCTTCGCTGATCTTGATCAGCTGGAACGCCTGCTTTTTCACCTGTTCCTGTACCGTCAGGTCCCTGGTTACCTCTGCCACTTCCTGTCCTTCGTAAGCAAGGTCCACCTCATACTCTGTTGGATCTACCGTATAGCCTTCCGGCGGAGTGATCTCTTTCACATACATTTTCCCCAGATACAATTTGGAAAAATCTAAGGTACCATCCTCCTTGATCACGCCCTGTGCGATGAGGCTGTCTTTTTTGAACAGAACCCCCGTCTTTCCATCCGGGTGGACGATATCCTCTCTGGCATACAGACCATACACAGCCCCGGCAAGGGAACTATCTCCCTGGGGAAGAAAAGCCTGTGTCTCCTTATCGATCTTTTGGATATGGACAGCACCTTTCACCCTCTCATCGGTTGCTGAGATGGTGACCGTCTTTCCGGCTTCCACATCCACCTTATGGATCACATCACTCTGTGCATACTTGTCTGGAGCCTTGATCTCCTTCACATATACTGTTTTGATGGCTGCCTCAAAATAATCACTGACTGCTTTTCCCTCTTCCCCGGTGACTGGCATTTCCATCAAAAGATGCTCACACTTGCTGTCTGTATAAATGCCATACACTGCACCGTCTAAAGGATTCTTGGTATCCGCATCCTGTTTGAAAAGCTCGATCCTTGTCATCTCCAGCCAGTCTACCGTAAAACTTACCGGATTGGCTTTCTCCGATTCAAAGACTCCAATGTCCTGATTGCTGTTTCCTGTGGATAATACCAGCGTTCTCCAGGTTTCCCCTACAGAACCATGCAGTTCCCCGGAGGAATATTTTCCGGTATGAAGCATTGGGGCAGTCAAATAAAAGGTATCCCCGCCATAGATCTTCAGCGCACCATTCTCTGCGGAAGTTCCCTTTGTCTTGTTATAAATGGTGATGTCTTTTGGTACCTGGACGGAAATGTAGTTTCGGTGATCCCCGGACAATGTGATATCCGGTGTTTTCTGTACATTTCCATTTCGGACTGCTTTTACAGAAGTCTTGGAAAGGGAGATTTCCCCCTTCGGCGGCTCTTCCATAGCAAACAGGTGGTCAATATAGGCGATCACGCCTGCGTTTACCAGATCTTCATACTTACATCCTGTAAATCCTGCCTCACCTGCATAGGCATAGCTGGCTGCGATGTGGGTATATACATATTTCTCTTCTGCACTTTTCCCGGACAGATAACTCCCTGTAATATCCCCGGCACCGCCATAACCATAATACAGCACCTTCTGCAAGTTCTTATTGCTGTCCAGTACCTGTGCCACATAGTCACCACTCGGCGGTGAGGAACGATGGGATTCCAGACAGTAAGCGATCTTTCCATTGACCGTAAACCAGCAGGTTAAGTAATTTCCAATATAACTTGGATAGTAAATGGTCTCTCCTTTTTCCAGATGTACGGTTTCCTTTGCTCGGAAAGTGTTTTCCGCACCGGAAAGCATCATCACTTCCCCATCCTCAATCTTTTCTTCCAGTTCCCTTGCTGCCTGTGCATCTGCATCTTCCCCGGATACCGTCACTTCCACATCCGGGATCTCCTGCACAGGCGTCTCCGAATCTTCTTCAGAATTCGTATCCTCCTTCTGTTTCTGACCGCCATTTTCTTCTGTATGAGCCTGCCCTTCCGTATCCGTCAGGATGATCTTTCTGCTCACAGAATAGCTGTCACGCGCATCCTTTGGCACAACCCAGTAGGTTGCAATATAGGTTCCTGCCTGGTCAGGGTGGTAGCTCCCTCCATCTTCCGCTTCGATACGTTCCAAAGTAACATCCTCTTGTTCTGAATTGTAATGGATACCTTCCATACAAGTCTCTGCCATAAAATCCTTGTCGGAAATATCTTTCGTGATATCTTCTGCTGTTACCAAATGTTTCGCAGCTTCTGAAACTTCCTCTGTCTGTTCCGTTTCAGATATTTCTGTGCTCTCCGTCACTGGCTCTGACGGATTTTTTGTTTCTGCCGCATGGACATCCGCTAAGTTCCCAAGCGGACTAAGCCCCATAAGCAGTGCGAGCCCAAAGGCTGCAAGTCTTGTTTTGATATTCCTGCTCTTCATTGCATTCTCCTTTTTTCGTTAAAAATACCGCAGAGGCTTTCCCCTGCGGCTTTGTTATCTGCTGACTTCTGTTTTCTTATGACTGGCTTTTTGCTTTCCCACTTCCTGTCTTGTACGCTTTAGCGCATCGGTCACAGATCGGCTGGAAATCCCATTCTGATGGCAGCCTTCCACGATTCCCATAAAATAAAGATCCGATGGGATGGCAGGCTGATCCTTATAGGGTGCATTCATGGTATATGCCATGACTTCCCGTTTCACACCATCCTTTCCCTGAACAAAAACAGGCTCCTTCCCATACAGGTGGGGATACCCTTCATAAAAGTCCAGGCTTTTTTCACACTCCGGTGTGATCTTCCAAAGCACCCCTTCCACCTGGCTGCCCTCTTCCGGCAAAATAGTGGCAACACCGCTTCCTTTCCCCCTGCCACAAAAGGTCAGGCGGTATCCATCCAGCCGGACATTCTCCACTACGGAAGCTGCCGGACAGCGGTACGCCATCTGGTCTAAGTTCATGTTGCTGCCATAGGCAAAATAATAGGATTCTTTCATCTCTTACCTCCTAACGGGCATCCTCCGCCCGATGATTTCGATTCAAACATTCATAGGTACTGCGGTCATATCTCCATGCCCTGTCACCCTCCAGATTGGCAAGCAGATGTTCCCGGACATTCTTATATTCCGGTCCAATGAGCCCCAGCCGCAATAAAAAGGTACGGAAGGTAAATGCCGGATTCTCTGTGATCTCCGTTTTCCGCATCTGGGTGCATTTCTGATTGATGGCCTGGGCAGAGATGGCAAGAGCCAGCGTGATATTTGCCCGCACTTTTCCTGCATGGAGGGTACTCTCAAAACATCTCCACTCCAAAGTTCCTTTGGAAAACACTGCATGAAGGTTCAACGCATAGTACCGGGTATCGTCATAATGATCATGGCTTCCATCCCTGCCCCCATACCATACCCGTTTCAACTTTTCCATGGAAATGGTGCTGTTTGGCATCCGGCGGATCTTCTCCAGCACAATGGGGCGTACCTTCTGGCAATACTCCTGTTCCCTTGATGTCTGCACCTTCAATGCCTTAAACAGGATGTCCTCTTTGGAATACATAATGGTCATGGCATTTTTAAGGCTTCTTGGGGTGTGATTGGAAGCATCCACATGCACATGCTGCCCGCAGGATGCATTTACCTTCGCCCCATGATGCCTGAGACACCGCACCACTTCCTGCAGTTTTCCCATTTCTCCATAGGAAAGTTTCGGACTGACCATCTCGGTGCTGTATTCTCTTCCGGCAGGAACCATGCGTCCACGCTCCCTGCGTTCCGTATAGATGCTCCCATCATACATGAACTTCCATTTCTTTCCTTCCTGATCTGTCACAGACCAGACCCCATAATATCCACCGTCGCAAACTGCCCTTGTCCCAAACAGCTCTGCTACTTTCTCCGCAGCCCTCTGCCTGGTGATCCCTGTCATCTCAATCTCTGTACCGAAATATTGATCCTGAATTCCAATTGCCATACTGCCTTACCTCTTTGTCTTTTCATCCTCTGCCCGGATCTCTGTATCTGCCTGCCGAAGAAGCGTTCCGATGGCTTCGATCACGTTGACGGTCACTCCATTTCCAGCCTGTTTATAAAGCTGGCTGTCCGAAGTCTCCTGTTCTATGCGGTCAATCTGCCAGTCATAAAAGCCCTGCAGCCGCAGACACTCCCTTGGCACCAGCCTCCGGATTCTGCCCCGATAGGCAACTCCATGCCGGTCTGTGGCAGTAATGGTGAACATCGGCTCTTCCGGCTCCTTCATCCTCCGGCCATTCTGCCGGGTTTCTTCTCTTCCCGGATTCAGCACTGCCCTGGCACCTTCCTCTTTTAAGACACCGGAACATTCCCCTTTGTGATTATGGATGCCCGATTGTCTGGTATTCAGACACCTGCAATGTTCTGTGACAAGAGGCGGAGGAGACAGATCCACAAAATGCAGTGTCCCCTGCTGGATTCCGGTGGTCAGGGTATGGGCAATCTGATGCCCCACACGCCCTCTTCTGGTATTCATGCCTGCATATCCCAGGTCAATGCTGTCTCCCGTATATGCCATCTTATAACCCTGCTTGGTATTCTCTTTGATAGGCACACCAACCTCATATAATCCGGTTTTTCCACCAACGCCTCCCGCTCCGGAAGTCAGGGTACAACTTAATCCTTCGGCTTTGTAGATCCGTTCCCCCTGTCTGCCCGTCTGGACTTGAACAAGAGACGTTCCATTTGCTGCTGGGAAAGGTAATATTTTTCCGGCACATCTTCGATCAAGATATCCGACAAGATACACCCGTTTTCTGGATTGGGGGACTCCAAAATCCTTGCTGTTAAGCACTTTCCATTCCACACCGTACCCCAACTCAGATAATGTACTGAGGATGGTGTGAAACGTCCTGCCTTTGTCATGCGAAAGCAGTCCGGGAACATTTTCAAGGATGAAATACGCAGGTCGCTTGTCTGCAACCAGTCTGGCAATCTCGAAGAACAAAGTTCCTCTGGCATCTGCAAATCCTCCCCGCTTTCCGGCGATAGAGAATGCCTGGCAAGGAAATCCTGCACACAAAAGATCAAAGTCTGGCATTCGGTCTGTTTCGATTGTTCTTGCGTCATTACAAAACCACTCCCCTTCTGTGTCGAACAGCAATCGGTAGTTCTTATCCGCATAAGCATCCACCTCGCAGTGTCCCACACAGGTAAAACCGCCTGCACGTCTTAACCCTTCCCGGAATCCCCCGATCCCGCTGAATAAATCAAAAAATCGAATGGTTGCGGCTATCAACCTCCTTTGCTGAGAAAAAGCAGGCGGCATGGTTTCTTTTCCACACCGCCTGCAAGTTTTATGGTTCTATTTCTTTGGCATTATGCAATCTCTTCGGTTTCTTCCTCGGATTCTGGCAGTTCCTCTTCCTCATCTGTATCTTCGGGAAGTTCTTGATCTGTTTCTTCCTCGTCCGGTCCTGTGGATGCTTCTAAGCTCTCATCGTCAGGTTCTTCCTCCGCAATTTCCCTCTCTTCGATTCCCTCTTCGGTAATCTCTTCCTCAGCAGTCTCTTCTGTAGACTCCTCCATTCTGTTTGCTTCTGGGGTTTCTTCCGGCTGCTCTAGCTCCTGCCATTTGGCTTCTACCTCTTCCACCGCTTTCTCGATGATGCGGATGATAAAATCTTTCTGTTTGATGCCTTCCTTCGCGACTACCCATTTGACTCTCTGGAATAATTCCTCTGTAACCTGTACTGCTAATGTTCTTTTTTCCATGCTCTCTTCTCCTTTGCCTTCCAGTCTGTTAAAGTGTTCTTCAATCACCTGCCGGATGAATATCTGTGTACTCGTTTCTTTCTCTTCGATCTCGGCTCTTACCTTCTCATGTAATTCCACCGGAATCTTTCCGCATATGTTCTTCATCTCTGTCATCTGCGTTTCTCCTTTCGTTTTGTTATACACAACATACTCCAAAGTTTGAAAGAAAGCTATTCACAATACCCACTAAAGAATCCATGTCAAATGTATGCAAAACCCAAGCAGATCCAACAATGCCATATTTTCTTTGTCCATAGGCCTCACCCCCTTTACTCCTGCTCCATCTGAAATAAAAAATCCAGCATCTGATTGGGAATTTCTTCCTTTTCACATGCTGGCATTCGTTCCATACCGCCACTTTTCAGTTCTTCTCGAACAGTCTCCTGAATCAATTTCCGTAAGGTTTCCCGTTCGTCTTTTTCTAAAATCACATCTACCAGATACTGATTCCTCTGTCCTGCCGGAACTTCCATCAAAAGCCGCCACGCTTTTTCATGCTCTGGGTTCTTAAGGTTTGGGCGAAAGGAAAAGACCGGGCGGCTCACAGCGCCCTCATCTGCCCCACAATCCGTTCATATCCGGCTGCGTTTGCATGGATGTCTGTGAGGTAAATCGGGCGGCACAGGCGGTCCTGGGTACTTACACGGTGCTGAAAAATAGCAGCCCCGCCTCCCATGAAAATGGAAGGAACTGCCCGCAGATCAAAGCCTGCCTCGGTGATCGCAGACAATATCTTTTCAATGTAAAGCCTGCCCTGTTTCTCGATCAAAGACACCACTTCCGCAGGCATGCTGCAGGACTTCCCCTGTAAGATGCGCTCAACCTGTGTCTCTGTTATGGACAGCCCGGTGTTTCTGCGCACCTGTTCCAGAATCTCATCCATACAGCGAATGACACCCAGTTCCAGACTCCTGCAGGTAGCTGCATTGGGAACAGCGTTATCAAGGCGCATCAAGTCCACCGTCCATCCCCCGATATCCACAAGAAGAACAGAGGGTTCATCTTTTAAGTATTCCGGGTAAAGAGCCAGAGCCGAGTATCCCTGGGGGAACAGTTTCACATCCTCAATCTGGATTTCATAGCGTTCCCCTTCGTAGAAAAAGCGGACAGGCTGTTCCTTCCGAAACAGATATTCCTTAAATTTCTGTTTTTCCCTTCCAAACCCAGCAAGGGGAAGCCCGGCTGCAAGAACAACCTTGGCTGTTCTCTCTCCTTTTCGTTTTCGGATCTCCTGTGCCAGTGCAGCCAGCGTTAAAAGATAATAATTGTCATTGGCGGTCTTATCCTTTACTAAAGTCTGCCGCCCCGTCCCACACACATAATAAGCGCCTCCATATTGAAGAACATTCTGCATGGTATAAGGTTCATAGGTGTACCGCATCAGTCCTGTCGGGAAACACACCTGTTTTGTTTTCATGGCATAATACCCATGGTCGATTCCAATGATCATCGCTTACCACTCCCTTCTTTCTCGTTCTATAAAAATTTCCGGTGAAAGAGCTCCCGGACTCGGAGCCATGCTCCTGCAAAGACTTTTTCTTTTCCAGCCTTTTAAGCTTCCTACTCCCGGTCCCGGACAAATGCCTGGGCTGGAAGATAATGCAGCGTCCCCTCTAAAACGAGCGCCTGCTTTTGAAAGCGCAGGACTCCCTGATTCTGCAGATCGATCAATTCACGATACGCTTCCTTGGTCAAAAAATAGCGATGATACTCTCCCTTTTCCCCGAACCCTTCCTTTTGCTCTAACACCAAAAACTCCACCATATATCGGGTATCCGGTGCAAAGCGTTTCTCACACAGGATGTCATCTCCCTTCACTGCCTTCACACCTTCCGATTCCCTGGCGACTGCCAGTAATTCATAAATACTGATACTCACGTTTTCTATCACCTCCCTTCGAAGTCTTTTTCAAATTTTCTGCGAAAAAAAGACAGGCACCTACACGATGTCTGTCTCCGTGGGATCTGCCATCCCTTGTTCCTGATACTGTTGTTTTATAATTTGTTCCAGCTGTTTCCGAACTTCCTTATCCGATACCTGGGTGCAAAATTCCTGGAGCCATTGCTCATGCAAATGCTCATCTGCTTCTGTAGGCTCCCAGGACACGATGCTGCAAGTTTCATCATATAGCAATTCCAACTGTTGAAACTGTTCACCAAACTGCCCTGCATATTCATTCCAGATTTCCAGGTTATACAAGTTTAGCCCTAAAAAATCTGTCACATACGTCAGCCTGTCCAAGTCTGAAAATGTCATCTTTTCTTTTCCCAATAAGATTTCCCTGTCACGCTTTCCGCATAAAAACAGGAAAGCAAACTGCTCCATATCCTTTTGGTGCATACCCATCACCCTTCTTGTAAATAATTCCTTATTACGAAACATTATAAAAAGTGAAACCAGTAAAATCAATATAAAGTTTCTTTATTACGAAACATTCAAGAAATGAAAGGACTTTATCATGCAGAAAATCAGACCAGATATGGATATCGGTAAAAATATACAATCCATCCGTTATGCGAATAAACTCACTCAGGATCAGGTCATTGCAAAATTGAACTTGATGGGAATTTCTATGTCCAAAAGCACCTATGCCAAACTGGAAACCAACCGCATGAATATCAAGATATCGGAACTTGTTGCCCTTGCTAAAATCTTCCACACCGATATCAATGCATTCTTTTCCGGGCTTCTCTAAAATGGAAAGGATAAATTGACCCTATTTTCTACCAATTTTATCTACTAATGGATTTTTCATACTTATAAATTTACTTTATTTATCAATCTTTTTCCATTTCCAACGATTTTCTATTTCTTCTTCCAACGCTCTATCGCCGTTCCCTTTATTAACTTGTATTGCAGACAAATCACGGCAAAGATTCACAGCATCTCTATCTTCAATAAAATTGAATGTTCCTGGCAATTTAGTATATTCCATTCCTGCAATATTAATATCTTTACTTATTCTTACAGCACCACACCGTTCTAAAGATTCTTCTGCAGTAATATTTTCAGTATCTCTTATTCCCCACACTTTTAATTCATCATAATCGGGTTCAAATCCGCCTTCATCTGGTAAATCTATTTTGAATATATAAACATATGATTTCTTATCCGCTACATCTGAGAGTGCAATATTCCCATAAAAATATGCAGTATGTAAATTTCGTGTCAGATAGACAAAACCATCTGTTGTTCCGTCGATAACATCTCCATAGCCCTTATAATTTCTTTCAATTCGGCACTTTATTTTCCCTTCTTGAAAAATCTTCTCTGCATGTTCTAATGTTGTTCCATGATATAATATCATTTTGTTTCATCTCCATTTCTATAATTATTTACTAAAGATTACAACAAATACCTTGTTTACAAAACGCTTCACCTAAATATATGAATATTCTTGTGCGATGAAATCACACTTCTGGAAATTTGGAAATCAGAGTTCCGGTACTCGGAAATCGCCTATTTTGTGCTTGATGACTTATCCATTTCTGTTTGGATATTGGTCAAGACCTTGCCGCATCTGCGGTGCGTAGCAGTCTTTACCAATGTCTCAACAGAAATTATGATTCGGTATGCACAAAAACGGATCTAAAAAGTGATTTCCATATCACCGGACAGCTGATGTAAAACCATCCGGAATATTCAATATACCCTCTCTTCAACATCAGCATAAAAATACTTTAGAAAAGCCTGTATTCTGATATGTGCTCCTTTACCAGATATACAATAAATGGGGCGCATATCAAATTTCCTTATTTTAAGTAGCACGTTTAGAGTCAGCAACTTTTATTAAAAGACTATTTTGAAGCTGCAGATAATGAAGAAATGCATCCGCTGCTTCTAATAAAATTACATTTGCTTTTTCATTCAACGGAAGTCCTATTGTAAATTCAACATGATAATTATCAGCTTCAGATGCTGTAGCACTAGCATGAAAAGCTTTACTGGACAAATGAATGTATCCCGAAGAATTATCATATACATTTTTTAGATACTTATCGTATTCTGCCAATCTTTCTTTCAATACCACATCCTTCATCTTTCTCCCTTGGTTATCCTTAATATTTCTTATCTTTTCTCCTTTCAAAAATGCATCTATGAATTCAGTGCGATCCTCCGCAATAAATGCAGCAAAAACTCTCATACAATTATCTACTTGTGTTCGGACTAAAATTCCTGCACAAGTCAAATTTCTCTGTTTCAGCATTTCTATCATTCCATCCAATAATCCCATACTTCGATCAATCGCTGACGTAAAAAATAAATCTTCTTTGTACAAAACATCTCCAATAATTGCTACTGCCAATTCTTTCATATTTTGTCTGGCACTGCGAAAATCTGTCAATCTCTTTTCCAATTCCTTCATATATTCTTCATTCTTCATAGTTTGCTCGCTCCTATTAACATAAATTCTATGTTAAGATTTTTCTAATTTGTTACCCCATTTTAATTATCATTGTGTCATCTATAAATTCAACAGTATACCCTGCATCAGCAATTCCCTTTAATATTGCAGAAAGAAATGCTGTTGTATAGCCTAGTTCTTTAATAAACATTTCTACATTATTAACCAAATAATATTCTTTGCCATTTATATCTCTACATATTTCTACTGTATCTAAACTTTTAAACCTATTTATTACTACTTCAAAATACCGTACAGTTTCAAATATAGTTTTTATTCTTTCTATAGTATTTAACAACTCTTTTTCGTTGTTTGGATATTGCAAAACATTATAGTGGTTCAGTTGTCAAGACAAAAATCTAAGCTTTCTATAATGAACTGATATATGTAACTGGGTAGGGGGGAGAAAATTCCCCTTAGGCTGCATGATCATCCAGTAACAGGATCGGATAATAGCAGGATGCCGGTGTCTGATTATTGAGTGCAGAATGACAACGTTCAAAGTTGTAAGTGTGCACATATTTACCGATTGCCTTCCGTGCTTCTCTGATATTGTTATATTGGGTCAGATATGCTTCCTCGTACTTGAAACTCCGGAACCATCGTTCAATCATGATATTGTCAGCCCAGCGGCTTTTACCATCCATGCTTTGACAGATCTGGTTCTCTTTGAGAAAATTCATATACTCATTGCTTGTAAACTGACAGCCCTGATCCGAATTCAGGATAACAGGTTTTGCTACCATAAACGCCTTCTTTAGCGCAGTTATGACCATTCTGGTATCCAGAGTATCATCGACTTCCCATCCAACGATACAGCGGCTGTACCAGTCAATCACAGCTGTTAAATATAAAAATCCATGTTTAATGGCGATATATGTGATGTCGATTGACCATGCCTGATTAGGACGGTCGATAACGGCGTTACGCAGCAGATACGGGCAGACTTTAGCCTGTTGCATACGTTTAGAAAGGTTCATTTTTGGATAGATTGGATCAATCCCCATTTCATTCATATAACGGCGCGTTTTCCGGCGGCCAACCTGATGCCCTCGTTTCTTCAGTTGAGCAGACAGTTGTCGTGCTCCCCAGGCCGGGTTATCCGTGTGTAATCGATCTATGATCGATTTGCAATCTAACTCCTCCTGAGATATGGGCGTGCCCTTGTAATAAACACTGGTACGATTGATATCAAGAAGCGCAGCTCCTGTTTTAACTGGAAGTTCTTTAGTCTTCAAAAGGTTTTGGACTAAATTTACTCTCGTAGTCAGGTCCAAGTGTTTCTTCAGATTTTTTTTTCAACCAATCCACCTGCATGGTGAGCTGGCCAACTTTTTTCGCATATTCAGCTTTTTCCTTGCGCTCTAAAGCGAGTTTTTCTTTCAGATTATCCTCTCGTGTGTCATCAAAAACCACGGATGCTTTATCGAGAAATTCCTTCTTCCAGTAGCGGAGAAGATTTGGCTGAATATTGTTTTCGCTTGCAATTGTATTTAAGTCTTTTTCTCCTTTGAGCAGTTCAATCACTAATTCTGATTTGAATTTGGCGGAGAAATTTCTTCTTGTTCGAGACATAATAATGATCCTTCTTTCTGTAGTGTTTACAGTATATCAGATTCATTAAGAAATGTCTCTTGAAGTGTCTTAAATTATGATACCATTATACATAATGTTCCATGTATATCTTAAAAATATTTGATAACTCCTTTTGCTTCATCATATCAAAATATATTTGTTCAAAATATTTAAATACAAAGCTTCTATTCAAATAAGGCCTTGTAAATTTATATTGATCCGTATGTTTCCTTTTCATTTTGATATATATTTCTTCTATAGCAACACATCTTTCTTTCAAATCATGTGACAAATCATTTCCATTTTCTCCTGAACTAAGAAAAAAGTTTTCTTTTCTCCCTATTTGTACTTTATTTAATAGAGAAAACTTCACGGAAATTTCAAGATAAAGCTTTACTATTTCTTTCATATCACGTTTATCTCTCAAACTCACATACAATTGTTCTATCTCATCTGAAATCTCATCAGGTATAAAAACCTCTTCCTTACGTATTCCATTCCATTCCAAGCAATATTTTTCCATAATAACACTATAACCAATCCACTGACACAAATCATACATAAATCTATAAGTTCGTTCTTCTGATTCATTATAATAATTGTATTCCATCATATAAGAATAATTTTCAAACAATTTCTTAATATACTCTTTTACAGTAATATATTTATCGTAATGCCAAAGTGATTTTTTCTCAGAAAAATCATTCCACTTTAGCCCATCAATCTGTCCAATGTTTTTAGCGAATGCAATCTGAATAGCATGATATTCAGTTAGACACTTTGCCCCCAAGCCATAATTTACTGTAGTATCCCAAATATGAGTAAACTCATGAAACAGGATTACTTTCAAATAATCTGGCAGTTTTTTCCCTAAAAACTTCTGATTAATCTTTATTTGTATATTACTTAAATCCGTCTTTACACAAGCATCAATACCTTTCATATATAATATCTGAATTTCTTTTATTTCTGGTAATCCTTGAACACCAACATACCTCTTAAAATTTTCATATTCCTCATACAAAACTTTTTTTAGTTGAAATTCATTATCTTCTCTGCGTTTTTTCAATTCTTTGTCAGATAAAAGTCTAAAATTTCCCTCCATTATTTCCGCTCCATTCTTCACATACGCTTTCAAATATCATATCTTTTCTATTATATATACCTTTACAACACCCACATCTTGACTAATAATTTTACTATTCTGATAAAATCAAACACCACTCTCATCACAAAAAATTACGTTTGTCTGCACTATTAATATATGTGCAATACAACTATTACATAAAGTATATCATATTTGCAGGGCATTTTATCTTACTATTGAATTAATCTTAAATCTTCCATACGAATATAAGTTCCACAAATTAGCTTTAAACGAAAAATCTTTTCTATAAATAAATTTGGTCTTAAATGGGAATTTTATGGCAAATTAATTTTCATTATATTTTCTCCTCAGATTCAATCTCATTAATTACAATTATACACCAAGCAATCTGATTGTAAAACTAATAACAAGCCTTCTCAGACTTATGTGCATTGCATTTTCTAACAACTAGCTCGGCATCGAAAAGAATAATTTTTCTGACGATCCACCCCGTATTCCTCCGCCAATTCTTTTATCGTTTCATAGGCTTTTCCATTATAGTGATACGTCATCCAATTACCTCCCACATCAGTATACCTTTCCCATCTATAAAAGCTATTCACACATACCAACAAAATATCTCTTATAAATCTATCTATTATTGACAATAAAAAACCTGCTACAAGGATGTCTTTCCTCATACCAGATATTAATACTTTCTTCCTACTCCATACACATTTTTTCTCATTACTTGTGTATCATGTACCTATATTGTCATATAATCCTACTGTGTACACTCTATGTACAGTAAGCACATGGGGTTCAGTTTACGTCGGCCAGCACAATAGCCGGTTTGGTAATCAAGGCACGAGCAATCGCTACTCGCTGTTGCTGACCGCCGGATAGATTATTTGGCATATTTTTCAGTTTATCTTCCAGCCCCAGCAGATGAACAATCTCATTCAAAAACTTTTTATCTACCGTGTCCCCGTCCAGTTCCACCGGCAGGACGATGTTCTCATACACATTCAGGATCGGAACAAGGTTATAGTTCTGGAAGATAAAGCCGATGTTACGGCGGCGGAAGATGGTAAGCTGTTCATCGTTCATTTTTGACAGTTCTTTGTCCCGGACAATCACATTGCCGGAAGTAGGTGTGTCCAGCCCTCCCATCATGTGAAGTAAGGTGGATTTGCCGCTGCCAGATGTTCCCACAACAGCCACAAACTCGCCGTCCTCCACGGAGAAGTTCACACCGTCAAGGGCACGGGTAATGTTCGGCTTTGTGCCATAATACTTTTTCAGGTCAATAGTCTGTAAAACGCTCATATTCAAAACTCCTTTCAAGGCTTCTTGCCTGTTGATAAAGGTATTATAAAACCCAAATGTCCGCGAAATGTTACAGCGACCAAAAAATTTCATTGAAAATCGGGGTGAAATGTTACAACGCTCGGACATTTCAAAAATTTTTTGAGAAATGGCGAAAAAAGCGGGGCAGCACACGCCGCCCCGCCGATCCCATACGATTATTCCATCGCCCGCATTTGTTCGATCAGGGATTGTTTTTTCTGTCTGTGGATTGTCCATACAGACAAGATCAGCTCCATTCCGAACAATACCAGAATGAACAGCCCCATTTCCAAAACCGGGAATTGATAAGGCACTACATTTCCGGCAAAAGCACCTACACTCATTTTTCTGCAAGCAAAGATGGAAGCCGGAAGCCCAACGATCAGCGTTGCCAATGTTGCAAAGAGCGCATAGCACAGCCCCTCACAGATGTTCATTTTACATAGCTGTTTTTGTGTTAGGCCGATAGAACGCAGAATACTGTTTTCCTGCTTTCGGGCTATCTGGTTAGAGAGTGTCGTATTGATAAGGTTGATAACGCCAAAGAGAAATACCAACCATGAAAGTATCTCCATACTGCCAAACGCAAAAGAATTTGTCATTTCTTCATATTCAATCACTGTATTGATTTCATCTAAGGCAATATTACTATGGCTGGCAACAATATTTTTCAATTCAGCTCCCACATAGTCCGTTTTTTTAGCGTCATTTACAATGCTCCATGAATAGTCAAAAGAGGTGATTTCCGGGTGCAGTTCGTGGAACAACGCTTCTGGTGCAAAAAGAGTTGCCCCATCTAAGGGCATCCTGCCATGTCCTGAATATACCTTTGCAGGAGCGTATAACCCCGATATGGTAACAGAAACGGATGGCTGTTCTTCTCCCAAAGAAATCTCAACCGTTGAACCAACACCCATATCCTCATTCTGCTTTAGCACATTATAGTCAATTACAATACTACGGGAATCTGTTGGCATGGTTCCCTCTGTCAGAGCCGCTTCAACTGCCGCATAATTCTGGTCGGTCAGCATATCGCACATACCACCAGCTTGATGAATCTCTGTTTTATAAGTTGCATGGAGAGATTGTCTGCTTGGAATTATATCTGTAACGCCATCAATAGATAAGATTTCCTGCTTTAATTCCTCATTCAATGGATTTCCCGCTGCCATAACCTTTTCTTCTGTCATTTCAGAATCCAAATAAATTTTATAGTCGCCGTCTGGGAAAAACTGTCTTGCAAGCGCCTCTGGTGAGCGCAGCAAAACAATGGAGGATACCACAAGCAGGATAATTCCGCCCAAACTCAATGAGGCTACAATAGCAACGGTCTTTTTTCGGTCACGCCTAAAATTTGCAATTCCAATTGAAACAGGATTGAGCTTGATATTCTTTTTCCGGCTGCGGATGTCCTTTTGCGCTGGGGTAAAACGGACGGCTTCAATCGGGGAAATCCCTGCCGCAATTTTTACCGGCTTACGGATGGAAACAGATACCATGATCCAACTGCTTATGAGTGTCAAAATAACCGTTGCCACATAGGAAACAGCGTTAAAACCCTTAGAAAACAGGAGAAAACCGCCACATATGCCCAACACTGTACCAATCACAATCCCGATACTGCCGAGTTTGCGTCCCTCCCGCTTTACAATCCGCTTGATTTGCTTTGGCGTTGCACCAATCGTCCGAAGCTGCCCGTAGCTCTGGATTTTGTCATTGATGGAGATACGGAAGATACTCTGGATCACAATATAGCCGCCAATCAGAACAAGGGCAATCACACCTGCCATCAGTGCAAAATCAAAGGATTTAGAAGCATAGGCAAAATACTTACTGTTCATTTTGGGCATAGGAAGCTGATATTCCTCCGCAATCTCCCTGCAATAAGAGGTCATCAGTTCTTCGCCCAACTGGTCGCTGTTTTTGAAATGGACATAGGCGCGATAGCCAGCCGGGTCAAACCCGTTCCATTCTGTCAGGGCAGCGTTGGAAAGAATGATAGCGCAGGTATTCGCTTCTTTTTCATTTACGCTGTCCGTAATGCCGGTAACGACATAATCACCATGAAAACTCTCTGTATCTAAGGTCACAGTGTCCCCGATCTTGGCATTGTTTCCATAGGTGGAAAGAAAGTATTCGCTTACAACAACTTCATTTGCTTTTTCAGGAACCCGGCCCTCTAACAACTCCATCTGCGCCTTGGCAATCTCCATCATTTGCGCGTCGCAATACACATAGGACGCATGATAGCCCTGTTCTGAAAGCTCCTCACCCAGCATATAGTAGCCGCCTACGCGCTCAAACTCCGGCAGTCCTTTCAGGGTTTCAATGTCGTTTTCCTCTACGCCCAGCCAGACCGCCTCATAAGTATCGACAACCTGATTGCGCTGCATTTGTGTCAGGGAGGTAGACACAATTCCCGTAAAGCAGATCAGAAATGCCGCCAGCGCAACGGCAATCACCACCATCAGATTCCGGCGCTTCTCGCTTTGCAAACTTTTCTTTGCCAGCTTCTTTGTAATGGCGCTGGTATCATTCTCAAAAGGCCATGTCATAGCCTGCCACCTCCTTACTCCACAATCTTGCCGTCCTCAATGCGGATAATCCGATCTGCAAGGCGGGCAATGTCGTTGTTGTGTGTAATCATCACTACGGTTTGTCGGAACTCTGCACTGGTGCGCTTGATTAGCCCCAGCACCTCTGCACTGGTCTTGCTGTCAAGGTTGCCGGTCGGTTCGTCGGCCAGCACAATAGCCGGTTTGGTAATCAAGGCACGAGCAATCGCTACTCGCTGTTGCTGACCGCCGGATAGATTATTTGGCATATTTTTCAGTTTATCTTCCAGCCCCAGCAGATGAACAATCTCATTCAAAAACTTTTTATCTACCGTGTCCCCGTCCAGTTCCACCGGCAGGACGATGTTCTCATACACATTCAGGATCGGAACAAGGTTATAGTTCTGGAAGATAAAGCCGATGTTACGGCGGCGGAAGATGGTAAGCTGTTCATCGTTCATTTTTGACAGTTCTTTGTCCCGGACAATCACATTGCCAGAAGTAGGGGTGTCCAGCCCGCCCATCATGTGAAGCAGGGTAGACTTGCCGCTGCCGGAGGTTCCCACAACGGCCACAAATTCGCCGTCCTCCACGGAGAAGTTCACACCGTCAAGGGCGCGGGTGATGTTCGGCTCTGTGCCGTAATACTTTTTCAGGTCGATAGTCTGTAAAATGCTCATAAAATTCAATCCTTTTTTTGTTTGTTGTAAATGCGGAACGCTGCTGCGCCGGTGGCAGCCAACTGCACCAGAATCAGCACAGCGAACAGGCCGAAGCTCTCATAGTAGAACAGTTCATCCCAAAATAGGAGAACATCACAGAGAGCAGTCAAGGCAACCGTCCAGCGGATGTGCCGGGCCAGCCATTGCCGGAACACCAGCACAAGGGCAACGGGCGGGACGATCAGCAGCGCCAGATTCAAAATCAATGTCGGGGTCAGTTCCATTGCGTCGCCTCCTCACTTTTGTTGATAAGGGTATTGTAAAACCCAAATGTCCGCGAAATGTTACAGCGGCCAAAAAATTTCATTGAAAATCGGGGTGAAATGTTACAACGCTCGGACATTTCAAAAAAATTCACGGCGGACAGCCGGAAATGGTCGTCCGCCGAATCATACTACACAATCTTTTAGATAGATTGATTGTGAAATAATTTCAATCCAATCACCACATCTATCATAAGTTCCACAATGAGAATTATACTAATGGCAACATTAAAATTACATAGGTTATATAATCCGATATAGATTTCACAAGTAAGAAATACAACTTGCAGACACAAATTTAAGTATGTCACTAAATGCTCGTTAGTTCTATTCCACAATCTAAACAGGAACATTGTAAAAATAGGTTTTCCCGTAAAAGCAAAAAGCACTGACAATACCGGCACCAAAAATACATAGTAAGAATCTACTGCATTGCTGGGGATGTACCTACCCATTGAATTGCTATTTTATCAGGAACAACGAAAAATAAAACAATAGATAAAATAACATTGATTATTAAGATGATTGTTGTTGCTTTGCAAAAATTGATTTTTTTCATGGTGTTTTCTCCTGTTATAAGTGTGCTTTATTTAGTCGGCAACATAATGGAAAATTCCGAACCCTTGCCCGGCTCCGAAACCACTTTGATATAGCCGCCCTGCCGTGTTACGATCTCGCGGGCCAGATACAGGCCAATGCCCACGCCCTGCTGTTCGTGTACTTCTTCCTCACGATAGAAGCGCCGGAAGATGGCAGCCTGATTACTTTCGGAAATGCCCTTGCCGGTATCGGCTACTTTGATCTCCACATACATTTCCCACGGTATCACCGACACCGTAATTTTTCCACCTGCCGGAGTATACTTCACCGCATTGTCCAGCAGGTTAAAGAGGGCTTCCGATGTCCACTTGCTGTCATGGGAAACGGTCAAATCCTCCGGGCAGTCCACGGACACGGCGATTTCCTTTTTCTCCGCTGCATACACGATCCCACTCATGGCCTGTGCCACGGTATCAAAGAGGCGGCCCGGTTTCTTGTCCAACTGGATCACGCCTGTTTCCAGACGGGAGGTTTTCACAAGGGCCTGAAAGAGAAAGTCCAGCTTATCCGTCTGGCTGCGGATTCCCCGGATAAAGTCGGTGCGCTCTGCCTCGGCCATAGGCTTTTCCAGCAGGGTGTCCGTCGCCATTTTCAGATTGCTTACCGGCGTTTTCACCTGATGGGAAATATCCGATACAAGGGTCTGTAACTCCTGCCGTTCCTCGTCCACCCGGCGGCGGTTCTCCTGCATGATCTGGTAGAGCCTTGCCAGACGGTGCCCAATTCTGGCAAGCTGGGTTTCGCTGTCCTCTGGGCGCTGGGGCGCTTCATTCCCGGCGATCATGTGGTCTAAGGTCTGGCACAGGTCAGCGGTAAACTGCGACAGCCGCTTTCCAAACGCCTGCGTCAGTACGAAAATCCCCACAAGGGCACACAGCAGCAGCGCCCCGCCTGTCAGCAGCACCGCCGTCTGTTTTGTCACAAAAAACAGGACTATGGTGATCCCGGACATGGAGAGGACAAGCCCTATTGCCACCCGGCCAAACAGCCGCTTTACCGAGAGGTTTTGAACCTTCATTTTGCCTCGCCTCCCGTCCATTGATAGCCCATGCCGTAAACAGTCTTGATGTAGGGTGCGCCGCCGTCGGATTCGATCTTGCTGCGAATCCGGCTGATGGAGGTTGTCAGGGTGTGTTCGTCTACAAACCTCTCGTCTATATCCCACAGCTTTTCCAAAAGCTGCCCACGGGTCAGCACTTGCCGGGGATTTTTACGAAACAGGTTCAGCATTTTGTACTCCATCGGGGATAGGGTCAGGGGCTTGCCGTTTAGGGAAGCCGTCTGCTCCGAGAAGTCCAGAAACAGCCGTCCGTCATCGTAAATGTCCTTAGCCGGTTTGTGGTGTTCCAGCATGGCGAACATGGCTTTGATCTTCCGCTGCAAGGCCCCGATTACAAAGGGCTTTGTGATGTAGTCCACCGCGCCCACCTCATAGCCCCGTATCTGGTCGCTCTCCTGATCGTTGGCGGTCAGGAATATTACGATGGTGTCCGGGTGCTGGGGCTTTATCAGCTTGCACAGTTCAAAACCGTTCCCGTCCGGCAGGTTGATGTCCAGCAGCACTAAATCAAATTCCCGCTGGCGGATGGCTTCGGCTGCGGTTCTGGCATTTAGGGCAGAAGTCACGCCGTAGCCGTCTGCGGTCAGGTTATAGTCTAACATCTTATTCAAAAAACTGTCGTCCTCGACAATTAAAATCTGCTCCATATTCTCACTTCCTTTGCTTTTTGCAGATAGTATAACAGGCAAATGTCCGAGAATTGTTACAAGGACAAATATATTTATCATTTTACAGCTTTTTTATGTGTACTGCAATTTTATAAAAGAAAGGACAGCAGTATCATCAAATTGCTGTCCTTGCGGTTTATTATAGCTGGTAGTGTATAAGCGTGGGTTCATCATATTTGGTGTGGTATCTTTAACTATGGGAAACTCCTGTTTCCCATCTGGAAACTGTTCTTGCAGATACCCCAAACTTCTCGGCAAGCTGTTCTTGCGTAAGATTCTTTTCTTTACGACATTGCTTTAAAAAAGCTCCAATCTTTTTTGTATCCATATCTCTACCTCTCTTCCACTTACAGCTTACCAATATGCACCAAAATTACCACGACATAAAACGAGAATCCGTTAATTTTCAACCGGACATCTTATGTCTGGAATAAATAAACGGTATTTTCATACCGAAAACAAATACCTATAATCATTCCAACATTCAAACAAGAAGTATCTCTCGCCCAATGCGCTCGGTCATATGTGAGAATGTCACAATTTTTTTAAACTCAATATTGCAAGACTGCTGGCATTGTTATTTCTTCTCATTCAATAATTCTTTTACTCTTTTAACCGGAAATCTATCTTCAATATCAACTACTTCAAACAGATTTAATGGCAATTCCTTTTCACCAATCAGGGAAAGGTATTCATTAACAGCTCTACGATCAACCATAATCTTTCCATGTCCTGCCCAATGACGATTGCTCTCTTCCTTTTTCAGTCCGGAAATCCAATATTTATCACCATTCTCAATATCTATATAATTTGCATAGTTACCGATATTTTTCTGAAAGGCATGGTCATTAAAATAGATTGTTTTCTTACTTTTTGAAGTTTTGACATATCCAATCCATGCCGGACCATCATCAGAATATCCCGTTTTTAATTCAATATACATCAAATTGTTAATCATTCTTATTCTCTCCTGATTCCAAATTTTGCAACATCTCAACTAACTGGAAGTTATTACTTTCTGCATAGCGTGTTTCCCAAAATGATAATTACCGCGACATCAATCAAAATAATTCCCAATGCAATATATACAAAAAATGCAGGCAAAATATTTTCAAGCACGCCCATAATTAATGCAAGAATTGCTATAATAGACATTCCAATTCCCATTGTTCTGCATAACTTCTTTTCATCATATTTTTCCTTTTCTTCTTTTGTAGCTGTATTATATCCAGAAATAAACCAGCTTCCGTGTCCAGAAAGTAAAGTTATAGAAAGTGCAGCAAATATTACAAAGACAATCCACACTATCCAATCAGAACCTGTTGCTAAATCTGCTAATTTCATCTATATGCTCCTTGAATTCCAATTTTCTAAACTCTCAATTCCATCTTCTTGCCATTCAAACAAGAAGTATCTCTCGCCCAATGCGCTCGGTCAATCCCGATTTGAGTTAAAGCCCAAGAGGCTTTTAATGCCCCTTATGCTTTTCTCTTTTCTTTTGCTGTTTCAATTCAAACATTCGCTGTTCTTTCGCCTCTTTTTTCTTGCGATTTCTCTCTTTACGCTCCTGTTTGTTATGTTCCTGCTGTAACTTCAATGCTTGCTGCGATTTTGTGCCAATACCTGTCCCTATTGTCTGCTTTTTTACTTCTCGATGCATCCGTTTCGGATTTCTTTTTATATCCTTTACAACAGTTTCAACAGCCGGACTGAATTTCAAACTGAAATAGTATTGTTGAATATATTCCTGCACTTCGTAATCTTTTGGTTCTGCACCAAATATTACCTTCGCTACAGATAATTTACCATCCTCAATACGCTCGAATACGCCTACCCAAAATGGTTCTTCAAAATATACCGTCAGTTTTCCATTTGTTTTGTCCATAAAAATCCCTCCTAAAATGAATTGAACAAAGAATGGACAACCCGGAGGGGCAGGTTACTTACCCTATTTACATAGGACGGCTGGGCTACCTACCAGCTCTAGCATATCTTAAAAATATGCATTGCGTTTTTATCTTGTTTTTATCATATAAAGTGCAATATCACACAATATATCCTTACAATTTATATATTCTAATTTCTATAGTAAATCTATACAATCATCTTTTCCATTGATAGTACGAGACGATTTTAACATAATACTTTATCTGCTTTCAACACATAATCATGGGAACATATAATTCTGCTTCTCTGAATGATATCACCTCTAACAGAACAGTTTCCTTTTGCACAGTCTTCTATCGGTGTAAAATTTTCGCAGGAACCACATTTTCTGCGTTCCTTTTTCATTCCACGTCCATCGCACCGGATCATTTCATAACCAACAATGTATTTTTGCAATTCATCTTCCGGGATTGTCTTTTCGAGCTTTTCCCCTGCATCATTTCTCAGTTCAAAATGAATATCCTTGCCATTTATGTCTGCTTGCAAGGCTATATTATTATTTAAGAGACCTTCCTCGTTTAACTCATTGATTTCTTCACAATCCAGATTTTCAATAAATTGCAAAATATCTTCCATTATGTCCACAGACAAGCCATATCCTCCAGAGCTGTATTCATAGAATATATTTCCATAATAATCGCCTTATTTTAAGGTTATCGCAATCACATAGTCCCTGGATTTGTAATCATCAGATAGATCATGGTACATTTTTGTCTTCTCCTTATACTGATATCTGTTCTGGTTTTCTTCCCTATACTTTTCATTTTTTATTTTATCGACTGCATTTTGTTTTTCTATCTTTGCTTCCATTGCAGCATAACCATTTTGCTTAAATTTTTCTATCAGCTCGTCCCCATAACAATCACGAAATTCTTCTCTACATTTCTTTAATGCATCCAGCTGTGTAGATAAAAACTCATCAAAGAAGCTTTCCGGAATATGTAGCCTGCTTGAAAATTGTCTTTTTCTCTTTGGTATCGTTCTTTGAGTGCTGGCATATCCCAACACTCCCATAGACACATCTAACACCCCTGCTAGTTCTACCGAATTTAATTCATATACTTTTTCAATCGCATCATAAATATTTATTTCTACACCGACTCCCTGTTCATCCTGTTGTAAAAGATCCAGAAATTTTTCATAACTTATTTTACATTGATCATAAGGTTTCTTAATATACCAAGGTGCTTTTTTCGTAATCTCGGTATAATACTCCAAAGAAGCTTCCCAGTCATCGCACTCTTCGCCTTCCTTGCATGTGGTATACATGCCACACACACCATTGGAGTCAAATCCACACGTTTTACAAATCTTATCAATTCTCACACTTATCACCTCTCAATCCATCAACATTTTTCTGCATAGATAAATTTTTTCATCAATTCTTTCCTTGTAATTATACACTTTTTCTGATGATATTGTTATCTGCAAGGATATTTGAACTGAAAAACACTCTGACTACTAATAAGTTGGAGTGTTTTTATAATTCATATTATATTTATAGATTTACTCTCAGTGCTACACATTCCGGGGGTTGAGGCCGTCCCCAAAGTGCGTTTTGATATCCAAACGCTATGTTTGCCAGGTACTTCCGAACACTTTTTAAGGAAACCATACCATCCGTCCAACCATTTTATATTAATTCTCATCCATATTATCTTTCTTCTCCATCAGCTGTTTCAGCTTTTTATTTATTTTACTTCTATTCTCTTCCTGTAATTTTCCGCAGAATAGATAGCAAAATTTCAGTGCAAACCACCAGATATACAAAGCCTTAAAGCTCTGGAATGCCTGATCATCCAGCATTCCATGTGCCACATTGTTGCGCATGTTAAATCCAAATTTTGAACAAAAAATCGTATTTAAAGCAAATATAAGGTCTTCATCCAGACTTTCTTTTACTCCTTCCAATTCTAAGACAGCGTGCATTGATTTTATTTCTTCAATCCCTTCTTCATTCATGTTATAAACAGGTTCTCCACATTCCACTGCCAGATATCTTACTGCATTTTCTATCTGTGGAATCAGGATACTGAGCGCCGTCAAGAAATCTCCAGAAAAGCCAAACATGAGACCCTTGGTATACGATTCTTTTCTCCCCTCCGGAATCGCACAACTTACATCTACAATCTTTTTTATATCACTCTCTTCGATCAAAAATTTGGAACGAATATATTCAAACGTATTGCTCACCAGGATCTGTGCAAAATAATCCATCTCCATGGTTGCTGTCCGCTCCATATTATCCTTAAGCGCACCTTCATCGATTGTTCCATCGGGCTTTTTCACAGGCCCGCTTTTAGCAATTAATTTTCCTCCTTTTCCAAGGATTGCCGCTGGAAATATCGTGTGCAGGATCCCAGTCCTATTTAATACCTGATTCTTTACCCTTTCTCTTTCCGGAATCGGAATAAATGAAGCAAAATAACATAATGCCTCTTCTTTATCAAGATCTTCCAGTTGGCGGAACAGTTCTTTTACAATGCCGCTGGCATCCTGTTTATCACTCCATACCATCATCTCCGAAAGGGAAGCTTCTTCTATCTGTGCTATTTCCTGCAACAGTGCCTTTCTTTCTTCTTCCGTACCTTGTATGGTCTTTAACAACTGAATAACCTCTTTCAAATTGTGAATCTTTCTCATTAAATTTCCTTTGGAAGAGGCCCCGGCATATTCAGCCTCCATCCGGACAGCCTGAATCTTACGTCTTCGTATCGCAATCAGTTTAGGTTCAGTAATACACTTTTTCTTCAGCCAGTTATTTTTTCTGCAATAGAGTTCTTCCAACAGATCACAAAACTTACCAATGAGCAGTGCATCGCAGCTATTATCATCGTAAGTTTTCAAGATATTTTCCACATAAGGGATCAGATATCCTGTATCCACTTTTTCCTCCATGGCAGTTTTTATCAAATATCCAATTTTTGCGTGGCTGCTGTTATCATACTCTTCTAATACTTTTATCAGCAGATTCTTTCGCACCTCTTCATTGATTTCCTTGCTTCGGATTTTTTTAGAGATAAACAAGATCCGGTTTATAGCCATGATATGATCTGCAAATGCACCGGTGTTCTTCAAGTGTTCGCAATAAGCCGTTTCTGCTATTTTAGCATTTGAAAAATCATTTTCCACAACCCATAAAAAATCCGATATCTTTGCCTTGTTGATCGGTGCGATGGGATAGCTTCGGATTTCCTCCAGCAATGCCTGATACTCTTCTCTATTTATATCTTTCCGATTCCAAATGCTGCGGGCATAGGAAAACGGTACGTCTTTAGGCGTATCAATCCATCGTTCCACAATAATATCCACCAGAAGATTCCTGAATTCCCCATCCATCGTTCCGCAGAAATCTGTCAGTGCTTTCTCTGCCGTTTGAAAATTAGGTCCTTTTAAAATCTCTGCGATCCGCTCTGCCATTTTTTCTGCCATACATATTCCTCCAACCTTTTTCTATAGGAAAAGTATAACGTATTTTTCTTTTTCCTGTAAAGCAGAAAGACCTGAAATTCCAGGTCTTTCTGTCATCATTGATTAGAAATTGAAATTGACACTCTATTTTATATCCTTGGAACCCATAGAAGCCGCCCATCCAGCCTGAATCCTTTGTATTACGCTTCCATCCCGTGCATCAATCGTAAGGAGTGGAACACCTGCATCATCCATCGTCACGTCTCCCATGACCGGTCCATCCTCCCCATTTCCGTACTCATACTCTGGCTCTTTGGATGTCCAGGTTCCATAAAAATCCCACACCGGGATCAGGACTGCTTCGGTATCGCTGCCTTCACTGTCTGGCATGCACATATAACCCAGCTGTACCTTTGTTATGGCTATCTCCGCACTCTGTGCATCAATGGACGGATAACGGTAGTGGCTTCCTCCATCGACAGAGATCAGCCGATTCTTGTCTTCTGTCATGACCTGCAAAGTGATCGTTTTTTCAAAGATATCCTTGACCTCATCAAAAGGAAGTAAGAACAGCCTCTCATCGGAAGCATTCGATGCTTCTATGGGATTTCGGTGCAGAAAACTCTGAAGTGTCCCACTGCAAAAGTCCATCGTCAGTACTTCATTTTCCCATCCTTCAGACTGTCCTTCATGAAGGGTTCCATCTTCGTTTTCCCATTCAAGAGCCTGTTCATTAACAGGCAGAGAGGTTTCCCTCACATAATTAACCGGAACCCCGTCTATCATCCGTTCAAAAATGAAATCATCTTTTTCCAGGGTAGTGCTTCCTTCAGTAAGTGCTTTTGAGGAACTTTCAAATATCTCCCAGTCTCCGGACACAAGACCTGAAACCTTCTCCTTTGCTTCCTTTTCAGACACTTTCCCGCTTCCTGCCTTTATATAATTTTGAAAGCGTTCTTCCCTTTCTTTTTTCTCGCTCGATTCCAGGGTCATGTCTCCACAATCGTCAAAGATAAACTTCGCTATCCCACATCCGAGTTCCTCCACATCCGATACCTGTTCACTCTGTGTATAAGAATACCGATAGGTCAGTCCATCTACTGTATATGTCCCCGCCTGTTCGTTCTCATTCTTCTCTTCCTGCATGGGCTGTCCTTTTCCGAATGTGTCTTTTATTTTATTCTGTTCTTCTTCAGGAATCGCCAATCTTTTTACTTTTTTTAAACAGATTGCATCTACATCCGGCACTTTTACCGGTGCATCCGCTGTCAGGGTAAAATTCATTGGGGTTTCTTTATCCTCCCGGTCCGCTGATCTTAGATCTGCCTGGATCGTTGTCTGGTATATTTCCGGTGCCTGTACCTGTTCGGCAACGGTTTTCTGAACTGTCTCCTTTTTCTCTTCTTTTTTCTGTTCTGTCTGATCCTTTTCTTCCACAACAGCAGACTGGACAATACGGTCACATCCGGATAATGTCAAAAGATTCATACACAGAACGGCTCCCATAAACATTTTTATTTTCTTCATCCTTTTTCCATCCTTTCCTTTCGGTATTAAAAAAGGTACCCTTTTCTTATGAGAAAAGAGTACCATATTGCTTTGCCGATGTATTCATTAAGATGTAAACAAATTGTAAATCAGAAGATGGCTCTTACCGTGGTCCCCTCTCTCTGTCTGCTTTCGATTTTCAAGCATCCGCCATGGATTTCAGCCACCTTCACACAGAGTGCCAGCCCAAGTCCGGATCCGCCTTCTTTTCGACTTCGTGATTTGTCCACCATATAGAATGCATCTGTGATCTTTCCCAGTTCTTCCTCCGGGATCCCCATTCCGGTATCCGACACCTCAAAGATCTTTTTTCCAGCTTTCTCATAAGCCTTTACCCAAATGCTTCCACCGGCATCCGTAGCCTTTAGGGCATTGTCGATCAGGTTTATCAGAAGGCTTTCCATCAAGGCCGGATCCATTTTCATGGAAAAGGCTTCACATTCCATCTTGAGGTGTACCGCTTTCTTTTCTGCCTGTTCTTTTTCCATGTCTATGACATGGTTTAAAAGGTCACCTGCCATGGTCATTTCCATCTGTATGGCATGGTTCTGATAAAGCCCCAGCATCTGCAGCATCTTCCCAGAAAGAGCCTCCAGGCGTTTTCCCTCCCGGTTGATATGTTCCAGTGCCCGGTCTTTCTGTTCGTCTTTCAGCTTTACATGGCGCAGGGTATCCGAATACCCGATAATGGACGTTAACGGGGTACGCATTTCATGGGAAAGTGCCCCCATGAGCAGCTCCTGTTTCTCTGCCACTTCCTGTAGCTTCTCCATCTGTTCCACAGTTCTTCGCATCATCATATAAATAAAAAGGCCGGCGATCAGGAACACAGCCAGATAAATTCCAAAAAACCAGACAGCGGTCTGTCTCAGCTCTGCAAAAAGCCCTGTGACTTCCCGGACAGAGAGGACTTCGTATCCTTCCGGTCTGGATAATGGTTCCAGCTGGAGAAGGAGGTATTTCTGTCCCAGTTTCTGTATCTTGTAGGCATACGGATCTCCTTCATCCTTAAAGCCTAAGTTTTCGAGCCCCACCACTTTATAATCTGTCAGGTTTTCAATGACGGCATTGCTTTTTCGGTCGATCAGGGCCATGCCTTCCCCACAGCATCGCTGGAACTGAAAGCCCATATAAGCCTGCTTTCCAGTCTCGGACATCTGCTCATATTTGCTGTTATCCCAAAATTGTTCCAGGAGTATCTTACCATTTTCCAGCTGTCTTCCGTAGGTCTCTGCAGCATTATTGAGGCTTCGTTTTCCTGTGATATAAAGACTTAGCGTTCCCACTGGAATCAGGGCACATAATAGCGTTACCAGCATAAGAAGTACCGTTCGTTTCCACAGCTTCATCCTTATTCCTCCAGACGGTATCCAAGTTTCGGGATCGTCCTGATCTCATCATAAAGTTCCAGCTTTTTTCTGAGCTGTCCGATATGGACATCCACCGTCCTGCTTTCTCCCAGGTAGTTTTCTCCCCAGACCCGTTTTAACAGTTCTTCCCTTCCAAGCGCAATGTTCTTATTTTGCAGGAGCAGCACAAAGAGGTCATATTCCATTGGCTTTAGGCTTACCGGAAGCCCGTCTTTGTAGACCTGATGGCTTTGCATGTCCACCAGGATGTTCCGGACCGTTAAGACTTTCTTGGCCCGTCCCGTCCTCTCCAGCACCTTCTCAATGCGTACCAGAAGTTCCAGCATCTCAAAAGGTTTTACCATATAATCTTCTGCACCCAGTTTCAGCCCCTTTACCTTGGAAGCCACATCATCCTTTGCAGTCAGGTAGAGCACCGGAAGCTCCTTCTTTTTGAAATCCTCCATCAGTGCAAATCCGTCTTTTCCCGGCAGCATGATATCCACCACTGCCAGGTCCGCGTCCTCCTGCCATAAGAGCAGCCTCTGGGCTTCTTCCCCATCATACGCTGCCACAGTCTCATACCCTGCTGCCTCCAGGTTCATGCACAGCAATTCTGAAATTGCACGGTCATCTTCTATCACCAAAATTTTATTTTTCATTCCCGCTGCCACCTCTAACGTTTTTCTATAGTATAGTTTTTTATATCCCAAGTCTACATTGCATTTGATCTTGCTTTCTCATCATTTATACGCATCAGGGCACGATAATGTGACCAGCTCAATTCAGGGCACAGTGTGTCTCGAATTAGAAAAGTACAATAAAACTGAAATTATAGATTTTTGTCTCTTTTCTTTTTTGCCATTACGAATCCTAACATTAAAATCAAGTTCATAAACAGTACAACTATGCTACCTTCAATTTTACAGCTGCCACCCGACAAAATTGAATTTCCACTAATTACCATGTTGAACAAATGCGGATAATCTTCTGCTAATGATACTCCACCCAAAATAATTGCACCAACTCCATTCCATAAAAAATGGATTACAATCGGAGCAACTAAGGATTCCGTATATTCCAAAACTGCTGTCACGAAAAGACTCATCGTTATAACGTTTAGTACAGGAAGTATTCCTGCCTCAAAAGCCCCACCATGTGCAAATGTAAATAATCCGGTAGATATAAGGACAGCGACAACGATGTTGTAATTATTTTTTATCATCTGATACAAGTAACCACGAACTAACACTTCCTGCATAACGCTATTGATAAAAGCTGAAAATAACCATAACCAAAGCATAGAAATTTGGTTTCTGCCATCAATATGTATGACCCCTGTTAAAGATAATATCACAACAGATACTCCTAACCAAATAGCTCCTGTGATACACCCAAGTACGATATTATAAACAGGTTTTCCAGTCAGATATAATCGTATGTTTCTTTTATCTATTAACCAGAAAATAATTGTAAAACCAATAACTGACAATAATGGAATCAATTCTGCCCAAAATCTCCAGACTGCCGCACTTTTTGTATCTGGTATAGGCAAAATTGAAACACATATAGCCCAGCCTACAAAAAAGGCAAACGTTTTTAATGATACCAATAGTGAACTACTCGGCAACTGAGTTATCAGAGCATCTGAAATCTGGCGGGATACTGCCTTTTTTCAGGGTGCGTCCATGACACCAATACTGCTTGCCTTTCGGCTATGCAGCTACTTTTATTATTTCTGGATTTTTTAGTCCGGTTACGGACAGTTCTTTCTGCTTTCCGGATACGGAAAGATATTTCCGCAGGATATTAAATGCTCCTACTGCATCTGCATTGTATCTTACTCCATCAGTTATATACATGCCCCGTTCTTTTCGGTTTGATGCTTCTGCATATCTTTTTGATACTTCCGGTGATAATGGGCTGCACTGGCTGGTATAGCTTTCCTCTTGTTTTATCAATGGAATCCCATACAGTTTCAGCTTATATTCCAGCATGATATACAGCTTATTATACGGCAGGCTGTGAAGCTTCTGGTTGGTCTTATGCCCCATATCTTTTTCTTTGCGGATATTTCGCATGTCTCCCACAACCACACAGCGGATATCTTCTTTTCTGCAGTATTCTGCAATCCATCTGGTCACTTTGTGAAGATAATCCTTTACTGCATTCTGCTTTTTCCTGTAAAATCTCCGGATATGTTTCGATGATTTTGGATATTTTATTCCTCTTTCCGATTGCTGCGCATACCATACTGACTGCACTCTGGCGATTTCTTTATTAAAATACCTTTCCAATGAAAGATATTTTCTTCCAAGGATAAAAGTCCTGCCATTTTCGGAATCATAACAGGTCATCAGATTATGAAGTCCCAGATCAACAGATAAATAATGTTCATTCTGAGAGAGCTGCTCTGGTTCTTCAATCTCATAGATAACAATAAGGTCGCATTTTCCGTTTTCCGGTGGATAGATTCGCAGCTGTTTTATATGATCCATGTCCCTGAAAATCTTATTTTCAAGATATAGAAATTTTTCATGGATCCCATATGTTTCTTCCATGTAGCTTTTCAGATCCTTTGGCAGAGACAGCCGCAGCTGGTCCGAACCTTTCTCATGCCGGAGCCCCATCTGCATGTATGTGACCGGTATATTTCCCTGTTTAAAATGAGGTGGATTTGGATCTTTGATCCCTCCGGTCTTTTTAAGGACATAAAAGGATCTCCATGCTTTGTCCAGCTGCTTGCAGGTCTCCTGTGCTGTCTGTGACGGAAGCTGTTTATACCACAGATTTCCTTTATGTGCTTTTTTCTGGTAATACCAGTCAGGATACTTTTCCAGTCCCAGTTCTTTATAATGGTGACGTTCGTAGTTACAGATATTCCAGAGTTTGGATGCTGCATAACACATATGCCCTATGATATTGGAATATTCCGGCCGGATTTTTACAGATGTTCTGTGTGACAGCAGCATTCCTCTTCCCCCTTCAGACAGTTATGCGGACCGCTATTCACAGTCCGTCTTAAATCAATACGACTTGCTCTGATGTTCAATATAACGGCGGATATTTTCCTCAGATACAGATCCGATTGTTTCCACATAATAGGAATGATTCCACAGCTCTCCCTTCCATAGCTGGTTTCTTATTTCCGGAAAACGTTCGAACAGTTTTCTGCCGGTGATCCCCTTCAGATACTTGACAATTGCTGTTATGGACAGCTTTGGCGGAGCTGATACAAAGCAATGGACATGGTCACCTTCACCACATTCGAATAGATGAACGGTAAACCCCTTATCCTCAGCAATCTGCTGCACCAGTTCCTGAAGGTATTCCTCAATTTCTGGGTTTAATATCTTCCGCCGGTATTTCACCGACCACACCATATGGTAGTTGATATTACATACACAAGTCCTGTAATGTATTAGATTTTCTTTCATACATATAGTATAACATGATGAGCGGAAATACGCAACAAAAAATCAAACATATTTTCGATTGATTATATGCCAGTTATGGCATTAATATCAAGGGAGATTATTATATTATCAGATTATTTCAATGTGCAGCCATGCACACTCCTGCGCTTTCATCTCGGTAATTGAATTGCCGAGGATTCCCGCTTATTGTCCTAATTTCTTCATGTAATATTTTCCTCTACAATCCTGATTTTCTTAATTTCACAAACTTGAATCCGTCGATTCCTTTCTTGTCTAATCTGTTAGCAATTTATCCAACAGCATCTGCCTGTTATTTATGAACATTTCTGTTACCCGATAGCTCTCTGTTTCTTCATATTCGCATAAATGTATTCGTCCATCATCAAAACAATAGATATCTGCATCAGGTATTCCTAACAAAATTGGCGAATGCGTAACTATAATAAACTGTGCTCCCTCTTTTGCACAACTATATATTTGCATCAACAATGTAAGCTGTCTCTGTGGGGATAATGCAGCTTCCGGTTCGTCAAAAAGATACATCTGTAAAATTCTTTGCAAATCTGGAACAGCTCCTGCACTTTCCCACTTAGATACTGCCTGTCTGGATACGCCCAACTGATTGGCTAGTTCTTCCGGTAACAAAATGTCAATAGTTTTTTAATCACTTTTTTCAAAAAGGCAAAAAAAAATAGAACGTATAGATTATTTCCATACGCTCTATCTCATATTTCATATTAAATTTTTGAATTCTACAAACTGGATTTTCTGCATTACTCATCATCCTTAATCATATATAACAAATTATTATATCCTGACTGCACAAGTAATTGCTTAAAGCCAGAAAGCACTTCTTCTTTTGTATAATTGTTGTTAATCAAAAACTCACTATCTTTCTCACTAAGGTATTGATAGAAAAGAGCTGCCGCCATCACTTCATCATTATTTGCATAATCAATGTTATCTAAAAGTATATTCTCTGCTTCGTTAATTTGCCCTGAATCAATCATATCAAGAAAACTTTTCAAATTTTTCCCTGACACTTCATATTTGTTTTCTTTTTCAAGCTCAACAGAAACATACTTTTTCCCATATATTAAAGAGAATAATATTCTCACCATTTCTTTTATCATTCGCATAATGTAATCTTTCTCATCCGTGAAATACATTTTCCACCTCCTCAAATTCTAAATTTATCTTACTTTCCCATAAATACATAAATCAAAAATATTGTTATTCTTAATAACTGCTTTTTCCATTTTTCCTTCAAGTAAAAAGCCATTTCTTTCTAACACTTTTCTTGATGCGATATTTGCTTCATATACAAGCCCTGTAATACGGATAATGTCTAATGTTTCAAATGCAATTTCACAAATCTGTCTTACTGCTTCACTCATAATGCCTTTTGAATATACTTCCTGCAATAAATAATAACCAATTTCAGAATCCTTGCGATACACATCGTCCTTCTGTTCAACAGATATCGTTCCTACAATTTTACCATCAACAACAATCTCTCGAAAGACACCTTTTTTACCTTCGTTGTCTTTTACCATGGTTAACCACCACTCAGCAGATGCATTTGTATATGGATTAGGTAATCTATCAGATAAAAAACTTCTATCAATTGAATTACACATTTTTATTAATACTTCTTTATCTTCAACCGACCACTTTCTTAATTCTATATTCATATCTATGTTCTCCTATAAATTCCGATTTTCTTGATTCTGCAAACTTTATCGTCTTGTTCCATTCTTATCAAAATTCTTTTTTAATGCTATTTCTGTTGGGAGAATAGACCCAATTAAAGGAATAAGTTGAACACCACAAATAATTCCTCCCATACTCCCAACACAATCTTCATTTTTTCCAATTACTAAAAGCATGAATATTACTGTTATCGGCAACATAACCATTCCACAGACATACCAGACTTTACCACAATATTTATGAGCAAATTCCCATGTGTCTTTATTCTTCATAGACATCGAAGTTCGATATCCAAATACTGAATTTATTTCCTTTGGAGCCTTTTTCATAAAATATCTTCCAAAACCAATCATCGTAAATGGAAGAAGCAAATCCATAATCAACATAAAAATCCAAAACTTCATTGTGAATCTCCTTTACTATAACTTCCGCTTTGTATTTTCGTTTTTATTCTTTTTTGTAAAATTCTTTCAAATTTAATTCACGTTTCAATTCTTCCTCTGACGGCAGATAGGTGAAATATTTCGATGCAAATATCTGGTGATTATCTTCAGGAAGCGTATATTTTACAATAGAATCTCCCTTATCTGCACAAAGTACAATTCCAATAGGCTGCGTGTCTCCTTCATTCATCATTTCACGAGTATAGTAATTCACATACATCTGCATTTGTCCTAGATCCTGATGGGTCAGTTTACCCATTTTCAAGTCAATGAGAACGAAACATTTTAAAATATAGTTGTAAAATACCAGATCAATAAAAAAGTCCTGTCCATCCAATGTAAATCTTTTCTGGCGTGCTACAAATGAAAATCCTCTTCCAAGTTCCAAAAGGAAATGTTGAAGATGATCAATCAATGCCTGTTCCAAATCTCCTTCATATACATGTGTGTCAGGCTGAATCTGCAGAAATTCCATAACATAAGGATCTTTCACTATTTTCTCATATTCTGGTTTTGGCTCTGTTATTTGAATTTCATTTGCAACCGCTATCTTATCCTGGCTTGCTAAAATACGCTGATAATACATCGTGTTGATCTGCCGTTCCAGTTGACGAACACTCCATGCTGCTTTTGCACATTCTTCCATATAAAATCTTCTTGCCTGTTCATCATTTATACGCATCAAGACACGATAATGTGACCAGCTCAATTCAGGACACAGTGTGTCTCGAATTGGAAAAGTGCAATAAAACTGCCTCATCTTACGAAGATTCGATTTATCAAAACCTTTTCCGAACTCTGCGGTCAGCTGCTCAGAAAGATATTCCAATAATTTCTTTCCGTATTCTGCGCGATCATTTTCTCCACATGCTTTAAAAATCTGTTCTCCAATTTCCCAATAAGTTGTTACCATAGCAGAATTTACCGCTGTGCTTAAACGATGTTGTGCAGACACAATAGAATTACGAATAGAATGATAAGTCTGTTCTGCATTTTGATTTTTTTGTAAATTATAATCCATGCTCTTTACTCCTCTGAATTTCCAAAATAGAACTTACTGTTCTTCTATTGATTCAATATTTTCAATCCGCATCAGCTTAACTACCTGCTTATCTTTTTTCTCTGTATAACAAATTTTTATCCATTCATCATCTGCGTCTATTATCTTGCAGGATAATTCAGTTTTTCCCGCAAAACTAAAAATGAACTCTGATCTGATAATACACTGTTTTCCTACAAGATCATTAATCAGCTTTGACATATATGCCACTCCTCTCTGCTTTTTCTCTAACCGTTTTACTTTCGTTTCCAAACGCTTTACTTTTCCCGGATACGCCGAATAACAAAGTAGCAGCAATAATGCTGCAATTCCAAACCATTCCATATTATTCTCCTTAGCAAACTTAACGCTAATATGTCTGTTCCTTAAAATATCTTTTGCCATTCAAATCATATCACACTATCAGCCATATTTCCATTTCAATTTACTTAGGCAAGTCACTTCGCTCAGCTACATTTCCCGTTGGCTTGCTTCTGTAACCAGCATCCTCTTGCTTTTCTCCTGCAAGGTTTCCTTTGCATCATCATCAATCGAATAGTTCTCATTTATCTCGATTTTTTTCGGTTGCCGGTCAAAATGGTCAAAGACTTCTTTCCATATCTGGATGGAACATACACACTTTTCTTCCATGAAACTATTGCTGATAATTATAAAAAAACAGAAGACCAATTAAGATCTTCCATTTTATAAACAAACCTCTATATAAAACTATATATCCTGCCCATTTTTAATAAAAACAGACAATCGGCACACTTTCGTCTATCCTATTATAAAGTTCTGCCGCTTTGTCCGCCGGAAGATTAATGCATCCATGGGATCCACCACCTTCTCGGAAACGATTTCCTCCAAAGTATGGCTGCCATGAAGCATCATGAAATCCAATCCCCCCATTAAAAGGCATCCAGTAAGTTACTGGTCTTTCATATTCATATTTCCCATTTTCCAACATCTTTCCTTTCAGCACAGATGGACTTTTCTTGTAATACAGTTGAAAAATTCCCGGTGGTGTCTGCCGTTCTGCATACTGCATATCTCCTGACACAATATCCGATTCCAAAATGATCGAACCATCCTGATAGTAATATAAATGCTGTGCAGACAGGTCCACTTCAATATACGTGCTGCCTATATCATTCATACCCCGTGCATTTGCCCGCATAGCGTATACCGGTTCCCGGTTTATCTGTACTCCTGCAATCATTTCCTGCATAATGGTTTCTATTTCCTTTTCCTGATCGATCTTCCATCCATAAACGGAACTATACACCTGAACAGTACGTCCGCTTGTTGTACAAAATTCCCTCTCTGTATTTACGGTATCATGTGTGGCAGCCAGCTTTGCCACATATTCTGCCACGTACTGTCTCAGTTCATCCTCATTTTTTTGCAGCCGTCCTCTCTCATCAAAAATGAGCCAGTTTCTGATCTCGTCCCCCTCCAATGTTACCGTTTCTTCTCCAAATATATATACGATTTTGGTCCGGATCAGATTTTGGCATTCTTCCAATGAATTTTTAAGATCTGGATCATCTTTCATTACTGCCGCTTTTACATAAACAGCCGGACAGCTATTCAGGTCAATCGTTCTTTTTTTGTCAGTAATCGCTTCTGACAGTGCCTGATAAGCTCCATTGAAATCCAGGGTATTCCCTTCTGTTTCCGGTACGATTTCAAACTTCGAATCTTTATAAGCTACATAAGCATCTTCTGGTGCTGTCTGATTCTCTTTTTTTACACATTCCAGTTTTTCCATCTGTTCTTTTAACTTCACTTTATCATAGGTCATGTTTTCCTTGGCTGTATAATTTTGCTTTTTCCAAAATCCCCGAACCCATTTATATGGTTTTTGTTCATCCAGATATTGGGAAATACTGCCATCCGAAACATAACGATATCCGATCAATTTTCCATTGATACTCTGTGATTTCAGATTTCTTGCCTTTACTTCCAGCAGATAATCCTCTGCTTTTTTAGCAACCGCCTGTTCTGCCTCTTCCGATGTTTTTCCAGAACAGTTAATTCCATTGATCGTTGTTCCCCGAAAAAATCTGTCTGAATAGTAATAAGACATTCCTGCATAGCCAGCCATAGCAAAGAACACTATGATGACAGTGATCATTATCCACATTTTTTGCTTTCCATTATCCTTACCGGTTATCTCTTTTCTTTTTCCCATCCATGCCCCCTGTTTTTAACGATAAACAGCATTCAGACAAACTTTTTAAATCGTCTGATTTTAATATCTCCGATTTAATAAAAAATAACCAAGGCTGCTGGAAAAAACATTTTCTTTTACAAACAGTAAGCTGATTTCTACAAAACATTTTTCCCCTGCTCTTTTACGGATAGGAACACCGCATCATCATTTATCTCACATTTAGCACTTTTGGGGTACTTTCAGACACTTTCCTTTTTCTCTGTGAACAGAACCCTGAAAACAGGAAAAAAAGGGCTGCCATGACCGGTCAGGGATTTTTCATCCTTGACTGATTCACGACAGCACCTAATCAGATCTCACTTATTTTCTTCTATACAAAATCGCTTCTCTGTTTTCTCCTTCTGTCCGGCCGGATTATACACGTGTTTGTTTTACACTAATCAGATGCAGATACAAGCAAATCGGTTCTCATAATAATAAATTTTTTCTTTCTATCGAATTTTCCTGGTTCATTTGATAAAATGTCCTTATCTAACAGGAGGTGATTTTTTGAAAAGAGTATTTGATAGTCCTTTTTTGAATAAAGCTGCACTGGTGCTGATCTGGCTTCTATTAATGGGCGGGACATTCTTTTATGCCAATAAAAACTATTTTCTTTACCATGAAAATCCAAATTTAATCAAAGCAGACGGATATTATCTTTATAATTTTGGTAGTCCGCGTCATTATTACTGGGCACTGCCTGTTAAATTCACCCATGAAGGCAAAGTATATCATTCTCAGCTTCCTTTAGATATACGAGATGAAAGTTCATCCTGTACTGTAGATCTTCGCATTTACATACCGGCAGATTCTTCTGGCAGTGCATTTGCATTCCGAAACAATATCACCATTCCTGCACTATGGAGGATCTTTATTTTTGTTCCACTGCTACTTCTTCTTACATCTAAAAGAAAAGCCTAGGAAGGTTTCACACCTTATAAAAAATATTCTATTTTCATCATCTTCCTTAAAAAAAAATGGGAGGTTTCACTTACCTCCCATTTCCCAAAGAATCCTTTTATTTCAATTTTTATAATGTTTCAAGAAAACGCATGAATGCTTCTCTTCCCTCGGTCGTACATTTGTATACTCCTGCATCTTCCAGAACATGGGTAAATACGATTCCAATCTCTTTCTGAAGAATGCCATGGATGTTTTCTTTTGTGATTTCCGAATATTTCGGAAGAAACTTCTTAACCCACTCTGCATGTTTCTCAATCTGTTCATTTGAAGAAATATCTTTGCCTTCGAGAATATACTCTTCCAAAAGTTCCATCTCACCTTTTAATCTGGCCGGAAGAACTGCAAGTCCCATAACTTCGATCAGACCGATATTTTCTTTCTTAATATGATGATATTCTGCATGCGGATGGTACACTCCCAGCGGATGTTCTTCTGTTGTGATGTTGTTCCTTAATGTCAGATCCAGTTCGTAGGTATCACCTACTTTACGTGCAATTGGTGTAATTGTATTATGTGGTTCTCCATTGGTCTCAGCATAAATAAATGCTTTTTCATCGGTATAGCCTCTCCATACTTCCAGCACATGTGTTGCCAGATCTACCAAACGGTTGAAATCTTTATGTCGAATACGAAGCACAGATAATGGCCATTTTACAATTCCAGCCTCTACATCTTCAAATCCCGGAAGTACCACGTGCTGCTCAATTGGTGCTTTTGCCATTGCAAATGTATAATGTCCACCCTGGAAATGATCATGGCTTAGGATCGAACCACCTACGATCGGCAGGTCTGCATTAGATCCAAGGAAATAATGCGGAAACAGTTTTACAAAATCAAACAGTTTAATGAATGCATTTCTCTCGATTTTCATTGGAGTATGCTGGCAGTTAAACACAATGCAATGCTCATTGTAATACACATACGGAGAATACTGGAATCCCCAAGGAGTATCATTGATTGTGATCGGAATAATTCTGTGGTTCTGCCTTGCCGGATGATTAACACGTCCCGCATATCCTTCATTTTCCGGGCAAAGAAGACATTTCGGATAACTTCCGGATTTTACATTCCTTGCCGCGGCAATTGCTTTTGGATCTTTTTCCGGTTTGGACAAATTGATGGTAATATCAATCTCACCGTATGGACTGTCTACCTTCCACTTTTGATCCTTCTCTACACGATACCTGCGGATATAATTGCTGTCCTGACTCAGCTTATAAAAATAATCAGTAGCTTTCTTCGGGCTTTCTGCATATTTGTCCCAGAATTCTTTTTGTACCTGACCCGGACGTGGCATCAGACAGTTCATCAATCTGGTATCAAATAAATCCCGGTATACAATACTGTCCTCAATCAGACCTCTTTTTACGGCTTCATCCAGCAATTCGTCCAATGTTTCTTCAAGATTAACAGGTTCCTCAATGTTGTCCGGTTTTTCATAATCATCTTCATGAAAAACATCCAGCAGAAGATTTGTTGTGTAGTTTCTTTCACATTCCGGTGTCAGACCTGTTGTAATCCCATACTGTACCAGTTTTGCAATGCTTTCACTTAACATTTTTCTTCCTCCTGTGCTTCACTTTTAAATTTATATTTTTGGTAGCATATATACCGATTTCCCTGATAAGTCAGCATACCTCGATCACCTTTTTCCAGTTCACGAAAATCTCCCTGTTGTATTTGAAATTCCATCAAACTTCCATCCGTCATCTCAAACACAACACGAAACCAAGGTACATGTGCTTCAGACTGCATATGGATATAGATTCCTTGCTTCTTTTCAACTACAGTCGCATCAACAGATTCAACTGCCGCACTGCTGTTATTGCCAAAGCTTAACAACATTTTGGTAAATACAAACATCATGATTATGAGTGCTGCTATACAGATTATAAATGCCATCCTATTTCTCCATTCCAGATATTTCATCCTGGGTCTGACTTAAATATTGTTCACGATAAAGATTCTGATATTCCCTTGACATTACTTTATATCTTTCACGAGATACCCGGTTAAATGTCCTTTGGCTTTCAAATCCTGCATCCAGGCAAATGTCTGTGATGCTCTTATCAGTACATTCCAATTAATCTCCTGCAAGTTTTGTCTACTTTTTCTTCCCATTTGGCAAGTAATATACGTCTTCTGATATTATAATGTGCTTGTAAGATAAAGAAAGGAGGAAAACGAAATGAAAAGATTTAAAGCATACGTCAACTACCTCATGAACTTCTATGCCAACTACTTCAGAATTTACCGCTATATGTAAAGGACATTCCTGCCATCACAGGAATGTCCAATACGGAAACCCAGTTTCAATGGTTTCCCTTATTATACTCTAATTTAGTTGCATTTGTACATGAACAGGATTCTCGAAAACATAGACAAAATTGAACAGAATTATGAAAATACTCTTACCAAGTTTTTTGATTTGTAAACCACTTATTAGCAGACGGATCCGCCAATGCTGAAAACGGATAGGCCGTTTTCCTTTCAGCTTTCAATTTGTCCAATTAATAATCTCTGAATTTTCATACATCTGATGGATTTGCATTTTTCATCCTCAGCATTCTTTGAAGCTGCTCTTCTGTAAATCACAGATCGTGCAGTATTTTTCCGAAATATAGAGGCTAGATATCAGACCGCTTCATTGCAATTATAAACTGTTGATTTACCAAGATTATTTACATATACGGTAATCAAGTCGCCTTTCTTAAGATCCGGCTTTTCCCATATCAAACGGCTTTTGTGATAATACACTTTATCATGATATGTAAAACTATATAAAATCCTGTATGGAATCTGTCTTCTATATCTTGTGTATTTTTGCAAATATACTTTTTCTACCAAGCCCTTCACTTTTGTACCATTTTCGATTAATTGTAAATGTAATTTATCAAGTTTTGCAGTATAAATTCCAAGAGCAGCACTTATTATACACAAAAGCACTCCCGCTATAGAAAACACTGTTCCCAACATGTCTGGATTCTGAATGCCTGAGTTTACTGCTGGTTTTAATATCCCAAGAAAACTTAAGACACCGGAAACAAGAAAGAATATTCCTATCCAAAAGAAGATAACTCTCAATAAATCTTCTGTATAGTTAAGTTTTTTCATATTTATTTTCTCCACAAGCATTCCATCAAAATTTTTTATCCTGTTTCAATCATATCTAATTTTACTTCAATTTAGTTAAATCCTCTAAATACATTTCTGTATGTCCACACTCTGGACAGACTGCAACTTTAACATCATCTATAGTTGTCGTTTTTTGTTTTTCATCTACATCTACAACGATCCCATAGCCACCGCCATTAACTTTAAGTCTTAAATCCGCTCTCATGACTGTTCCACACTTTTCACATTTTCTCATTGCTGTCCTCCAAATATATGTTTCGCTTTCCTATTTTTCTTACTATATAATAGCAGACAAAATATTAACCACTGAATGATCTACCGTTCATACGATGCAATGATTTCCTTACTATCCGCTATTTTATAATCAAGCGTTTCCAAATTACCAATCAAATCAAATGTCATATCCGCATTAACTTGCAATTCATCTTCAATCTTAACTGCAGACGGCTCAACTTTTAGAAATACTGTTAATCCATAAGGCTTCGTTTCAGACTGTATCTGTATGCTATCATAAGAATATCCTTCCTGATACTCTTGCCCACTTACAATATTTATAACATTCGAAGAATCTCCTACATAATCTGTCTTGTACTGTGACAGGTTAGGAATCTCGTACAGTTCTTCTTTTCTGCCACATGCAGAAAGCAATATTGCTGATACCGTAAATAAAATAATTGGAATTACTTTTTTCATCATGAACCAGCTCCTCTTCACACTTTGATATAAAACAGCCTGCCCAATGAACCAGAAACTGCCATATATTTGCTTCTTTATTTATAAGCAAGTCTTCTGACCGCAAAGGCTGATATTTACAGTAACAATGCTCCTCTTTCATCATTTTATACAGGTTCTACTGTTTTTTACGATATTTTGCGCGTTCCCTTTTTAGTCCTTGTTTTCGCTACTCAAGTAGTCATTTAAACAAACGAAGCATAAATCATAAAAATTTCTGCGATCAATATAATTCCTAAAACACAATCAATCATCAGGTTATATTGACCAACTGTTAGCCAAGTCTTCGAATGCATCAGAACATACTTTATACTTTTTATACCACTCAAGATTGTAACAGTCAGAAGGAGTATCGGCATTAAAAAAATTTCTATCTTATTGCCAAAGTCATCTGCGACTCCATTCCCAGCAAAGTGAACGGGAATAATCTCCGGTAAGAAAAAGAAGCTTATTATTGCAATCGCAATGCCAGCGATGCAAATTCCCCATGTTAATTTCCTGCTGCTTATACCATCCATAACAGTGCCTCATCTGGAACGATATCTAGTAAATATGTTTCCTTAGAAGAAATTTTTTCAAGAAGTTTTTCCAGTAAATTTTCTTCCTTACCTTCTGCTATTGGCAGAAGTTCCTTATACAAAACCGTAGGAATTCCAATAGAATACTTTTCTTCCTCATATACGAGAGAGCCAAATGTCCAGTCTTCCTGTTCCTCTGGGCCTAATTCCACGATCAACTCAACAATCTGCAAATAATGACACATTTGTAGGAAACTTAAATTAACTTTTATCCGGCCTTCCTCGCCCTCTGGATCTTTTTCTATTATCTCTATTTTATCCTTTCCCGTTACGGTCATTACAATTTAAAGAATTGAAAATCTCAATATTCGTAAGAAACAATAATCTTTCTGCAGAAATCACAATTATAGGCAGCTATGCGGTCTCCAGATATCCTTGCTGCCAACTCTGGATCCGTATTTAACCGCAAACTCTCAGAGCCTTCTTTCCACTCCAGTCCTGCCCCTGCACCAACCGCATGCAACTGACCCTTGCGCATTTTTCCTTCACAATATGGACATCTCATATTCACGTCATCTCCTTTAAGTAGTTAAAGTTCCTCTTGTTACCGAGTATTATCCTGTTCCTGGATAGCTTGTATATCTTCTTTCGCATATAATTTTTGCCTAAATGTTCTTTTCTATTTTTTCTCGTTTCATACGTTCTTTCATCAATAAAACAAATTGAAAGGTCCATATTACACACGCTGCAAAACACCCGATTCCACTGTATAATAAATCTATGGCTGCACCGACTACAAATGGCAGTGCCATCCACATCATCCGATTTCCATATACTCTGCACATTTCTTTTTCATCATACTGTTTTCGTTCTTCCTTAGATTTCATATTATAGCCAGACAAAAATGCAGCGGCCTTTCCATTTGATTTTACAAAGCAGATTCCGAATAAAAACATAATCACTGCCATTCCCAAATCAAAGATAACACAGATTATCATTGCAGACACCTCACTTCCCGCTCTGGCTATCAAATAAAAAAAGCCAAACACAACAGTAAAACTTATTATGTTTGGCTAGGTCAACTTGTTATTTTTTTATCACTTCTTATGGTTGTATTATACTATATATTTCTCTATAGTAAAACAATTTTTTATATTATTTTTTATTTTAATATTATATTTCTACTATCATCAATTTTTCAGATATTTCCAACGCATAAACAATGCTATTAGCTACAATATTTCCGGAAAATTCATCATAGGTCTGTGTTGCCACAAAGAAACGGCGGCTTTTTTTCTTTTACCGTCATGCGGCAGATAACCAATTCATTCTATTTTGAACTTCTTTTATGCTACCTGATGTCTGCAATAGGAATGAATTGCCAAGAATATAAACACAAATAATTCAATTCCTGCCGAAAGCAAAATAATCTGCGGTGTCCAGAAACTCATTCCACCGATATTCAGATAATTGAAATCTGCAAGCTGAGAAAGGAAAATGTTCTTCAAATCAATTCCGGCAGATGGAAGTATGGTAGAGAGCCATGTTGCTCCCATCGCCACATAAGCAAAAAGCGGCATGAGAAGAACTACAATAGAGATCAGCAAAACTGTCAATGTGTCTTTACATTTTGCAGACAGGAACAACGTACAGCTAACCGTTGCTAATACAGAAAGTAAGCCCACTGCTGCGAGAATTATCTGTAACTGCCCCAGATTGATGTTTGGCAGGTTAATGATAGAGTATCGCATCTGAAACGATGTTTTTAAGCAATCCGTCCCGAACGCTGCATGAAAAAGTATGCGCTGATTCCCTCTGCCACACTGCATATTGCTGTCATAATAAAATACTGTTCTTTAAGGTCCATCAGATGATATACATCATCTTCTGTCGCCTGTAGTCTCAAGGGCATCCATCCTTTCCGTCATGCCACGCTTATTTTATCCGGGGATTTCTTTTTTTCCTCTCGGCTTTTTATATAGTCTGTACATTCCCGGATGGTCTGTTCACACAGGTAATAAGAAAATTTCCCGATATGTGTGTCCTTTTCCCGGAGATTCAAACGGTTCTGAAGCCAGATATATGTGCTGTGTTTGGTCATATAACCATTTTTCCAGATTGCATCCAAAGCTCTGTGTGCTTCGATCCGCTTATTACGCAGATTGCTGTCAGCCATGGTTCCCATGGGACGCATACTTTTTTTGTGTGCCCCAATGTATGAATCACAGGAAGGATAGCCGCTGCATACATACAGGTATTTCTCCGGATCCAGGTTGTTATCCCCATAGACATAGGCTGCCGGCCTAAGTACCCCGGGTCTTTTGCAATATGGACAGTACAAGGTTTCCCGCATCTGTTTTTTCTTCTTTTTTGCCATCTGACGTCACTCCTTTCCATCTTTATCTCCGATGTTAAAGAAATCCCTTTTTCTGTGTCAACAGAATTCTTTGAAAATCATAAAAACATTTTCAGGAAGCTCTTTTGATAAGCCTTGTGATAATGCCTTCTGCCACTTCATAGTTGTCGTTGATGCGGGTCACCACAAATCCGATCTTATCTTTCTTTCCCGGAAGTGCGGACATATTGCAGGAATGTGCCACGGCATTGACTCCGATATCAAGGCGGATAAAATAGGTTCCCTTATAGACTTCCGTAATGATCCCTGTATATTTTCCCTGTTTATGGCATTTCCGGAGGTTATCTTTATTGATATTGGCTGTCGGACTCTTTGCATCCACTTCTATAATGATCTGGTCAACAGAGCTTGCTTCCACCTTATTGACCATGACCAGCACCAGATCACCTACCTGGAATTTTTCTCCGGCATCTACCATCCACTCCCAGGCCATGTCTCTGGCCCGGACAGATACTTCTACACCAAAGACTTCCAGGCGGACTGCTTTGGGAGCTACCGCGATCACCCTTGCTTCCACGATCCTGCCTTCATAGAGCATTGGTTTTTCTGTATCTTCCCCAAGGTAAAAAGTCTGTCTCTTTTTAAGCATTGCATCTTTTCTGGATGCTACAACGCTCCGGCTCTTGTTATCCAGATCTTTGATGATGAAATCAATATCACAGCCGAGCATGTTGTTAGCAATACGGACCTGACGGTTTAAGGTATCCGCGTTTTCACGCCCGTCTCCCTGAAGGTTGATCATCATTTCATTCATTGGGATAATGATCCGGAAACCATTAAAGTATGTAACAGCAACCATCCATCCACTCTCCAGTTTTTCAATGCCCCTAAGCTGGCCCGTCAGGATCTTTCTGGTACGATGTGCATTCAAAAGCTGATGCCATCTGGCTTCTTCCTGTTCCTCCATGCTTTCAACCTGCGCGTCTACATCGATTGTCAAAACACCATCGTAGACCGCACGCGGAACATCTTTTTCCCCGTTTCCCGCCAAAACTGTTTTTCTGGTATCCTCCATATACTTCCTCCTGTTCTTATTTATTTTTGTCTTCTCTGCTCCATCCAGAAAACTCCTTTTCCTCCGGTACTCAGGAAAGACAAAAGAAGACACAAAAAAAACAGCCCGTTTAAAGCTGCTTTCTTCATGCCTTCTTTTTACAGATACCATTCTATAATACATGGAATTCTATGTCAATATTACCTCGATTGCAATAGTGTCGCATATTAGTTCCTTTTATGAAGCCTGTACGACAGAAGGATTTGGTAACACTAAGAACTGCCAGATTCCTGTGTCCTTATAGAAAATTCCATCTCATATGTAATTGTTTCATTATATAGTGTTTATTTCTTCCTCTTAATCGTCCCCAATAAGACAACCGACCTTCTTGTACATTTTTAAACTATAGATATTACGGAACAGTTGCAGTAGATATATATTTTTTCAAATAGCTGAAGGATAATACCTGATTATCTGTTATTTATATACATAATACATATTGAATTTTAGTAAAACTAGAGGATACATAAAAATGCCATTAACCAAAGAACAATTTCTTAAACAATTAAATTCTGATTGTTATTTCTCCACATACTCTTCTGCCATATGTACTGCCATAGCACCATCTGCCACTGCTGTTACTATCTGACGAAGTAACTTTGTTCTGACATCTCCTACAGCATAAACACCCGGAATACTCGTTTCAGTGTTTTCACCTGCCACAATATATCCTTTATTATCCAGTTCTATCTGATTATCTAAAAAATCTGTTGTCGGTTTTCTTCCTATACTCACAAACAGGCCGTCACATTCTATAATGTTTTCTTCTCCTGTAACTGTATCTTTCAACCGCACACCAGTCAATCGTTCTCCATAAATCAGTTCATTTACTGTATTGTTCCATCGAAACTCTATATTTTCAGTTTTCATCAGCTGGTCATGGTAGATTTTCGTTGCACGTAATGTATCTCTTCGATGAACAATGATGACTTTCTTAGCAATTCGACTTAAAAGAACAGCATCTGATACAGCAGAATTTCCACCACCAACAACCACCACGATCTTATCTTTATAAAACATACCATCACAGGAGGCACAATAAGCAACCCCATGACCTATCAATTCTTTTTCTTTAGCAAGGCCAAGTTCTCTTGGATTTGCTCCAGTAGCAATCACTACTGTTTTCCCAATATAAATTCCCGAACTAGTTTCTACTCTCTTAAGCTTTCCTGTTAAATCCATATTATAAACTTCAGCATATTCACTTTTAGCATCAAATTTTTCCGCCTGTTTTTGCATTTTCTCTGCCAATGAAAATCCGTCAATTCCATTTTCAAAACCAGGATAGTTATCAATCTGCCAGGTCAATGACATCTGACCACCTGCAGATAATTTTTCTATAACAATTGTATCAAGTCCTGCTCTGGCTGCGTATAATGCTGAAGTATACCCTCCAGGTCCTCCCCCTACGATAATCATATCGTAAACATGATTTTCATTCATACAGCAGTCCTCCTTTTATTTTTCCAATGCTTCATTAATAAAATTCTCTATCATTATTTTTGATTCAGGTGCAACAATAGAATCTATTGCCTTTCCATTTCGATATAAAACCAGCGTAGGAATCACCTCAATCTTTTCAGCTTCTGCAATCTGCGGTTCTTCATCAATATTTACTTTTCCAGCAACAAGAATATCGCTGTATTCTTCACTTATTTTTTCATAAGCTGCTCCAATTCTACGGCAATAACCACACCACGGTGCCCAGAAATCAACCAAAACCGGTTTTTCCTTATGAATTAATTGTCCAAACTTTTCTTTATTTATATTTATAGATGTCATATTTTTCAACTCCTTCTCCTATTTGAACTTAATATACCCCAAATAAGTGCTTGCTTCCGTGATGATATCACAGAAAAGTTGATTTACTTTATTACGCTTTTTTACTTCTATTTACAGCATATGTCAGTTATATAATTGACTCTTCTCAATAAATTAAGTATACTCTCATCTTTGACAGTTACAAAAAGATGGGAGTATTATACGTTCAATTCATTATTTTCGGCAAGTAAGAAATAATCAATATGAGAATCACATAACACAAAAGGATGTACTGCGGTAACTTCTACATTACCTTGGCACATCCTTTCGTACTATTATTTTTTGCTATTCTTCTTAATGGCAGCTGTGGCTTCCACATCCATGCTCACCACATGTATGTCCTTCCCCGTGGTTGTGCTCATGGTGAGAACATTTCACATCCGGATTATACTCAAGTGTTTCATTGATAAAAGCTTCTACTGCTTCATCTGCATCTCCGGAAACTCCTCCGAAAAGCTTGATGCCTGCTGCCGCTAACGCTGTCTGTGCGCCGCCTCCGATTCCGCCACAAATCAAAACATCTGCATTCAATGCATTAAGAACTCCTGCCAATGCGCCATGTCCGCTTCCATTCGTATCTACTATTTCTGAATGTACTACTTTTCCTTCCTCTACATCGTAAATCTTAAATGTCTCTGTGTGTCCAAAGTGCTGGAAAATCTGTCCATTTTCATATGTTACTGCTATTCTCATAATACCTTCTCCTTTTTCTGCTGCATATTTTTTGTAAATTTCCTGTTTGTAACATCCTCCAAAGCTGCAGTTGCCGCTCTGACCGTCACAGATTCTGAAATCCCCGCCCTCAATTCTGAGCGGATGTCCGTCAATAAGTGCATCTGCTATTTTCTTCCGGGCAATCTCGTAAATCCGCTGGACCGTCGTTCTTGCGATCTGCATAGATACTGCACACTGCTCCTGACTATAACCTTTCTTGTCCAAAAGACGGATTGTCTCGTACTCATCTACCGTCAGAACAATGGGTGTTTTTTTCTCCGTATCATCTGCCGGAAGAAATTCTAAAACATTGGGGAAATGGCAGACTTTTCTGCATTTTACTGGTCTCGGCATAAACTGCTCCTTTCTCGCTTTTCTTATATAATAGTCCTATAAAAGACATATGTCAATAACGTTTTTGACATATGCCTTTTATGAATCACCTTATAGTATTACTTCTTTTCATTATTTTTTAATTTACAGATACCCTGCGTCATTGTTCCCATTGGACAAAATGTACACCAGGTTCGTGGCTTATATAACACCATTACAATCAACCCTAACAACAAAGATGTAAGCATCAAACTATAAAATCCAAAACTAAACTGTGCCACCCAATCAGCTACTGTTCCGGCAGTGTATGTCCATCCCCACGGAACACGGAAGGTCCAGAATAATTTGATGGCTTCACGTAAGGATGATGCTCCGGCACCAACTAAATATGTCTGAAATACCATATTCCCAAACATTGTAAGGAAAAATATCAAAAAGCCGTATCGGAACCATTTTGAACTCATCCATCGCGGGGTTGGTTTATTTCTTGAGCATTTTAAATCTCCACCAAGCTTACTAAAAAGCTGGCCACGTCCACACAAATGATTACAGAAAAATTTATTTCCACCGAATATTGCTATTCCTAACGGCAACAGGAAATCAATCATCCCAAACCAGGCGAACAAAATATTAAAAAAACCGAGTGTAAAATAAAGGATCGCCCATATCCATAAATAATCATACCAATGTTTCTTTTTCTTCACATCGCTGTCCTCTCTTTCATTTCAATACAACCTGCCGGACAGGACTTTGCACATTTTCCACATCCTACACACACTGTTTCTTCTATCACAGCATAACATCCATGGTAAACTTTGGCCGCTGCCAGCGGACAAGTATTTTCACATACTCCGCAGGCAACACATCTTTTTTTATCGACACTTGCCACTCTTTTTGCCAATGCTTTGTTCCCCTTTCAAATTTTGTATCTCTATTGTACCTGAAAAAGGTAAATCCTTCTGTGACATTATTACATAAGAATTTACCTTGAACGCTAATCATTACAATGACATATTTTTATTATACATTACCTTTATATTTATATATGATGTTTAGAATCTCCTCAGTTGTTCGAATAATTTCTTTTTGTTTTTCTTTCATTGTTATAGATTTGCTTTCTTCTTCAGCTAACGAAGAGTAAAGGTGAATGGTATTAGCATGATTCCATATCTCATCGCAAATTTTCTCGATTTCATCAGAACTCCGAAATGCCTGGTCTGTTTGCATTTGCAAGTGTTCTCGTTGCTCTTCCAGATGATTCATCCGTTCTTGTAACTGATCCCTTTCTTTCTGCAATCGATCATGTTGTGCTTGCAGTTGATCTATTTGTATTTTAATTTCACTCATCTTTTCTTTCTGTCTCCGCATAAGCATCATCAAATATACAACTACAAATACAAATAATAGTATTATGTACAGCATAAACTTCTCCTCACGACACATATATTTCGACGGTTTTCCGCAAATCAACTATTGATAATGGCATAGAAAGAACAGTTAGTTTTCCTGAATTCTTTTTAATCTCAACAGCATCAGGATTGCCTGTGATTAAAATTACAGGTGTTGTCCTGTCCGCACGCCATGGCTGATTCGGTTGGCTCGTCATATCTTCGGTAACAATCCAAAGATCCGGCTTATGTCTGCCTAATTTTGTTTTAGCACTTTCCGGTGTATAAAACAGCATGATCTGATCTGAAATAAACTGCAATGTTTCTTTTAATCCTTTTGCATAACGTTCACTGCCACAGACTAGTGCAATAATAGAAGCAGCTTTCTTTTTTTGTGTTACCTGAACAAAATCCAAAACTGGTGTATTATAGAGACTAAAGTCTTTTTCCAAATGAACTTTATCATAATAACTCTTTGCTGCCTTGCACATCCTCAGACAAAACTGTTCTATGTCTATATGAACATCGTTTCCGTTCTCCTGTATGTTCATACTGTCCAACTGACAAACTGACATTCCACAGTTTAGTCCAAGATGAAAGCGTATATTATTTTCATCATTCAAAAATCCTTTATTTTGATGAAGATATTCACATCGAAGCTGCCAACAGCGTTCTCCGCAAATATATGGCTTTTCACCAGATTGAGATAGTTTAAAGTAGTCCCCTGCATATTCATCAAACCAGCGAATATACTGGGTTCCCACATCACGGGTCGGATTCTTTTGCCGATCCAGCATAACCCGGCCATCTCGATAATGTTTAACAATTTCCGGGAAAGCAATACCTCCACAAATATCTGGCAAAGTCAATGCCAATGCCAGTGCAGACTGCCATCGTCCATCTACAATATTCAGTTCTACTTCTTCAATTCGGTCCAAAAATGTAAAACTGACATCTCCCTGCATTATTTATCCCTCCCTCATATTTACAACCGTCATGTACTATAGTCAGTATATTTTTATTTATGGCATATGTCAATTATTTAATTGACGCATCTTAAAAAAGCAAGTATACTATGTTCGTAAAGGAGATGACTGCTATGAGCTTCGAAAATTATTTTCCACTATGGAATGACTTAAATACAGCACAGAAAAAACTAATTTCAGACAATTTAATCACACGGGATGTAAAAAAAGGAACGATCATTCACAATGGAAACCTGGACTGTACTGGATTATTACTGGTTAAATCCGGGCAGCTTCGAACTTACATACTTTCAGATGAAGGACGGGAGATTACACTTTACCGTCTGTTCGATATGGATATGTGTCTTTTATCCGCCTCATGTATCATGCGGTCTATTCAATTTGAAGTAACCATTGAAGCAGAAAAAGATACGGATCTTTGGATCATCCCTGCTGAAATCTATAAGGGCATCATGAAAGAATCTGCTCCTGTCGCAAACTATACCAATGAGTTAATGGCTACCCGTTTTTCTGATGTCATGTGGCTGATTGAACAGATTATGTGGAAGAGTTTGGATAAGCGTGTTGCTTCATTTCTTTTAGAAGAAACATCCATTGAAGGAACAAATGAACTGAAAATCACTCACGAAACTATCGCAAACCATCTTGGTTCCCACAGGGAAGTTATCACTCGAATGCTTCGATACTTTCAAGGCGAAGGACTCGTCAGACTCTCTCGCGGCAAAATAGCAATCCTTGATTCGAAAAGACTGGAAACACTACAAAGATCATAAAACGTTTTTTTCTCTAAAGAATCCTCCATTTATCAGAATTATGAAAGTCATTCTAATAAATGGGGGATCTTTTTATACTACAATCAAACTATAAAAATATTTTATTTATTTCTAATAATCCATACCACATGCATATGATCTTTCAATCAGTGCATGGTCATTAGCCACTGCATCATAAAAGCGGAATCCACCTGAAAAGTTGTATGTTTCATATCCATTTCCTTCCAAAATACGGCTTGCAATATAACTGCGTAGCCCACTCTGGCATATCAGGTAAACGGGCTTTCCCTTCTCAATTTCATTGATACGTTCCCTTAGTTCATCTACAGGAATGTTTTTGAATCCATCCATATGCCCCCTGTTAAATTCACCTACAGTTCTCACATCCAGCAACACAACACTTTTATCTCTAGAAATCTTATCCATATCTTCCAGATGCCATTGTTTTAAGGTACCTTTTGCTATATTGTCTATCATGAATCCTGCCATATTTACAGGATCCTTGGCAGAGGAATAAGGCGGTGCATATGCGAGATCCAAATCCTTCAGCTGGGTTGCCTTCAGCCCTGCATGAATTGCTGTTGCCAGCACATCAATACGTTTATCAACTCCTTCATATCCAATAATCTGAGCACCAAGCAAACGATAGGTCTCTTTTTCAAAAACCACCTTCATGGTCATCACTTTTCCACCAGGATAGTAACCGGCATGACTCATAGGAGAAAGAATTACTGTATCTACCTCTAATCCTGACTTTTTGGCATTGGTTTCATTGATACCTGTAGTGGCTGCTGTCATATCAAACACTTTTATAACGGAGCTTCCCTGACTGCCCAGGTAACGACTATCACCGCCACAAATATTATCAGCGATGATTCTGCCCTGTTTATTGGCTGGTCCTGCCAAAGAAATCAGCGCATCATTACCCGTAACATAATGTTTTACCTGAACTGCATCACCTGCAGCATAAATATCCGGTACAGAGGTTTCCATTCTGTCATTCACTACAATACTTTCCTTGATGCCAAGTTCCAGACCGGCTTCTTTTGCTAATACTGTGTCTGGTGTGACTCCGATTGCCAGAACTACCATATCAGCCTGAAGGGATGGATTATCTTTCAACAGGACCTCCACTCCGGTGTCTTTTTCTTTAAATCCTTCTACTGTATAGCCCAGTACCAGTTTTATCCCATGTTTTCTCATTTCATTATGGATCATGGATGCCATATCCGGGTCAAAAGGGTTCATCAGCTGCTTAGGCCGCTGGACAATCGTAACATCCATGCCAAGCTCCCTCAAATTTTCTGCCAGTTCCAGACCAATAAAACCACCACCTGCCAATACAGCCGATTTTGGATGATTCTTATTTATATATTCCTTTATCCGAAAAGTGTCTTCTACAGTACGAAGTGTAAAAAGTTTATCAATACCTACTCCGGGAAGTCTCGGCTGTGTTGGCTTTGCACCTGGAGAGAGGATCAGCTTATCATATTTTTCTTCAAATATCTCACCATTCTCTAAATTTTTCACTGAAACCGTTTTACGTTCCGGATGTATGGAGATAACTTCATGATGAATTTTCATGTTAATACGGAAGCGTTTAAAAAAACTCTCTGGTGTCTGTAGTGTAAGTTCTTCCGGGTCTGTGATCACGTCTCCAATATAATATGGAAGTCCACAATTTGCATAGGATATGTATCCGGATCTTTCAAACACAGTAATTTCAGCATGTTCATTCAGTCTGCGTATTCTTGCTGCGGCTGTAGCTCCTCCGGCTACACCTCCTACAATTATTACCTTCATCTTATTTTTCCACCTTTCCTGAGTAAGCTACAATGCCACCGATATTATTTACTTTAGAATATCCCATTCGTTGCAGTATCCCAGTTGCCTGGCGGCTTCGTGAACCGGAATAACAGTATACAAACAGTGGGATATCCTTATTCTTCGCTACAGAAGCAATATTGTCAAGTTGCTGCAACGGCACATTTTTACTTTCTGGTATATGTCCTTCCTGATATTCCTGCGGTGTACGTACATCCAGCAGAACTGCATCATCAGTCCTTTTATATTCTTCTATGCCTTGATTAATATTCGACTGTTTAAAGAGATCAAAAAATCCCATTAGCACACCCCCCCTAAAGCATTTCTAAAATCGCATTCTTAGGTCTCGCCCCTGAAACCTGCTGTACAATCTTCCCATTCTTCATAACCACTAAAGTTGGAATGCTCATAATACTGAACTTATTTGCCAGTTCAGGCTCTTCATCTACATTAATCTTTCCAACTTTAATATCTCTACGCTCACTTGCAATCTCCTCTACAATAGGTACTACCATACGGCAAGGCGCACACCAAGATGCCCAAAAATCTAAAAGAACGGGTTTATCGGAATTCAGTACTTCGTTCTGAAAATTATTTTTATTGATATTAATAGCAGACATTTTACAGTCCTCCTTATCTTTCTCTTTTTGTAGATTTATTATAGTCTTAATTTCATTTATTTTCCGTGATTACATCACCATACCTCATTAACTTAACTTCTTGCCATACCATCTACACTTAATATAACACCTGTAATGTAACTCGCCTCATCTGAAGCAAGAAACACAAACGCGTTGGCAATATCTTCTGGCTGTCCAAGACGACGCAATGGAATTCTTTCAATCATAGGTTCGATAACTTCCTTTGGCACGGCCTTCATCATATCAGTTTCTGTAATCCCAGGTGCAACAGCATTAACACGAATACCTTTAGGTCCTAGTTCTCTTGCTAATGATACAGTCAATCCGTTTACTGCAAACTTCGATGCCGGATAAGCAAACCCACTTGGCTGTCCCGAAATACTCACCATGGAAGAAGTTGAGAGAATGACCCCCTTGCCTCTTGCCACCATACATTCTGCTGCTACACGAGTAGTATTAAATACTCCTTTTACATTTAGATCCATGACTTTATCAAAAGTCTCCTCTGTATAATCCATAAATGAGGTGTTTTCTGAAATCCCTGCATTATTTACCAGTATGTCGACACATCCATATTTTTCAGTTGCCTCTTTAAAAGCCTTTCTGACAGACTCCATGCTTGCCAGATTTGGACTAATTCCAGCAACTATTGCATTGGGATATTTTTCTTTTAATTTATCTACAGCAACATCTGCCGATTCCTGTGAACTTGCTGCCAACACAACTGAAGCACCTTCCTTCAAGAATTTATCAGCTGTAGCAAATCCTATACCACGGCTTCCACCCGTAATGATTGCAACTTTATCTTTTAATCTCATTTAGACTACCTCCTTACTTAGTTTCTAACTACATTATAAGCAAAAGGTAGATTATTTTCTGTGATATCATCACAAAATATCGCAATAAAAAACCCTGTTGCTCACGCACCAGGGTTTTGGTTTATCCATCTGTATTTAACACAAGATTAGGCTTCTATTCAACTTCTGAAAACTGATCTTTTCCAACATTACATAATGGGCATTCAAAATCTTCTGGAACATCCTCCCACTTTGTTCCTGGTGCAATACCACCTTCAGGATAACCTTCCTCTTCATCATATTCCCATCCGCAAACGTCACATACATATTTCATTAGTTTATTCCTCCTTATAAATATATTAATACACAGCATATATTACTGTTGTATCTGAATTATTTTGTAATCTTAGCACGAAAGTCAAGTGTTTTTAGCATTTCCAGAGTCCATGAAGATTGCAGTATGCGTATACTTCTTCTACATATTCTCCATCACAGAGGCAGAAATCCGCAATAGGTTCCTGTCCTGGAATTAGCTGTTTTCTATAAATACCCTGATTTGTATTTAGTGTAATCCATTCAATGAAATGATTATCAAGCATTGGATGTTTTATTTCACCGACCACAACATGTACATGCTGTTTGTCCACTGTATATACAGGTACATGCTTCTCAACAGCAGCATCTGTCACTCCAGCTTTTAACTCATGCATAGCCTCTCCGCAACACATTACTGGTACGCCTTGATCCTTTAACATTTCAATAATGTTTCCACAATGATTGCATACATAATATTTTACTTCCATCTTTTTTATCTTCCTATGTTTAAAATTTAAAATCCAATTGTTTCTATAACTTTCTTCAAAGCATCCGTCGATTCTTAAACTTTAATGCTTCTTTACCAACCGATGCAGAACCAACAAAGCCACAGCCTATCATTACTGCTTTTTTTAATAATCACTTTCTTCTTTGTAATAATCTCCTTCTCTTTAATAGTTCTCTTCACGTATTTCGAAATAACTCTGTGGATGGTTACATACTGGACATATCTCAGGTGCCTTTGTTCCTACCACAACATGTCCACAGTTACGGCATTCCCATACCTTAACTTCACTCTTTTCAAACACCTGTGCAGTTTCAATATTCTTAAGAAGTGCACGATATCTCTCTTCGTGGTGCATCTCAATCTGTTTATTGTCAATAAATAATAGTAATAATTACTATTATTATAATAATCAATATTACTGATTACCTTTTATTTAAAATAATCATTCAATCATCATTTTTTCCGTTCAAAAACATATTCTGCATCTGATGATAAATCAGAGCGGAATGAATAGCCTAGTCTATCAAATTTCTTAATATCCTCAGGATTTTCAATTCTGTTTTCAGCCATGAACCTAACCATTTCACCACGGGCCATCTTAGCATATGTACCTTTTGTCACCAGTTTATCTCCTGATAACTCACAAAATGTAATCGTAATGTATCTATCCTGTCGTGTCAGATATTTTTCTATGCACTTAGAGTATTCTTTCGATGCCAGATTGATTATAATCCTGCTGTTATCAATCACTGAGCGGTATAATAAATCTCCCCAGTACTCATACAGATTTTTTGTTTCTCCTATTCCAACCTTCGCCTGCATTTCCAAACGATAAGGTGTCACACCATCCCTTGGTTTTAGCACACCATAAAATGCAGATATTATTCTCAAATGATTTTGTACATACTCGAATTGACTGTCCTCAAACACGGATGGAGCCATATATTGAAAAGCAATTCCTTCATATGATAAGACAGCTGGGGTAAGTAAATGATAAAGATCCATGTTTTCCAATCTATTGAAGTTCTGTTCTGTAATTTTGTCATTACATTTCCAGATAGTCTTCAGTTCTTCTTTTGACTTACTTTTCAACCAACTTTGTATCTCTGTCGTCTTTTCAATAAATTCAGGCAATCCATCCGGCGCTATGCTGTCAGTATCTGTAATCATCTTTTTAGCAGGGGATAATATTATCTTCATTAATCTAATTCCTTGAGCATATTTTCAGGATCATCTGCAGCCTTGACTTTATCATTTGCCTTTATAATAATCCCCTGTTCATCAATAAGATATGTGGTTCTTACTACTCCCATAGAGACTTTGCCATAATTTTTCTTTTCTTTCCATACATCATATGCTTCAATAACTTTCCGCTCTGGATCTGCTAAAAGTGTAAATGTCAATCCATATTTTTCCTCAAATCTCTTATGAGAGGATACAGAATCCTTACTGACTCCAAGAATAACTGCTCCTTTTTCGGTAAACTGAGGGTATCGCTCAGAAAACCCACATGCCTGTTTCGTGCATCCCGCTGTATTATCCTTGGGATAGAAATATAAAATCACTTTTTTTCCTGTATAATCCGATAATCTATGTATTTTCCCATTTTGATCTGGCAACTCAAAATCCGGTGCCTTAACCCCTACTTCCAACATTATTTATCCCTCCCTTTCTGTATCTTTCTCTTTATTCGCCTTTTTCTTCCTATTCCCGGTAATCATTTTATGACCTGTATATATCGCCATTACCATACATAACATAGAACTTAAAGCAAAGTATTTGTGACTTGATTTTTGCTTTTTATATCCAGTGTAAAAAGTCCCAAGCATTGTGATCAATGCTCCTACTGACCAATATTTATGTGCTTTCATGTAATTCCTCCATTTTTTCAGTGTATTCAATTCTAATTATACGCTACCATATTCCTATGTCAATTTGATAATAGAGCATTCCTATAAATTTTTTCAAAATATCATTGTCAAAACTATGTATTGTTATCCTTTAATTTTTCTTTGAAATAATTGACAAAAAGCTTGCTTTCAGGAGATTACTATTTAATCTCTTTTCCATCTATATATAGTTGAAATTTATCAGGATTATTGACAACATCATAGTCCTTTCCGTATTCTACAGGTCTATATTCGGCTGTCATTACCGATTCCCCGTCTTCAATATCCTCTTTCCATAAATAGATGTTCATATCAATGCTCGTCGCATATCCTCTGTCTGTGGAGAATTTTGTCGAATGAAAAGAGACTTTACAACTTAAAATTGGATAAAAAGGACAAAAAAAAGAAGAGCTGCTTGCTCTTCCCATATAGTAGTAGTAAAATAATATGTCATGCCAGCGCAATATATTACCTAGAATATCGCTATAACAGGAAAGGGGCTGCATTGTGACAGCCCCTAATTTACTTCATCACGTTGTCTACATTCTGAGTGAACTCGTTCCCTGGTTTATTTTAGCATCGGTCTGGATTTTGTTTCATAAAGATAAATTTTGCCACAGAGCGGTCGTATGTTTTAATGTGTCCAAACAGCCAGTCGATTACATTTTTCTGTACAAGTTCACTGAACCGATCTGTTGGTCCTTCATACTCCTGAAGGTATTCATACAGTTCTTGAATTGTCTTTTTAAACTCTTCATGTTTTTCATAATGTTTTTCACGCTCTGGATAACCGGATTTTTCCTGAAGCTTTTCCTCTTCTTTGAAATGAAAGTCAGTATATTCATCCAGATAATCCAGCATTTTGATTGCTTTTACTTTGCTGTCGCCATTTTGACAGGCAGTTACAAAGTTCTGGATACGGTCAATCAATTCTTTGTGCTGTGTATCGATTGTTTTATTTCCTGTTACTAAATTGTCATCAAAGGTAATGTTTAAATCGTAAGTCATAATTTGACCTCCATTTCTTTTATATGTTCTCTTAGGCTCTTTTAATGTCTGGCAGTTTCGTACCTGCATTTTCTGCTTAGTCTTCTACAGGAACGAAAACATCTTTTCCTAATCCGCAGATTGGGCATGTCCAGTCATCTGGAATATCCTCAAATGCAGTTTCTGGAGCGATACCGGCGTCTGGATCTCCTACTGCCGGATCATAAATATATCCACATGGTTCACATTCATATTTTTTCATAGTCATTTTCCATTTTCAATGTCGATTTATTTTTGTTACCAAGTTCCTAGCAATTTTTCTAACACTTTGTTTCTTGTATATCTGTATTATACATGATAATTATTCTTTTGTCAATAATAGTAATTATTATTATTTTTGTACTTAGCATAAACTGATATTTGAATTGCACATTTACATATTGTATATATCATGGGAATAGTTGAATAAAAAAATGAACTCTATTCATTAAAGACAGAGTTGCTGGAAATTATTTCTCTCCAACAACTTTCTTCGTCTTTAAGTCCTTGAAACACAATACTGTCCCATCAGGTTCATCCAACTGTTATATTTATTCTTTTCACACACCTTTCGACAAATTTCATTTTCCATCAATACACAGAACATCTTATCATAATCAAATGCCCAAACAGCACCATTCACATGGTTTTCCACTGCTTTCTGATCTATGTACTTTAAACGTGTGACCATTTTTTCAATTTCTCCATTTCTCAAGTTACCGATATTTTTGCAGATAAACCGAAAGAAATTCAACGTTGCATATTCGTCATGCCAATGGAACTCTTCTGGATTGTTTTTAATTTTACTGGCTCGCTGCTGTTCTTTGATTATTTGATCAGCTACACCTTTCATCGAATCTTCGTATCTCATATTACTAACCTACTCTTCCTCAACGCCCAGTGACGGTTTAAATCTTTTATCCTTTGCCTGCGGTACCACGATCTCGTAAAAATAAAATCCTAAATATCCAAGTGCCTGCTTCTTCATTTTATAAAAAGAAGTCCTGCCTATTCCTAGCTCCTGCTGTACTTCCACATCTGTCTTATTATAATGACTGCAAAAACAGGAATGAAGGATTTCACTGAGCATCACACCATTCGGTGCATAGAACTTCACCAGTGTCATTCCACGATAGATCATATCAGACAAGCCATAAATGATCATCAGGTTATTCATTTCCCGGTGCATCTTTGGCACATTCAGCTGATTGTTATAAATGCTCAAATAACTCAATGCATATGCCATATCTTCATTGATTTTCTCCTGGCACTCCATATCCAGTTCTTCCAATACAACTGGTTTTCTAAAATCAGTTTCTGGTAGCTTGTCATCAGTTCTTTAATATCAGTATAATGTCTTAATCCTGTGCATGACTTGCCATATGGAAGGTAATTTCTTTCACTGATTTAATTGCATAATCTCTGTCTGTCATCAGTTTCAAAATCTCCTTATCATCATCACACTAACTGGCGGTCTTTCAGACCAGTTCGCTTTCCCCATGATTTTGATGGGAAGCAATTACTTACTACAACTTGCAGAAGCGGATATCCAAAAGGCATTGTGGGAGCTGCCTTTGCTGACCGAAATCCATCTTCTTATGTAAAACCTGCAGGAATATAAAGGGAAAGTGACTATCCCTGCCGATTAATAATCCAAATAATATCGTCTATACCAATCTCTCCTTATTTTTCAAAGCATCTGTAAAATCGTTTTCTATCATTTGGTTATAAAGTCTCTTCTGCGCCAGTTCATCTGTATAATACGCATAGTCATGATTATAATCTTCCATAACTGTTTCTGCCGCCATAGATGCATAATCATATATGGTAGCTATTGAAAGATTCTTATCTATATTTTTGTAAATACCATATTTAATCTTTATTCCTTTAATCGGAGCATTCTCTACAAACTCATTAATAACATTGTCCATTCTCCGATGATCCAGCTCACAATCATCACTTAATAAGCAGAGAAAAGATGCTTTTTCTTTTCTCACCGGTGCTGCTCAAGTTCATAATGCCTAACTCATCTAATCTTATATCTGAATCCTCACTTGCAAACGCAAACACTATTTTTTCGAATGTATCTGCATTTCCAATTCTTGCACATTTCATACGATAACGCAAAATATCATTACCATTTTTTATCCTGTAATGTATTGTGAACTGTGAGACCAGTTGCAGTTGTTTGCATATATTATTAAAATCCGTAGCAACCAGCATTTTATTTCTGTCTTCTTCAAATACATTGGTCTCTATATACTTTTGTATTACGGTTTCATATGTTTTCTTCTCGTTCATTAATTCATCTAACTCTGTGTTTTCATTTAGATGTCTATAAATCTGAATGTACTGATCTTGACGATTTACGCAATATATACTACTAAATTCATTCCCCAAAATGTTAATAATATCCGTAATCAGCATTTTTCCCCTTACTCTTCATTTACATATCATTTTATTGTAATCCCTTGATCTTTTTCAAAGATACTTTCGCTGTTGTTCCAAAGTTTCCATGTCTCTCTTTCTTTAAAATACAACGAAAAGTGAACTCTTATGTACTTGAAGAATCTGAAATACGATTCCTCCCTGTAAATATCAATCTGTTCCACAAAGCAAGTGACATGCTCCCACCACTTAAATCTTACGATTTTGAAGTGGGGGCTTCCTGCTCGATTACCCTTTAGGGCAAAGCTAAAACAGGCTATCCCCGCGTGTCCCGCGGTTTTGTTTTTTATGTTTATCCGGTTACGGATTTTTTTCTTGTGCCGTCAGGCACATTCTTTATAGATTCTTTTTCCTTCTTCACGGATATTGACTGCTGCATTCACATCCCGGTCCATCCTATTTCCACATTCACAAACATACATTCTATCCGACAATGCCAGTTCCTTTTTCTTATGTCCGCATACACTGCAGATCTTGCTGGATGCAAAATAACGGTCTACTTTTATAAGATGTTTTCCACATTCTTCCAGCTTGTATCCCAGCATGAACAGAAACTGCCCGTACCCGTTATCCTGCACACCTTTCCCAAGGTGCAGTCCTCCGGACATTCCCTTCAGATTCAGATCTTCCACACATACTGCATCATATCTTTCCGCAAGCTCCCTACTGAGCTTATGCTGGAAATCTTTTCTCTGGTTCTTTATCTTTTCATGACATAAAGCTACCCTTTTTTTCTGTTTCTGATAGTTCCGGCTTCCTTTTTCACAGTGGGAGAGCTTTCTCTGTTCTCTTGCAAGTTTTTTCTCTGCTTTTCTGTAAAACATAGGGTACCCGGCTCTTTCTCCTGTAGAAAATACACACATTCCCTGCATGGCAAAATCGATCCCAAGAAATCTCTCTGCCGGTCTTTTTTCCACTGTTTGGTTCTCACAGCAGAACAAAAGGCTGGCAAAATATTTCCCGGATGGCTCACGGCTCACAGTTACAGACTTCAGTTTCCAGTCTGATGGAATCTGACGGTGAAGTTTTATCTTTATGACGGACATCTTTGGAAGCTTCAGATGGGTATCCTGCAAAAGGATATTTCCGTTTAGTGCATTGGTCGTATATGAATTTCTTGCATGCTTCTTTGATTTATAACGTGGAAATCCGCAGGCTGGTTCCCGAAAAAACTTCCGGAACGCACTTTCCAGATGCAACTGCGCATTCGCCAGGGCAAGGGAATCCACCTCCTTCAGCCATGGATATTCCTTTTTATATCCGGCCGGTGTGTTCCGGAGCATCTTTTTTTCTTTCTGGTAATAGCTGATCTTATCTGCAAGCATCTGGTTATAGATAAAGCGGCTGCAGCCGATTGTTTGCTCTATCTGAACTCTCTGCTCTTTATTTGGATAGATCCTTATTTTTACGGTGCGGTTCATTCTTCTCACCCTGGCTTTCTATATACTGCCGTATCGTTTCAATCGTTGCTCCACCTGCACTGAGCAGACCGAAGATCTGACCCCAGAATGCATCTTTCATGGTCTAACTCCATTATATTTATCGTCCTTTTTCTTATATCGACGGATATGTATTTATGAACTAATTGTTCTTTTTCAGTATACTACATCAGGGAAGGGAGAACAAGTGTTTCTTTTATACTATAGAGATTTTTTTGAGCAGATATGCTCAGATGTGCAATTCATCTCACCACCTGAAGATGTGGGAGAATTCTTGCTACATTTGTTAAAATTTATTCTTCTCAGTGGCCTTAATATATAGTTTATCAAAATATAGAAGAAATGGATATATATTTTCTTTTAATATTTTTCTAAAAAAGCTTTATTTTATCACTCTCCAGTCACCGGACGCATCATGGAAAGCAGCTCCTTCCGGTAATGATCGGCCTTTTCCTGATTGCCCTGTTCTTTCCGTACCATCTTTGTGATTCCCGGATACTGTCCCGGGAAGCTTTCCAGCATGATACCATCTCCATAGATTAGGTAAACATCTCCGTCTGTCATATCTTCCTCTGTCAGCTTCTTTCCATTCTCATCCGTAAGCTTATCCGGTATCGTTCCGGAGAAAATCGTGTCCGTGTCCAGATCCGCAAAATACCAGCTGTTATCATCTGTATGAAAATACACTGCTGTCATCGGCTTTTCCCCGCATCCCGCCAGACAGAACATAACAAGTACCGCCAGCATCACGATCCATTTTTTCATTATTCCACCTCCTAGTCTCTGTCAGTATTTGATTATTTCGACTTCACACTGTGCTAGCACCATGAAAAACATTAATATTACTGACTTCTACAATGTTTTTTATCTGGCACTACCATTAGTGGGAGATTTTTGATATAAATTTAATTGATCGTTGGAAGTACTTCCATAACCTGATCAATCACTTCCACAATTCTCTGCATATCCATATTTTCTTTTACATCAGAACTATCATTCACGTTCAAACCATCTTGCCAGTCCTGGACAATAGATACTGCCGGGATATTCACTAATGCAAACGGATAATGGTCACTGTTGGTTGCCATTGTCAGGAAAAATCTGTCACTGGGTGTAAATAGTTCTGACATACTGTTTTTATTTAATTCTGCCAGTTTTTTCAATCCCTCATCATCATATTCCGCATTGTCTGGTCTTTTGTTTCCTTCGATCATCGCCATATAACCCAGATCACTTTTTTCTGCAATAGTATCAATATTTATTACTCCGATGATCTGTTTCCGCTCGTCCTCCGTCAGCTTACCAACATACCATCTTGAACCCAGCATATATTTCTCTTCGCCCGAGAACAGGATGAATTTTATATTATACGGTATCTCTGTATCTTTTAAAATCCTTGCCAGTTCAAGCACTGCTGCCACTCCGGAACCGTTATCATTGGCGCCCACCGAATCTTCTGCACTGTCATAATGGGCACTTATGATCAGATTTTTTGTAGTATCAATAGATGAGTTTTTTGTCACAATGATATTTTCACCAATGCCGTCAACAATTGCATTCTCGGCTGTTGATGCCAGAAACACATCCGCCTGCGAGGAATGCCTTATTGCATTCTCATTGTTTTCATCGTTATATTCGAATTTCTGGTATTCTATATTGTCATATCCCAGATTGCCAAAATATTCACTAATATATTCTTTTACATTCTGTATTGCATCAGAATTTATTGGACGCGGTTCAGAAGTGATTTCATCGATGATCTGTTCAATATTCTGTTCCAAAGGCTCTATTATTGTACCGTTCTGGGTAACACTCTCCGCCATTGTCTGAATTGGTGCTATTAATGATATAACCATAATTAAGGCAATTGTAATTTTTTTCATTTGTGAGCTCCCTCATTTTACCAAGTATTAATCAGTATCTTTTATCCAATAACTTTCCATGCAAAACCATAGGCTACAACGAAAGCTTTTTTCCATACCATAAACATTATCATGTGATATACTTCTGCCAATTAAATCTCAGATTTTGAAAAAGGGACAGACATTGATAAATTTACTTAGTTCCATTCTGGGCTATGCACGGAACATTACAACCACATGATCAAAAGGCGGTAAATCTGATATTCTAAATGTACATTGTGATCCTTTTTTAACAAAATTAGCTTTTTTATCATTTATGTTATCAACTGATACTATTATACCATGAACTGCATCACCAACCAAGTGTTCTTTTTTGCTTTTACAGCGTTCGTACAGTGCTTTTACAATTCATTGCACATCTGTAAAGGAAAGAGACTTCTTGCTATATATTATGTTAAATTCCTGAAAGTATTTTCTTTGCGTTCTCCAGGTTATTTTTTCCATTTATTTTTAGATATACTTTACTGATTTCAGAAGGCTCTCCTATTTCTCTGCAGAGATCCTGTGCCTGGGAAATGGGTATGTAGATTTCGTTGCCTTCTATTACTACAGCGGCTTTACAGGGCATATATGAGGTTTGCGGTTCTCTTGCGGAATTGCCGGATAAAGTGGTAAGATCATCTGTGGCTTTGGAAGTATCCTTCTCTTTTTCATCCAGGAAATAAAAAATATTCAGGTTTTCACCCATCTCTAAAAATTTTTCCTGTTGTTTTTTTGAAATGGCATGATTATTATAGTCTTTCATATCCCGTAGGGAACCATTTCCCAGCAATAACAACGGCATCTTCCCCAGTTCATTCTGAGTTGGATTTTTTCCAAACGCATTCATATCAATTCCTGAAAAAGTCGTTGTTTCCGTATAATCTTCAATTTTGATGACAACCGGGACTTCTATGACTGGCCAGATTTCTTTTATACCTTTTATCTTCTTCGCTTTCTGCAAAAAATCTTCATCATAAGCCAGATCTCCAAGTGGGAGCAACACAGTAAATTGCCGTTTTTCTTCTTTCATACCTGCCAGTAGCACTCCTAATAATGTAAGTATCAATGCCAGCAGAAGTATGACAAATAAGGTAAAGCTGTCTATTTTTTTTCTTTTCAATGAGAAGCCGCCTTTCTCGCTTCTTCAAGAAGGATATTTTTCTTATGAAGCTTTCTGACCAGAAGCAGGATTATGGAAATAAGCAGTACTGCAACAACTGCAGCTATGGAATACCACCAATTATTGGTTTTCTCCTGGTCATCTTCAACCTTTAAGGACTTTATCTGGGTTTCTTTGATTTCAGAATCAAATTTTATTTCTTCCTCATATGATTTGCCATCGGCATCCTCATACGTAAGAATTAATTGACCTGCACATTTTCCTGTTTTTCCTTTTACATATATGCGAAGACTTCCCTGGGATAAATCTCCGGCCTCTATGGTCCCTAAGAATGCAGTATCGTTTGAACTTAATTCATCAGCCTTTAAGCTGACACTTGCATTGTATATTTTGTCTCTTCCGAGATTCATTGCTTTTACCGGGATCTCTACTGTATCCATAGTGTATAAAACAGATGGAATATCTGAAGCTTCCAGCTTAACACGAACCGGTTGGATGATCTGAAAAGACAGTAATTCTGTACCGGTGGTTGCCGTTGCTTTCGAATCTTCATAATCCAGAGAAAAAGTAATGACAGCCTGGCCAGGATCACAGTTTTCTGTTATAGTAATCATCTGTTCCAAAGTAATTGCTTCACCAGGAGCCAGGACTTGTACATAAAAAGAGTTTTTCTCAAATTCGATTCCTTTGTTCTCTGTAGAAAGGGAAATTTTTAAACCAAATACATTTTGACTGCAGCTTTTATTTCGAAATGTCAGCGACATTTCTGTTGTAGAACCAGCCTCCAATCGTCCACCTGAAAGATTGCTGTCTTCTAATAATACCTGCGGTTTATGTAATATTTTTTCACTTGATGAGTCTGATGTTGAATTACCTCCTCCCCCACCGCCCGAATACCCGTTGTCTATAACCGGATCTGTTATCTGCGGGGCGTCACCGTCTTCCGGATTATCACTGTCTATTACAACATGAAAAGGATTCGATTTAGAACCATCACCAAAGTCATCTCCTGATGTAAAAATATCCGGATCCGGATTTTCTTTATCGGTATCAGCTTTATCAGGAGTCTTTTCATCCTCTGCCGGAGGTTCGGTACTCGGAGGTTCGGTACTCGTAGATTCATCCTCTTTTTCATCAAGGGTTAACGAGTTGTCATTCTCATAAGATACGGACGGATCTGAGTCCGTAAATCCTTCTTCAGCAGATGTAACTTCCGTGTTTTGAGGCTCTGTGGCAAAAACGGTAGCTGGAAGAAATATTATTGTCGTACACAATACTAATGCCGTTTTTACAAATAAATTTTTCATTATCAGGCAGTCCTTTCTCTTAAGATTCCTCCATCCATTTCATATACGTGGTCACATAAGATTCTGATGTCCTCTTCATTATGGCTTGCCAACAAAATGGTTTTTCCTGCTGCTTTTAAATCCAGCAGCAGTTCTCTTATTTCTTCCACGCCATGTTTATCCAGTCCATTAAACGGCTCATCCAGGATCAAAAACAGAGGATCTTCCATAATGGCCTGTGCAATACCAAGGCGTTGACGCATTCCAAGGGAATATTTTCCGACTGGTTTCTTCATGTCCGGATCCAATCCTACCCTTTTTAAGACTATGCGGATATCGGCCTTCGAGATCCGGCCATTCATGTCTGCCAGGATCTCCAGATTTTTAAAGCCCGTATATTGTGTAAGAAAACCGGGAGTCTCGATAATAACTCCAAGACTTTCAGGAAAATCCACATCATGGCCTATTTTTTTTCCAAATACAAAAATAGTGCCCGTAGTTACAGGGAGAAACCCACAGATGCATTTCATAAGGACGGTCTTTCCGGAACCGTTATTTCCAACAATCCCATAGACGTTCCCTGTTTTCAAGGAAAGATTTACTTCCTGTAACACGATGTCTTCACCGAAACGTTTGGTCACGTGTTCTATTTTTACGCAGGTGTTCTGCATCATTCCACTTACTCTTTGCGGATCACAGGCCAGATTAAATGTCCCTTCAGATTTCTTCCAATCTTCCATATAAAACACCTCCCAGAATTCCCAGCATTACTAATAAAAACAACAGTAGAAATAGCCAAACTCCTATTTTGTCCGGTCCCCAATTTTTATCAGCCAGTATCCATTCTACTGGATAAAACCATATCTGATTTTTAAAATAGCGGTCATAAAGAATAATTCCGAAATAGAAGCTTACAAAAGGGATTCCATATACCATGTAAGCAGAATCCCATAAAATCCCGCAGCTTCCACCGAAAGTACTTATGATACTTCCGATAAGTCCTGTCCGGAATGCCTTCATGAGCAAGTCCAGAAGTGCTTCTTTCTGAATAGCACCCTGTATCTCCAGCGGATAGAACACAATAAAATTGATAAAAAGTACCGTTAGTATAGATAACGTCCAGACCATAAAACCAGATACCATAATGGAAAAAACTTTACCTTCGATATACTGTCTGCGAGTCGTTCTGGGAAGTATCTCCTTTAAAAATCCACTTTTATATTCTTGCAGAATGGAATCACTCCATGGCAATACGGCTGCTACCGGAATGGCAAAAGATACTGCCTGACTTTTTAAGGAACCTTCCAGTATACTGATAAAAGTACCACATGTCAGTGCTTTTTTTAAGCTGGGATAAGTCTGTCCAATGGCTATGGAAATGCAGGCTATCAGCCATGCTGCCAGAAAATTCTTATTAAAAAACATACGTTTTGTTTCACCCCACATAGGTTTTCCCCCTTCCGATCATGTCTTTTCTCCAAGAAATTCAAAGGTATATTTTTTCATCCGGTTAATTGCAAAAACTGCAAGAAGAACTAAAATACCCAGAAAAAACATATAGGAATGCGGGATTTTCGGGAGCAATGGATCATAACCCAAGTTATGTTTTCCGTATACTGCCTGGTTCAGAGGACTGATCCAGCAGATTAATACATTTACCTGATACATTTCGTATTTTTCTTTATGTAAAATTGCAGCCAGTACTTTCGGGTCCAATAAAAAACCAAAAACACTGTAAAGAAGGCCAAAAATCATCCCCTTAGTCTTCCCTTTATAGAGATTTCCTACAAGGATTACAAAGCTTAAGGTCAGCGAATAACAAAACAGAAGGAAGAAAACCTGCAGCATACAGCCATAGGGTGAGATACTTTCCATGACCCTTACTGTAGAAGGGACCTGCAGGTTTTTTCCTAACTCTGAATAACCAAGCATAGCCGCAGTTTCGCTCCACAGGTTACCTGGATAACTCTTTTTCATACACAGCACGGCCGTAAACAACAGCATCAAAACCGTATATAAAACAGTTACAAGAATAACATAAATGAATTGACCTAAAAGCCATTTCCTCTTGGTTGTCCGGGTCAGCTGGTACGGAGTAATAGGTGTCATCTTCGGCAGGTCAGAAAACATAAGAAGCAAGAGCAGCGAACTGGACAGTACTGCTATCCCATCCCCAAATGTCCAGATAAATGGTTCAATGGCCTGTACCGGTGTATCGTAGGTCTCCATTACAACCATGATTCTGCCTGTAAGCAGGAAACTAAGTACAAATTCTAACAGAAATATAAAAATAACTTTGGGATTGCGTAAAAATCCGAAGAAATTGTACCTTACAATTCCAAATACCTGTCTCATGTCAGTAACCCAGATTCCGGTTTATAATACTGCCATCCACGGCATTAATGGTAAGGAAGCTTTCATTCGGATCTTTACTGGTATTTGATTCTGTTTCTCCGTTATATTCACTTTCTGAAGTCATGCTGCCGAAAAAATCCCAGACGGGGATCAAAATACCTGTGTGTGCGTCAGTAGACGGCTCATATATTCTGGCATAGCCAAGAACGATCCGATCAATATTATAGACCCTGGAATTTTCATATTGCATATTATCAGCGTTTGTTACCACCATCATTTTTTCATAAATTTTCATAACCTCGCTGAATGAAAGAAGATTTAAATTCTCTGTCTTTATTTTACCAATTGTGTAGGGATTTGAATAAGTCATGCTTTCTATGCCATCTTTATCGACATAGAAACAGAGACTTTCATAAGACCATGTTTCCATTGTGCTGTCCATATCTTCCAATGCCCCACCGTCTGCAATTGTCTGAGTTACCGGCACACCATTTATGGTACGTGCATAATCAATTCTATATCCTTTTCCAAAATTACCTGAACTATTATCGCCTTCAAAACTTTTGCACACCGCGTAATTCCAGTTAGAAAACTGTAAATCTGTGATGCCCATTTTTTCAACTTTTTCCTTTACAAGTTTTTTTGCTTCATCCAGGGACAGCCCGATAGATTCTTCTGTGGGTTTTTCTTCCTCTTCAGAATATCCGTAATCACACCACATTGCATCCTCCGGTATTTTTTCCCCGCCCTTGTTTGCTGCTTTCTTGATCTTGACTGACAAGGTATCGGAGCCAGCGGAAGATATTTTATAATAGTATTGTGAATCGTCTGGCATTTGTGCAATACAATCGAAAGGATTTCCGGCAACAGGTTTTGCCTCTGTCAGGGTTTTCTTTTCCGGAGCAGTTTCATATTCCTGTTCCCATGTCTCAATATCTTCATAGATATCATAGACATAATTCCCATCATCATCTGTTCCATAGTTATACGGATCCAGGTTTCCGTTTGCAACGTCTTCTTTTAGTTCATCCAGAGTTTTTTTAATTTCATCCTTTGTCTTCACGTAATAACTATCCATGGTATAAAGTTTTGCCTCTGAGAAGAATGCGTTTGTAATACGGTCGAGAAGCTCCTGGGTAACTTCTGCCGCGGTGACAGAAATAGCAGATATCTTTTCCACTTCCGGAATTTCTACGCTTGCATCTGTATTTACCACGAGCTTGGCACTGTCATCTTCCACATGGCTTTTATAATTTTGAGGAGCATCAATGAGATTCCTGATGGTTGTCTTTGACTCTGAACCGTCATCGTTCTTGCTTTCAGATGCTTCTCCTTTAGAACCGCTAACATCATCCGCTTCCGTATAAGCATCTACAGCCTTGCTCCCCTTCGGCTTTACCAAAGAAGAATCCGGGGTCTGTGCGCATCCTGTAAACATTCCAATACAAAGCACTATTCCTGCAAACTTTTTAATATTTTTTCTCATTTCTGGTAAAATCTCCTTTCTAAGGTTGTTATAAGTATATCATCGAGCATTACACCAAATCTTTCGCGATTTGTAACTGATATGTAAACGTTAGTGTGATTACCAGAAAACAGAGACGGTAGTTCCTTTTCCCGGATTGCTTTCAATCTTCAGTTGGAAATCGTGCAGTTCTATAATTTTCTGACATAAAGAAAGACCGAGCCCTACACTTCCTTTTGCCCTGGAACGAGATTTGTCTACCATATAAAATGGTTCCGTCACCATTTCCAGATCCTCTTTCGGTATTCCCTTTCCAAAATCCTGAACCATCAGATGGTCTGGGGTTGCCTCAAGCACAATTTTAGATTCTTTCCTGGAAGCTTTGACTGCATTATCAATTAGATTTGTCACTACACTTATCATTAAGTCCTGATCGAACTTCTTTACCAATTCTTTTGGTTCACAAAATACATCAAGAGAGATGTTTTTTTCTTGAAGCCTGCAATCAATGAGTTCTTTTACTTCTTTCAGGAAATTATCCACCTGTATTTCAGCTGGATTGAATGAGTCTTCCGAAGCTTCGTAGAGTCCGGTTAATTCCAGCATTTTCATAGAAAGTCTTGAAAGCCTGCGACATTCATTTTCAATATAAATCAGAGCCTTCTCCTGCCTTTCCGGGGTTAGGCGCACAGTAAGCAATGTATCTGCATAGCCTATGATTGCAGTCATTGGGGTCTTCAGCTCATGAGCCAGACTTCCAATAAGCTGTTTTTGTGTCCGGTTTATGTTAGAAAGACTTTCAATTTGTTCTTTTATTTTACCTGTCATAAAATTAAAGGTTGCACCTACCTGCGCAAGTTCTGTATTGCCCTCTGACGGTACTTTAAAATCATAAATACCTTCAGAAACAAGAAGCGTAGCTTCTCTTAGGCTTGTAAGCGGTGCTGTGATTTTTCGAAGGCTCAAATAAAGGACAATTCCCATCACCACGATCAAAGATAAAGTAAATCCACCCGTCTGAAAAAACAGCAGATGACTTTTTTCTATTACATCTGTTATATCTTTATAAGTAACAATCTGATATCCCATATTTACATTGCCATAGTAAAATAACAAAAGTGTCCTTCCATTTATCTGACTGATCATAGGGCCATGACCGTCACTGTTGCTGCCATGATCCACCATGTTTGCCTTACTTTCACATAATTCTCTTAACTTTTTTACATCGAATTCATAAACAGTTCCATTATAGATCATTTTTCCATCAAGATATAAAACCGCGCTGTCATGAAAAACCTGCCGAAAAGCATAAGTAACTATTTGGGGGCGCATTTCGTTGTCGGCATTCTGTTTCTGATTGTCAGAAAGGCTTGTTTTATTTTCAAACTGTAAGATATTTGTTCTGAATATACTGCTTTCATAACTGTTGATATTCTGTATACTCTGATTTTTCCAACAATAAGTGGTATAGAGAAAGATCCCTGACGATACCAACAAAATGATACATGTAGTCTGAGAAAAGATCTTTATTAAGAGTTTCATAAATCCACCTCAAGTCTGTAACCGATTCTGGGAATTGTTTTAATCTTATCCTGCCAGCCAAGCTTTTTCCTGATACGACCCACATGTGCATCCACAGTTCTTGTTTCTCCGCAGAACTCTTCATTCCACAGTTCCTGCAGAATCTGATTCCTGGTCAGTGCTTTATTCGGATTTTTGGCGAACACCATGAGGCAGTTATATTCCATTGGCTTTAAATAGATTTCCATGCCCATTTTTGTAACAGTACGACTAGCAGTATCAATGATGACATCACCAATTTGAATCTGTTCTTGTACAGTGCCATTACGTTCCAGTACTTTTTCAAGACGGACCATCACTTCCAGCATTTCAAATGGTTTTACAATATAATCTTCTGCACCGTCTTTTAATCCCTTTATCTTGCTCGCGATATCTCCCTTTGCGGTAAGAAATATTACGGGGATTTCATACTGCTTCAGTTTCGGTAACAGGCTATATCCGTCTCTTCCGGGAAGCATGATATCTACAAGTGCACACTGAAACGCATGATCTTGAATAATTGCTTCATATGCCTCATTTCCATCCAGATATCCCACTGTTTCATACCCTGCAATCTCCAAATTCATACATAGCAGGTCATTGATTGACATTTCGTCTTCTATCACAAGAATTCTTGCCTTCATAATTATTACCTCACATGTTTTTATAACTATCTTTTCACAGGTTAATTATACATTAAATTCTATAATGCAGTTGTAACTGATTTGTAACAGCAAAAAAGGAAACCAAAACCATTCTGTGAGAATAGTTTTGATTTCCTGTATAAACCGTTATTTTCTGATCGTTTATAACGCTGGTGAGAACATCTGGGAGCAAATAATCAGTCTTTTATGAATCCCAAATATCTGCATCCCTGATAAGTCAGCACTCCGGAATCTCCTTTTTTTATATTTTTAAATGCTTTCTTGTCAACATCAAATTCTTTTTCTGTATAGTCCGTCATGCGGAATTTGATTTTAAAGCTGGGGATATCATGCACTGTAAAACCATGACTTCCTGTCGGGTCACCTGCATTTGGTATCTGCTGCTGATATATTTCCCCTATTTTTTCTGATACAACAGCATCCACAGATTCTACGGAAGAATTATTATTTTTACTCCATTCCAGAATCATTCGAAAGAGAGACAATGCAAATACAAAAATTATTAAAATCACTAGAATTTTCATACGTAGCCTGATTCCTTTCATTTACCTTTATCAGATCGTGTCATTCAAATCGCATCCACTGATGATGCGATTCCATAAGTTCTCCCGCTTGTCCATTCCTTTGGTAAAATAGGGAAGTCTTTCCTCTTCCAGACGAAGCACATTTCCATTCAGATAATTGTCAATCCGGTATCCTGTACTTTTAAGTCTTGTAATTACGCCACCAATTTTTATATCCAGAATCTCATAACCAAATGGCTTTGCATCGTTCATCCAGATTTTTTCTCTTGATGATTTCATATCTGTCATCTTTTCTTTTTTCTCCTCATATACAGGAAACATTTACCCACTCCTTTTTTGGCAAGATTTGTCTGTTTTTTCTTTCTATTTGGCATGAATTCCCGGTCAACCTGCTTTATAATACAGCCATAAGATAAAGTAAGGAGGAACAGACAATGAAAAGATTTAAAGCTTATATCGAATATGTAATGAATTTTTATGCCAACTATTACAGATTTTACCGGTAAGTGCAAAATATGGCTTCCGGATATAACCCGGAATCTGTATTTGCAGTTCATGTAGACCTTGTAATCAATAATTTCAGTATACGTTAGAATCCGTTTCCTGTACATGAACAGGATGCGTTAATATATAAACAAAATTTTACAGTTGGCAGACTTAGCCAAAAAGAACCGATATCAGTCTTGCAAAGACCTTGTATCGGTTCTTTTTGTATTTTCTCATTCTCTAATTATGGGAGGATTTTTCTGTATCACCGAAAAAACTTTTATTCCCGCACTTCAAGCCACTGGTCAATGTTCCCAAAATGTACCGCCTGCAGGTTATCTACATCAACCAGTTGCGGGAAGCTGTTTCTGATGATCATGACACCATTTTCCTTATCCTGTTTTTCTCCACCGCCAGCGATGCCTCCCATGGTCCTATCAAGTGTTAAAACCGTTCCATCTTTATAACGCACCTGGTCAATACTAGTTCTGGCATAAAGATCCATGCCATAATCCGTACCTGCGTACTCAAATTTGTTTTTTTCATCTTCATACACCTTCATAGCTTCATCATAATCAAGATATAATGACCATAAAAGGGGCGTTACTTCCATTTTTTTCACTGTGATTTCATAACCTCCAAAATCACATTTCCGGTTCACTTCCAGAGTTGTCGGAGGCTTTACTGCACCCAGAGTCCATTTAAAATCCCATGTTCCATCTGTAATAACAGTCGTATCATAATCTCCTTCCTCCGTAAGATTCTTTAATGTGATTTCTACTGTTTTATTACTCAGATCATAATCACCGTCATAAGATATACAGGCGTTAAAATATTTAAGATGTGCAGAATTTTGATCTGTTTTCAGTAACACATCCTGTCCTACCCCAGTATTGAAACTTCCAAATCTGTTATCGTCCACTGCATATACTTCTTTTCCATCGATCTTAAAATGTGTCATCTCCTCAAAAGAAGTATGATCAGTCATAGAAATACTGTCATCTGTTTTCACTTCAAAAAAAGCATACAGGAATCCCTGATCCTGAATAGAATCTGTCAGGGTAACCGTCACACCATTTTGTGTTACAGACTGGTCTATATTCTGAATATAAGTTGATTCCTGCAGTGTCTCCTGCTGTTCCTCCGATGGATTCAGTCTTTTCACCAGGTAATCACTCCATTTAAAGAACTCTTTTGCAGCCACAGTGACAGCCATACCAGTACAGATTACTGCTGCTGCAATCAATAATCGTCCACTGATTTTTTTTCTTTTGTATTTTTTATCAACTGAATCCGCCTGTTCAATCTGTTTTAGTGTATCTTCAAATTTATTATGAAAATCCTGTGGTACTTCCGGTGCGATATTATTCCATTTCTTCTCTAACATGACATTTTCCCCTTTCCTGTTATTCTCTTTAATTGCTTGCTGTTTTTCCCAGTTGCCGGTCTTTTCTCTTCTTCGGATAACTGCACCTTCAAAAACTCTCTTGCACGTGAAAGTCTGCTTTTGATCGTTCCTTCCGGAATATCCAGAGCCTCACTGATCTCTTTCAAGGAAAATCCTTCTAAATAATACAATGTTACCAAAACCCTCAGATCCTCCGGAAGTTCCATAATCGCCATATACAAATGACTGTATCTGTCCTCCTCAGTCATTTTCATATTGTCCATATATTCTTCATATGGAATAACATTTTTTCTTTTCCGAAGAATCCCTTTGCATTCATTGATCAATATCCTTGTGATCCATGTTCGGAAATATTTTTCTTTCTTTAAAGTGGAAAGTTTTTCATATGCCTTAAGAATTGTTTCCTGCACAGCATCCCCACAATCAGAGTCATTCTTCAGAATGGACTTCGATATATGATACAGCATGGCTTCTGCATCCCGAACCTCCTTAATAAATACATCTTTTGTCATAACTTTGTCTTCTCCTTTTGTCCAGCTGGATTACTACTCATGTTTACTTTTACACTAATTAGATGCATCGGAAAGGAAATCGGTTCTCATAAAAGTATTTTTTTCCGTTGCCTCTTCCATTGCCAACGAAATATCTACTTTTTTTAATCGCTGTTCTGTTTATGTTTGTATTTTTTATGTAATTCCGTAATATATTCCTCAAGCTTCTCTTTGTCTTGCTTTTCACAGGCGACAAAAACAAAACACTGCTTAAATCAATCCGATATGCTTTTACTGTTTTCTCACCCAGTTTCTCTGTATATGTGCAATAATTCCAGAAACGGTGCTAATTTATCCGGTAGTTTCATTTTTACTCTCTTACGTTTTTTTCATTCTCCGTATTATACTACCATTTCACCAGAATATTTTCAGAAATTTTACAAACAAAAAAATAGACATAAGTAAGATCATACATGACAGAATCACTCCTTGCATTGCCAATCAGATCCGGATTCGGATATTCATCAACGATGGATACCAGGTTCTGTTTTGTATACCAGCTGTCACAAGGGATGATGACATGATCTTTGCTGTGAAATTCAGGCATAACCTGCCGGATCATGGAGGCTGCCAGTTCCAGTTTAGACTCTTTTTTCTGCCACATACGATAACCAAGAGGAACGGAAAGATGAGATACTTTATCTCCATTCCAGACAGGTACGCAGAGCATGACTCTCACAAAGCAGTGTCCATTCAGATAGTTGGAACCGTTGTGTGCGGCTCAGTATAGATAATATCAGCAGAAATAAGGTATCTGCTGTCGGAACAGAAAAAGTTTCAAAATAGATCAAAAAATATTGCTGAAGTCTACCTATCAGTGCTTTTTTCGCTGTATAATGTTTTTGCCGTACAGGGTCACTTTCCTTTGTAATGTTTTATACCAAATTCATTATGCATCAGGAAATCCTGTACGATATTTTTTTATAAAAAAGTTGTAAAGTGGTGTATCAATATCATAATTTTCTAAAATTGAAACTTTTTGCTCTTTGACAGGATATATAAGAATGTAAAGGTTAAAAGCTTTTAATTTTTGAAAATATTAAAAAGAAAGTAGGATTGATATGACAGATGAAGCAGAACTTTTGCAGCGTCTCAGGAACAGAGAAAAAAATTCCATAGATGAAGCAATCCGAATTTATACGCCGTATTTGAGTACTGTTTTGTATCATATGGCCGGCAATTCACTGCCGAAAGAGGATATTGAAGAAATTGTGGCAGATGTGTTTGTTGTACTTTGGAAGAATACCGGGAGGATAGATTTGCAGAAAGGTACATTACGGTCATATCTTGCTGCTGTTGCCCGGAATTTTGCTCTGAAACGGATAAACAGAAAGATGGATCATACATCTCTTGAAGATATTGAACTGTCAGATGGCAAAAATTTCATGGAAGAGAATTTTCACAATAATTATGTAAGGGAAACAGTTATGAGCCTTGGCGAACCTGACAGCGAGATTTTTGTAAGGCGGTATAAATTTGATGAAAAAATCAAGGATATTTCAAAAGCAATGGGACTTAATATTTCTACAGTTAAGACCAGACTTTCAAGAGGAAAAAGAAAACTCAGAAAAATGTTATCGGATGCGGAGGAAAAATTATGAGAAGAAAAAATTTGCTTAAAGAATTGGGAATACAAAAACAGGCAGATACTTCCTGCAATGCTCTTGATATTGATACAGAGAATATCAGACAGAGAGTTTATGCAAAACTTGACTTCGCAGATACAGAAAGGAAGCAAACGACTATGAGATCAAAAAAGAAAATATTACCTTTGTTGATAGCTGCAACACTTACAATTGGAGTTACTGCTATGGCAGCAACAGGAAAGATTTCAATGTGGACAGGTTCATCTGCATCACGTGCTGATTATACATCTCTTCCAACGTCAGAACAGATTACAAAGGATATTGGGTATAGACCGGTATTGATTGATACCTTTGAGAACGGGTACTGCTTCAAAGAGGGCAATATTATAAAAAACAGTTTTAAGGATGGCAATGCAAATGTAATTGAGAATTTTAAATCTGTGTCCTTTGATTATCAGAAGAATGGAGATGTTGTATTGTTTGAACAGCAGAAATTTAACTCAAAACTTACTCCGTCAGGTGATATTATTGCCACTGTAAATGGAACAAATTTGTATTATGTACATTATATAAATAAAGTGGTATCAGATGATTACGAATTGACAGAACAAGATAAAAAAGACCAGTCCAGTGGAAAAGTTGTATTCAGTTACGATGACAGTGCTTCTCAGATTGAAGTCAGTCAGGTTCAAAGCGTTAACTGGAATAAGGATGGCATCCAGTATGATTTGCTGCAAATAGATGGAAAATTATCTGCCGGAGAACTTGCAGATATGGCGAGAGAGGTTATTAATAACAGAAGATAAAGAAAAAAGATGGTGGATTCAGTCCGGTTCACCATCTTTTTGTAACTGTTGTGGAAATACCTGTATCGCAGCTGATACATAATATGTTATAATTTACAGATAGTGTAGCTGTCCAGAACTTTTATAGTTCTGTTCAATCTTTTATACTGTCAACAATTCAGCATTTTTTATGATATCTTTTATCTTTTTTTCGTCCATTTCAGCTACATCCGCGATCTGAGCAGCTGTATAACCTTTGTTGTACATTTTCATAATCATTTCCCGTTTACCCATCTCAATTCCGGTTTCAATTCCAGTCTCTTTAATTTTCTGGCTCAAATTACACATAATACTCACATCCTCTCTAAAATCCTTTTCCATTGGAATTGCATATTCATTTCCAATGATATCCAGTTTTTCGTTTGCTGTTAAATCCTGAGATAACAATGCTCCCAGTAATCTATGTAATTCATATTTCTCCTCATGCTTCGGAAGTTCTTTGGCAAGTCCGATCATTACGATATTAACCAAGTCCAGTTTGCCTTTCCATGCATGGGAATTTACAATACTATCTTTCACCAGGTGAATGTGTTCCAGACTATTTTCCGGCATATTCATACAAATCCAGATGGAATAAACTCGCTTGATATCATTATAATTTGAATTTGAAAAATCTCTTTCCTTTTGTGAGGAAATCATACGGCTTACATAAAAGATTGCCCGATTCAATATATCATACCCATTTGGTTCGTCCTTTTGGGCTTCTACATTGATAATAATCTGCGATAATCCATCCTTCATCCTGACATAGAATATAATGTCAAATCGTATCATTCCCTCATGAAGTTCCGGGTTTTCAGAATTAAGACCAACTCAAAATTGGTGTCCAGGGCTATCCTTTCGCCTGATAGTTTTCACACAGTTCAGAAAAGAAGCTGTTCTTTCAGTTTCCATTTTCTGTTCCTGGAAGTAAAGGCTGCCTCCACAGAATTCAGAAGCAGCAGCCTTTTCTGCTCCTGGGTAAGATTTAACAGAGATTCCATATATCGGAATTCCCGGGAAAGGGTTGTTCTTTCGATCGCCGGATCATCGGTATTTAAGGTTACCTTAAGTCCCATTTCGAGAAATGCTTTCAGCGGATAAGCAGACATTTCTTCCATAGCTTTTGTCTGGCGGTTGCTTGTAGGGCACATTTCCAGAAAAACCCCCTTATCCTTTACAAGCTGTATCACTTCCTTATTTCCCGCGATCCTCACACCATGACCGATCCTGACTGCCCCCATATGGACAGCTGTTTTTACATCCTCTGCATTTCCGGCCTCGCCTGCATGGATGGTAAATGGAATCTGATATTCTCTTGCTTTTGCAAAAAGCGCCTCGTAATTTTCTGTTGGAAAGAGTGCCTCGGCTCCTGCAAGATCGATAGCAACCACGCCGCCATCTTCAACAAGATATTTTTTTGCCAGCTCCAGAGTTTCCAGATTTTCTTTCTGGTTAAGATCACCGCGCATACAGCATAAGATCAGATTACCGGGGATGGGAGCTCTTTTCAGACCACGTAATGCAGCATGGATCGCTGTTTCCTGAGTCATTTCCTTCTGTGTATGGAGCTGTGGGGCAAAACGAAGTTCTGCGTAGATCACACCGTCTTCTTTCATTTCAGAAAGGATAAGATAAACAGCCTCTTCCAATGCCTCTTCTGTCTGAAGAAGGGAAAGAGGCAGGTCAAAGCATTTCAGAAAATCATTGAGATTTTCGCAGGTATCCGGCACAGAAAGGAGAGAAAGAAGCTCTTCATCTGTGGCAGCCGGAAGCGTGATCTGCTGCAATGAGGCAAGTTTTCTGGCTATCTCTGTGGTAATGCAGCCGTCCAGATGTGCGTGGAGATCGATGTAGTGATCAATTCTATTTTCTGTTTTCATAGGCGCTAAGTACCTCCCTGGTTGGATTTATTCTTATCCCTGAAATGGTTTTGCGTTTCTTATGGTATCTGTCGGAAGGAAATATTAAGGTGAATTCCGGGTTATATTTCCTGTGTGGCTTTTTTTAACCAGGATTGTTCTTCTTCATTCAGATACGGAGAAATCTTTTCGTATACAAGGGCATGATACTGATTGAGCAATTTGCGCTCTCCTGCTTCCATCTGTTCCGGATCGACACCTTCCAGATCAAATGGGACCAGAGTCAGTGGCTCAAATTTCATAAACTGGCCGTAGGATGTTTTTTCGGCTTTTTTGCAAACTACAAGATTTTCGTGACGGATGCCGAATTCATTTTCCGCATAATATCCCGGTTCATCGGAGGTGATCATCCCTTCTTCCAGAACAGGAGCCGGAAGCGCGGCAGGGCTTTTCCAGCGGAAGCTCTGCGGTCCTTCGTGTACATTGAGAAGATAACCTACGCCATGGCCGGTTCCGTGGTTGTAATCCTCTCCCATAGCCCAGAGAGGTCCTCTAGCCAGGGCATCCAGATTCAGGCCGGTACAGCCGTAACGGAATTTTGCTGCTGCCAGGTTCAGGTGTCCACGGAGTACTGCTGTGAAATATTTTTTTTCTTTTTCAGTAACCGGGCCAAGTACAACGGTGCGGGTGATATCAGTAGTGCCCTCCAGATAATGTCCGCCTGTATCCATCAGAACCAGCCCTTTTGGCTCCAGTGGAATATTGGTTTCTTCTGTTGCACTGTAATGGACAATGGCTCCATGTGCACCGTAGGCAATGATGGGATCAAAGCTGTTTCCCTGAAAATTCTCCTGTCCGGAACGGAATTCATAGAGCTTATCAGCAGCGGAAAGCTCGGTGATCTCCTTCATTCCCACATTCTTCTTCAGCCAGTGGATAAACTTCACCATTGCAACGCCATCTTTGAGGTGGGCAGTCTTTTCATTCTGGACTTCGGTTTCATTTTTGATGGCTTTTGGGAGAAGGGTCAGATTTTCACCGTCCAGGATCGTTACCGTCTTTGGAATACTGCTGACCAGCCGGCTGTTTACATTGCTTCTGGAAAGAAATACCTTTTTCTCTTCGGGGATCGTCTGTACATAGGTGTAAATATCATCATATGGATAAATGGCAATACCGTCTTTGGAAAGTGCTTCCTTAACAGAATCCGAAAAGGCTTTTTCATTGACAAAAAGACGGAGCTCACTGTCATCCAGCACAAGATAGGAAAGAACTACCGGGCAGCAGTGGATATCATTTCCGCGGATATTTAAAAGCCATGCAATGTCATCAAGGGAAGTGAGGATAAAGAGGTCTGCGCCCTTCTCTTTCAGTTTGCTGCGGATCTCACGGATCTTGTCTGCTCTGGATCTTCCGGCCCATTTTTCGGATAATTCCATTACCGGTTCACAGGAAAGTGCCGGACGATCATCCCAGATATTTCCGATGAGATCCTCATTTACAGAAAAATGTACCTGTTTTTTCTGAAGGATTTTTTCTAGCGTCTCTGCTTCTTCTGCGCTTACGGTACGGCCATCGAAGCCGAGACACATTCCCTCTTTCAGATTTTCTTCCAGGAATTTGTGGATCGTTGGTACGTCCGGTTCTCCCATCTTAAACAGAGTAACCGGAGTTCCCTCTAACTGCTGTGCAGCCTGGATAAAATATCTTCCGTCTGTCCAGAGTCCGGCCATGTCCTGCATGATCACGGCAGTTCCGGCAGAACCGGTAAATCCGGTGATGTATTTTCTGCATTTAAAATAATCCCCAACATACTCAGAACCATGAAAATCATCGGTCGGAACCAGATAAGCATCGATTCCCTTTTCCTTCATTTGTTTTCGAAGAGCTGTGATCCGTTCTGTAACTGTCATAATCTTATGCCTCCTCTGTATAACTGTTCTTTATCGCAAAGCCATGATCCATAGGGCCGCTTCCTTTTCCCAGATCCAGCATGGCAGCAAGGGCTCCGGAAATATAGTCCTTGGCACGGTTTACAGATTCCACCATGGAAAATCCCTTTGCAAGGTTGGATGCGATGGCCGAGGAAAGAGTACATCCTGTTCCGTGGGTATTGGGATTATCGATCCTTTTTCCCTCAAACCACTGATATGTTCCATTCACATAGAGAAGATCATTGGCATCATTGAGCTTATGTCCGCCCTTGCAGAGAACTGCACAGTGATACTGCTTGGAAACCTGTTTTGCAGCTTCGATCATATCATCGGCGCTTTTGATCTTCCGTCCGGTAAGCACCTCGGTTTCCGGGATATTGGGGGTGAGAAGATCTGCAAGAGGAAACAGTTCTTCCTTCAGAACATCCACCGCCTCCTCACTGATCAGTCTTGCACCGCTTGTGGCAACCATAACCGGGTCCACCACGATATTTTTTGCCCGATACTGTCGGAGCTTTCCTGCGATCATATGGATCAGATCACTTTCGGAAACCATTCCGATCTTTACTGCATCCGGAAAGATATCCGTAAAAATACAGTCCAGCTCCTGACCCAGGAACTCTGCGGTTGCATTCTGGATGGCTGTGACACCGGTGGTGTTTTGGGCAGTCAGCGCGGTGATGGCACTCATGGCGTATACTCCGTTTGCCATCATGGTTTTAATATCGGCCTGGATCCCGGCTCCTCCGCTGGAATCGCTGCCTGCGATGGTTAATGCTGTTTTCATCTTTGGTTTCCTCCGTTTTCTGTGAATATATGGTTCTGTAACTCTGTCAGATCCCGACAGTAGATATAGGCATCCTTTTTCAGCTGTTCCTGATCCGGTTCTCCTAATGCGTCATAAATACCGGCAGTCAGAAATCCTGCATTTCCGGCAGTCTGCAACGCGTAGAGAGAATCCTCCACAACCAGCGTCCGGGATGGCTCCGTTCCCAGTGCTTCTGCAGCTGTAAGATAGACCCTCGGAGAATGTTTGCTTTCTCCGATCTCACTGGTGGTATAGATTTTATCAAAAAAGGAAAGAAGTCCGTTTCTTTCCAGCGCCCGGCAGATATGTTCCCTGGGGCTTGAGGTTGCCACCGCAGCCGGGATTTTCTGTTCTGCAAGGCATTGAAGAAGTTCTCTGGCACCTGATTTTGCCGGGACCTCTTCAAAATAGTATTTACGGATCCGGGATTTCAGATCCATCACGATCTTTTCTTCGGAATACGCAAGAGTAAACCTGTTTTTCAGCCAGTCCGCTCCCTGCTCCATACTCATAGGAAAAAGGATTTCGTCCATTTCCGCAACCGGCTGATATCCCAGATCTGTAATATATCGTTTTCCAAGCTCCTTCCAAACAGAGAGCGAATCCAGAAGGACGCCGTCTGCATCAAATATCACGGCTTTTATAGGAAAAATCATGTTTATGCTCCTGAAAATTTTTTTTGTGATACTCTGTCATTGGAACATTACGAAATAATTTCCCATGACATAAAAAACTGATATAAAAAACGCGGATATATCACAAAAGATATATCCGCATTTATTATAAGCCGCAGATATCCAAAATGCAACCGGGAGTTAAGGAGGCTCATCTGAAACAGCAGCTCTATTTTCAAAACATTTTTTATTCTTTACCATTAAAACAATATGTGCATACATTACAAGGATCGATCCCAATGGATTCCAGAAGATCATCCAGTCTGTGATAGCGAAGGGTGGTAAAATTCTGCATCTCGCAGATATCCTGTACCATCTGCTCGTATTTCTCTGTATGTGGATCTGCATATTCATCCAGAACTTCTTGTGGACAGTTGAGGCCTTCTCTCTTCTCGATCACCTGACGAGTGATCAGCTCCATCTCAGATTTGGAACGTGAGAAGTTTAAATATTTGCAGCCGTACATGATTGGCGGGCAGGCAGGACGGACATGAACCTCTTTGGCTCCGCTGCGGTACAGAAATTCGGTTGTCTCGCGAAGCTGGGTGCCACGTACGATGGAATCGTCTATGAGAAGAAGTTTTTTATCTTTGATCAGCGCACGTACCGGGATCAGTTTCATTTTGGCAATAAGGTTACGCTGGTTCTGATTGGTCGGCATAAAAGATCTGGGCCAGGTTGGTGTATATTTAATGAATGGTCTTGCGTAAGGAATGCCGGATTCATTGGCGTATCCGATGGCATGGGCAATGCCGGAATCCGGAACACCGGCTACAATGTCCGGGTGCACGGAATCGCCGTCTCTCTTTGCAAGCATGCTTCCACAGCGGTAGCGCATCTCCTCTACATTTACACCTTCATAAGAGGCTGTCGGATATCCGTAGTAAACCCAGAGGAAGGAACAGATCTTCATTTTCTTTCCGGGCTCAACCAGAGTTTTGACTTCGTCTGCTGTTACGAATACGATCTCTCCGGGGCCAAGTTCTTTATAATCTTCGTATCCAAGGTTGATATAGGCATGACTTTCAAAGGAAATACAGTATGACCCTTCTTTGCGGCCAATTTCCACAGGAGTTCTGCCCATCTTGTCACGGGCTGCATAAATTCCGTCTTTTGTCATAAGGAGCAGAGTCATGGAGCCGTCGATCAGTCCCTGTACGTACTGGATACCTTCCACAAAGTTGTCCTTTTCACAGATCAGTGCAGCGATCAGTTCGGTCACATTGACTGTTCCATTGGTCATCTCCTGAAAATGTACCTTGGTCGTATCATACAGCTGCTGCAGAAGTTCATCGTAATTATTAATCTTTCCCACAAAAGTGAGGGCAAAGCTGCCGATCCTGGAACTGAACAGAAGGGGCTGAGGCTCATAATCAGAAATACATCCGATTCCCATATTTCCCTTCATGGAACCCACATCTCCGTCAAATTTTGTACGGAAAGGCGTGTTCTCAATGTTGTGGATGGCACGGTCAAATCCATGTTCTCCGTAAACAGCCATACCTCCGCGGCGTGTTCCCAGATGAGAATGGTAATCCACTCCGTAAAAAAGCTCCAGTACACAGTCATCCTTCGATGCTACTCCAAAAAATCCGCTCATAATGCGCTCCTCTCTACTACTATGATGTTAACGATTTCTGTTATCGTTCCTATATCCATAATCGCTATCAGTATAGCATAAGAGAATTGAAAATAAAAACCAATTTGGCGGATAATCCTGCTTTTTCAGAATAAACTATAAAGATATTAGCCGGATTTATAGAAGTGGAAAATTTTTTCTGTATGAGACAAAAGAAACAGCTCCGCTTTTACAGAACTGTTTCTTTTGGCCATTTGGCAAATATGTGGTTTAAAAATCCGGTTTATTCCTGGGTGATTCCCTTAAACTCGTAACCGGCTTCCTTGATCACTTCTTCAACCTTTGCCTCGTCAACCTTCTCAGGTACAGAGAATACAGTTGTTCCGTTCTCGTGGGAAGAAACTACGTCTTCTGCTCCGAAAGCTGCCTGGATGGCTTTGTTTACGTGTGCCTCACAGTGTCCGCACATCATTCCTTCTACATTGACCGTTACCTTTACCATTGTTTTGTTCTCCTTTTCTTCTTTTATATTTTCATCATGACTGATGTGTAATGTTACCGGATTTTTGATCGTTTTGTCTTTGGCTGCATTGTGGATCTGAAACAGATTCAGACGCAGTGCATTTGTTACAACACAGAAGCTGGAAAGACTCATGGCCGCAGCTCCGAACATCGGATTCAAGGTCCATCCGAAAAGTGGGATCCAGACACCTGCTGCAAGGGGAATGCCGATTATATTGTAGAAAAATGCCCAGAAAAGATTCTCATGGATATTCCGAAGTGTGGCACGGCTTAAACGTACTGCCGCTGGAACATCGCTTAACTGGCTCTTCATCAGAACGATATCTGCCGCATCAATGGCAATATCTGTTCCTGCACCGATGGCAATTCCGATATCGGCTCTTGTAAGTGCCGGCGCGTCGTTGATACCGTCACCGACCATGGCAACCTTTCCCTGCTCCTTCAGAGCGCGGATCACACTTTCTTTTCCATCCGGAAGAACTCCTGCGATCACATCGTCAACTCCTGCCTGAGCTCCGATGGCTTTTGCGGTACGCTCATTGTCACCGGTAAGCATAACTACACGGATTCCCATGTTCTGAAGCTCTTTTACTGCACGGGGACTGTCTTCCTTGATCACATCCGCAACTGCGATGATTCCCAGAAGTTTACCGTTTCGTGTGAAAAGAAGGGGCGTTTTTCCCTGCTCTGCAAGCTGCTCGGCTCTCCTGTTAAGGTCTGCGGAAACCTTTGTCTGGCTGCTGATAAATTTCATGCTTCCGCCTGTCAGTTTGTCACTTCCAAGTATAGCGGAAAGTCCGTTTCCCGGAAGTGCCTGGAAGCCGGTTACTTCACCTGTGGCAAGGTTCTCTTCCTCGGCTTTTTTGAGAACGGCTTTTGCCAAAGGATGTTCACTTTTTTTCTCCAGTGCACAGGCCAGAGTGAGAAGCTCTGTTTCTGTAACTCCCTCTGCCGGGAGAATATCTGTTACCTCCGGCTGACCGCTTGTAATGGTTCCGGTTTTATCCAAAGCGACGATCTGGACTTTTCCTGCTTCCTCCAGGGAAACAGCTGTTTTGAAAAGGATTCCGTTTTTGGCACCCATACCGTTGCCGACCATAATGGCAACCGGTGTTGCAAGGCCAAGTGCGCAGGGGCAGCTGATGACAAGAACGGAAATCCCCCTTGCCAGAGCATAACCGAAGGTCTGTCCTGCAAGAAGCCAGATGATCGTTGTGATCACTGCGATTGTGATCACTGCCGGTACAAACACACCGGAAACACGGTCTGCGATCTTTGCGATCGGTGCCTTGGTGGCTGCCGCATCACTGACCATTTTGATGATCTGGGAAAGGGTGGTATCCTCTCCCACTCTGGTCGCTTCGCATTTGATAAATCCGGACTGATTCACAGTTGCCGCAGAAACCATATCTCCGGTTTCTTTATCAACCGGGATACTCTCGCCGGTCAGTGCGGATTCATTGACTGCGGTGGTTCCTTCCAGGATCATTCCGTCCACCGGAATATTCTCTCCCGGGCGGACGACAAAGGTTTCTCCTTTCTGAACCTGCTCAATAGGAACGGTAAATTCCTGTCCCTTTCGTACCACGACCGCAGTTTTGGGTGCCAGCTTCATAAGGCTTTTAAGTGCATCCGTTGTCTTTCCTTTAGAACGGGCTTCCAGCATTTTTCCTACGGTGATCAGTGTGAGGATCATGGCTGCAGATTCAAAATAAAAATCCATCATGTAATTCATAACTGCAGCAGAATCTCCATCTACCTGTGCTCTTGTCATGGCAAACAATGCATAGACGCTCCACAGGAAGGATGCCATGGAGCCAAGAGCTACCAGAGTATCCATATTTGGGGAACGGCGCCACAGACTCTTAAATCCATTGATGAAAAATTTCTGGTTGATCACCATGATGATACCAGCTAGGAGCAGCTGTACCAGTCCCATGGCTACGTGATTGCCGTCAAACCATTTCGGCAGTGGCCATCCCCACATCATGTGCCCCATGGAGAAATACATCAGCACCAGCAAAAATCCCACGGATGTGATAAGGCGTTTCTTTAGGATTGGAGTTTCATGATCTTCCAGCGCTTCTTCTGCCGCAGACATGGAAATCTTTGCTCCGGCAGCTCCGCCCTTTAAGGATGCACCATATCCGGCGGCTTCCACTGCGGCAATGATCTCGCCGGATGAAGCGGTTCCCTCAACTCCCATGGAATTGGTCAGAAGGCTGACGGAACAGCTATTTACCCCCGGAACTTTTGATACGGCTTTTTCCACACGGGCAGAGCAGGCGGCGCAACTCATACCAGTTACATTATATTGTTCCATTTTCTTTCAGTACCTCCTAAAATCCAGTTTGTCCCTTTATTTCATCAGCTTCTGGAGGGTTGCTACCAGCTCATCAATGGTCTCATCCTTACCTTCCCGGATATCCCGGGCAACGCAGGTGCGGATGTGGCTGGCAAGCAGCTCTTTATTAAACGCATTCACTGCAGCATTGACTGCGGCAGATTGGATCAGGATATCATTACAGTAGGCATCATTCTCCATCATTCCTATAATGCCTCTGATCTGGCCTTCAATACGTTTCAGACGGTTGATCAGCTTTTTTTTCTCCTCTTCTGAGCGTGCAGTGTGTTTTTCACAGTAGCAGGGACAGACTTTCTTTTCAGACATAAGCTGTCTCTCCTTTCCCATAAATACCCTCATGGGGTATCCTATTTATATGGAATAATATATACCCTTATGGGGTATTTGTCAATAGAAACAGTATTTTTATAATAAAAAAGCCCGCTCATCCGATAATGGCAATGAGCGGGCAATATAAACTTATAATTAGCCGAATCAGGTAAGTCCCCAACGGGGTTGCGAAAAGCAATAAGCATTGGGTGGGGACTTGTCTATAATTCTACTCTTCCACGATATGTCCGAAATAATAGAACCCCTTGCAGGTATCCAGGCTTACTTTTACATATTTGCCGATGAGATCTTTTTCTCCCGGGAAATGAACCAGAAGATTATGCTGGGTACGGCCAGTAAGAGTACCCTTCTCACGGTTTTCATCTTCTACCAGGATTTCCTGAATGGTTCCCTGGAAACGGGAGGAATTTTCCCGGCCCTTTTCCTGTACCAGGGTAAGAAGACGGCTGAAACGGTCTTTTACCACGTCCTCCGGCACCTGATTTTCCATGCCGGCTGCAGGGGTTCCGCTTCGTTTGGAATAAATAAATGTGAAGGCAGTATCGTAATTTGCTTTTCTTACAACATCCAGTGTTTCCTGGAAATCTTCTTCTGTTTCTCCCGGAAATCCGACCATGATATCTGTTGTCAGCGAAATATCCGGGATCGCCTTACGGATCTTATTTACCAGCTCCAGATATTTCTCCTTGTCGTAACGGCGGTTCATTTCCTTTAAGACTCTGCTGCTTCCGGACTGCAGCGGAAGATGCAGATGGTGACAGATCTTCTGGCTCTCTGCCATGGTCTGGATCAGCTCATCGGACAGGTCCTTCGGATGGGAAGTCATAAAACGGATACGCTTCAGCCCTTCAATCTTTTCCACTTCTTTCAGAAGTTCTGCAAAGGTCACCGGTGTTTCCAGAGTTTTACCGTAGGAGTTTACATTCTGGCCAAGAAGCATGATCTCAGTAACGCCATCTGCGACCAGTTCCTCGATCTCGCGGATGATGGCCTGTGGCTCGCGGCTCTTTTCGCGGCCGCGGACATAAGGAACGATGCAGTAGCTGCAGAAGTTATTGCAGCCAAACATTACGCTGACTCCTGTTTTGAAGGAGTATTTGCGGGAAGTTGGCATGCCCTCTACGATCTCATCGGATTCCTTCCAGATATCAATGATCTGGTCGTCGGTCTGCAGCGTCCGGTAAAAAAGCTCCGGGAATTTGTGGATATTATGGGTTCCGAATACAAGATTTACATATTTATAATCCTTGCGGATCTTTTCCACTACGTGATGCTCCTGCATCATACATCCGAACAGTACGATCTTCATATCCGGGTGCTCCCGTTTGATGCTCTTTAAATGTCCAAGATGTCCATAGATCTTCTGATTGGCATTTTCCCGGACTGTGCAGGTGTTAAATACAACTGCATCAGCATCCTCGGTATCTACCATTTCATATCCCATTTTTTCCATGATGGCCGCAATAGACTCTGTCTGGATGGAGTTCATCTGGCATCCTTCATTCTGGATGTGGAAGGTGGGACGTTTCGTACTGCTTTTGGCAAGAAGCTCTTTACATTTTTCAATGTACTGAAGCTGGATCTCTGTTTCTTTGTTCTGGCTCAAATCAATTCCTCCAATAACTAAAAATTTCATATGTATCTATAAATTATTTTTCTTTAGACAATATCAGACGGGAGCATTAAACTCCCGTCTGATATATCATACAGAATTTACAGTTGTCTGTCAAAGAGTTTTTATAATAGCGGTGCAAAAACTCTCAATACGTTCTGAATGGCACGTACCACAATATTTCTCTTCTGGCAGAATGCCAGATCAATGGGATCACAGTACTCCAGGGTTTCTGTAAAATCATCCCGGATGTCCAGGATCACATCATTCTTATACATCCAGACACCATCTTCAAAATGCAGATAAAGGCTTCGGTAATCCAGATTTATGGTTCCTACGACGCCTACTTTGTCATCACAGACAAAAGATTTTGCATGTAAAAATCCCGGCTGGTATTCGTAGATCTTTACACCTGCTTCCAGAAGCTGCTTATAATAAGACTGTGTCAGCAGGAATACCATTTTTTTGTCCGGGATACCTGGTGTCATGATCCGGACATCTACACCGCTTTTTGCAGCGAGGCACAGGGCGGTCATCATCTCATTATCTATGATCAGATATGGTGTGCAGATATAAACATAGTTTTTGGCGCGATTGATAATATTAAGATAAACGTTCTCTCCTACGATCTCATCGTCCAGGGGGGAATCGCAGAATGGCTGGACATAACCGTTTCCCGGAAATTCGTTGGGGTGCCACCTGTGCGGAACATAATTTCCGAAATCAAGAGAAGTATCTGTTCTGGTAACGATTCCCCACATATATAGGAACATAGCTGTCATATTCCAGACGCCTTCTCCTTTCAGCATAACGGCTGTATCCTTCCAGTGGCCAAACCGTTTTCGCTGATTGATATATTCGTCAGCCAGGTTGATGCCGCCGGTAAAACCGGTCCAGCCATCGATCACACAGATCTTACGGTGGTCACGGTTATTCTGGATTATATTAAGAATCGGACGGAACCGGTTGAATACTTCGCATTTGATTCCTCGCCGGCGCATCTCCTGATCATACTTGTATGGCAATGTGGTAAGGCAGCCGAAGCCATCATAGATCAGTCGGACATCCACTCCTTCTTTAGCCTTTTTTTCAAGGATATTAAGGATCGTCTGCCACATTACCCCGTCATTTATGATGAAATACTCGATAAAAATAAAATGCTTTGCCTGCTCCAGTTCATGCACCAGAACCGGAAACATATCATCTCCTACCTGAAAATACTCTGCTGTGGTATTCTCGTGAACCGGATATCTTGAATACTGCCAGATGTAATCCGACTGGATCCTCATGGAACGGTCGTCTTCGTTTAAACGTTTTCTTGTGAGCTCTGAGCCTTCCAGGTATTCAGCAGTTTCATCAATAAGATTCTGATAATGCTGCTCCATTACAGCGCCGATCCGTGACTTACCGAAAAGAAGGTACAGGGAAACACCAAATACCGGAAAAATAAGGATCAGCATCGTCCAGGCGAGCTTATAAGATGGATTGATCTTTTTATTTACGATCCACAGAACAACCAGAAAACCTATGGCCTGCATTCCGATCGTCACCCATCTGGAGTATTCCATAAGCCGGAAAAGGGCGATCAGCAGCCATGCCAGCTGCACAACAAGAGCCAGAGCTACATAAAAAATTCGATTAAATAATAATTTAAGGAGCGATCGCAATGGTTTGATAATCAGTTTAATACACAAATTCATATTTCTTTCCTTCGTCAAACGTTCCTGTTTCTATTTAATTAAAAATCCCTGACCATATAGCCAGGGATTTTTGCGCACAATTAATTATATTTACGTTTTCTTGCGGCTTCAGATTTTTTCTTACGACGAACGCTTGGCTTCTCGTAATGCTCTCTCTTACGGATTTCCTGCTGGATTCCCGCTTTAGCACAGCTTCTCTTGAATCTGCGAAGAGCGCTATCTAAAGTCTCGTTCTCTTTTACGATAACGTTTGACATAGACTCACACCTAACCTCCCTCCAGTTGTAGATTGTGCTAAAATACAACTGTCTGGGTATTTTTCTTGCACGAGTGTTATTATATAGCATAACATGTGGTTTCGTCAACATCTTTTTCGATTTTTATGAAAAAAATGTCAAAATTGTAGATCACGCACAATTTTGTTATTTTGTGAGCTGTTTTTCAAGGATTCCTGCTGCTGCGTCCATAGCTTCCTGTGCCTTCTCCGGATTCTTTCCGCCGGCCTGTGCCATGTTCGGACGTCCGCCGCCGCCACCGCCAACGATGGCTGCTACAGCCTTGATCAGATTTCCTGCATGGGCGCCTGCTTTCTGAGCTGCGTCAGTCGCCATTGCAAGGAGATTTACCTTGCCGCCGTTTATTGCTGCAAGAAGGACAACTCCTTCGCCAAGCTGCTCTTTCAGTTTGTCACCAAGGTCTCTCAGGCCATTCATGTCAACGCCCTCAACTTTGGCTGCAAGAAGTTTTACGCCGTTTACTTCAACAACTTTATCCATGACATCGCCAAGTGCACTCTGGGCAGCTTTGCTCTTGAGAGATTCATTTTCGCTCTGAAGAGCCTTTACCTCAGCCTGCAGGTGACTGATTTTTTCTACAACCTCGGCTGTATTGGCCTTTAATGCTTTTGCAGCCTCATGGAGAAGCTCTTCCTGCTTTCTGTAGTATTCGATAACTGCTTTGCCGGTAAGTGCCTCAATACGGCGTACACCAGCTGCGATACCGGATTCGGACACGATCTTAAAGAGCATGATGGAGCTTGTATTCTTTACATGAGTACCACCACAGAGCTCTTTGGAAAAGTCTCCCATGGATACTACACGTACCTTCTGGTCATATTTCTCACCAAAGAGAGCCATTGCTCCGGATTTCTTGGCTTCTTCCACATCCATGACATCTGTATGAACATCAAGACCTGCCTGGATCTCTTTGTTTACAAGCTCTTCTGTTGCCTGGAGTTCTTCTGCTGTCATAGCCTGAAAATGAGCAAAGTCAAAACGAAGTCTGTCCGGAGTTACCAGAGAACCCTTCTGCTCTACGTGGGAACCAAGAACGGTTTTCAGTGCTTTCTGAAGAAGATGTGTTGCACTGTGGTTTTTCTCGGTATCTTTTCTTGCTTCTTCGTTTACCTTCAGGGATACTGTCTCACCTGAGGAAATCATACCGGATTCCATATGTCCTACGTGGCCGAATTTACCGCCGCGGAGTTTGATGGTGTCCTCAACAACAAATTTACCGTTTGCAGTCTCGATCACACCGGTATCACCTTCCTGTCCACCCATTGTTGCATAGAAAGGAGTCTGCTCTACAAATACGGTACCCTTCTGTCCCTCTGTGAGAGAATCTACGATCTCTGTTTCTGTGGTAAGGACAGTAACCTTGGAATCAAAGGTAAGATGATCGTAGCCGACGAATTCTGTTGTTACGTTTACATCAATATCATCGTATACGGTTGCGTCTGCACCCATATAGTTGGTTACTTCACGGGCAGTACGTGCCTTGACTCTCTGTTCCTCCATTGCTTTCTGGAAGCCTTCCTCGTCAATGCCGTAGCCTTTTTCCTCAAGGATCTCTTTTGTAAGGTCAAGAGGGAATCCGTACGTATCATAAAGCTTGAATGCGTTGTCACCGGAAAGAGTCTTTTCACCTGCTTTTTTCATATCCTCTTCCATGTCGGAAAGGATACGAAGTCCCTGATCGATAGTTTTGTTGAACTGATTCTCCTCATTTGTCAGTACACGGAAGATGAACTCTTTCTTCTCCTCAAGCTCCGGATATCCGGCTTTGGAGCTCTCGATCACCTGTGCACTTAATTTTGCAAGGAAAGTTCCCTCGATGCCAAGAAGACGTCCGTGACGTGCTGCACGGCGGATCAGACGGCGGAGAACATATCCACGTCCCTCATTGGTTGGCATGATTCCATCGGAGATCATAAATGTTGCGGAACGGATATGGTCAGTGATCAGACGGATGGAAACGTCATCTGCATAGTTTTTCTCATATTCTTTATGTGCGATCTCGCATACAAGATTACGAAGTGCACAAATTGTATCTACATCAAAAATAGAATCAACATCCTGAACAACTACAGCAAGACGCTCAAGTCCCATACCGGTATCGATGTTTTTCTGTTTCAGGGTTGTGTAGTTTCCGTTTCCATCGTTCTCGAACTGTGTGAAAACGTTGTTCCATACTTCCATGTAACGGTCGCAGTCGCAGCCTACCGTACATCCGGGTTTACCACAGCCGTATTTTTCGCCACGGTCATAGTAGATCTCAGAGCATGGACCGCATGGACCTGCGCCATGCTCCCAGAAGTTATCCTCTTTTCCGAAACGGAAAATACGTTCAGACGGAATCCCTACTTCTTTGTTCCAGATATTGAAGGCTTCATCATCATCCAGGTAAATGGATGGGTAGAGACGGTCTGCATCAAGCCCTACAACCTCAGTAAGAAACTCCCAGGACCAGTGGATGGCTTCTTTCTTGAAGTAATCACCAAAAGAGAAATTACCAAGCATTTCAAAGAAAGTACCGTGACGTGCGGTTTTACCTACATTTTCGATATCTCCGGTACGGATACATTTCTGGCAGGTTGTCACTCTTGTTCTTGGCGGCTTCTCAGCACCTGTAAAATATGGTTTCAGCGGAGCCATACCTGCATTGATCAGCAGAAGACTCTTATCTCCCTGAGGAACCAGGGAAAAGCTTTTCATTACAAGATGGCCCTTGCTCTCCATAAAGTCAAGGAACATCTTACGAAGTTCGTTCACTCCGTACTTTTTCATGTTGTTATCCTCCTTGTGTCAACCCTACCTGTCAGCATTTCCGGAATGCCGTAGCTTTATCCAGGAAATGTCACAGATATGGGAAATTATTTTACACAGATTTTTTTGAATTTTTTCTTGCCTCGTTTCAGAACGATCCCGTCCCCTGCAAAAGCATCCTTCTCAACCGTATGGTAAATATCGGTGAGCTTCTCACCATCGATGGATACACCACCCTGCTGGATCGCACGGCGCCCCTCGGAACGGCTTGGTACCAGCTCTGCTTTTACAAGAAGTGTGATCAGGTCGATTTTTCCTTCCTCGTCAAAATCTTCCTCTGAAAGCTCTGTTGTAGGCATATGAGAAGTATCTGCACCTGAGAACAGTGCGCGGGCACCCTCCTGTGCTTTCTTGGCTTCCTCCTCACCGTGTACAAGCTCTGTCAGCTGGTATGCAAGGATCTCCTTGGCTTTGTTCAGCTCGCTACCTTCCCATTTGGCCATCTCGTCGATCTCCTCAAGAGGAAGGAAAGTAAGAAGACGCATACATTTGATAACGTCAGCATCGTCTACATTTCTCCAGTACTGGTAGAAATCGAACGGGGATGTCTTATTCGGATCAAGCCATACAGCTCCGGACTGTGTTTTTCCCATTTTTTTGCCCTCAGAATTGAGAAGCAGTGTGATGGTCATGGCATAGGCATCCTTGCCAAGCTTACGGCGGATCAGCTCGGTACCGCCAAGCATGTTGCTCCACTGGTCATCGCCACCGAACTGCATGTTGCAGCCGTATTTCTGGTACAGCATGTAGAAGTCGTAGCTCTGCATGATCATGTAGTTAAATTCCAGGAAGCTTAAGCCTCGCTCCATACGCTGTTTGTAGCACTCTGCTGTCAGCATACGGTTTACGGAAAAGTGAGCACCTACCTCACGGAGAAGCTCTACATAGTTAAGGTTCATAAGCCAGTCAGCATTGTTTACCATAAGAGCTTTTCCATCAGAGAAATCGATGAAACGGCTCATCTGCTGCTTGAAGCAGTCAATATTGTGCTGGATGGTTTCTTTTGTCAGCATCTGACGCATATCGGTCCTTCCGGACGGGTCACCGATCATTCCTGTTCCGCCGCCGAGAAGGGCGATCGGACGGTTTCCTGCCATCTGCAGTCTCTTCATCAGGCAAAGAGCCATGAAGTGACCTACATGAAGGCTGTCTGCTGTAGGGTCAAAGCCAATATAGAATGTGGCTTTTCCGTTATTTACCATCTCTTTGATCTCGTCTTCGTCTGTAACCTGTGCGATCAGGCCACGTGCTTTCAGTTCTTCCCAAACTGTCATTGTTCTTTCCTCCTGTATAGCTTTTATGTTTACGCTTTTATTAAAGTTTATAATTTACAGTATCAGCGTAAAAAATAAAAATGCCCGGTTCCTGTCCGTTTAGGACGAGAACCGGGTCCCGCGTTACCACCTAAATTTACAGAAAACTCGCATTTCCTGCCTCATAAAGTGAATCTACATCCCGTTATATCCATATATATCAAGATATAAAACACTTCAGCACAATAACGGGTGCCATTCCGTCGCAGCCTATCTATAATACGTTATTATTATAAAGTTTATAATTTACAGTATCAAGTCCCGATTCGGTGCGCAGCTCCGGGATGTATTCACAAAAGTTCTACCCTGCGCCTCTCACCTGCCGGCTGCTCTCTGTGGGGTTTTCCTCAAGCTACTTTTTCCCTTCCAAGCCTTTTACTATACTATATGAAGTATACAAACTGCTTTTTTGTTTGTCAAGAAATTTTAATATTGCTTTGACAACTTAAAGTGGCAGAATATTACTTTTTACTCTGTTCTCAGTAACACGCTTCGCGATGCACAGAATTTACGCTGATCGCATAAATTCGCGCGGTATGTTTCGGGTTTTCTGTGAGTGATAAGTGGAACTTTTATTTCTGTAAGCCATTTATTCCTTCATCTACGTAAAGGTCATTGCCGTCTGCCGCTGATGTGGCAAGCTGATCACACCGTTCATTTAACGGATTATCTGCATGTCCCTTAACCCAGTGGAAGCTTACCTGATGCTGCTCCTTGGCCTTTAAAAGGCGTTTCCAGAGATCTACGTTCTTCACATCTTCGTTTTTTCCACGTTTCCAGTTTTTCTTTAGCCAGGAATCGATCCAGTGCTGATTAAAAGCATCTACCAGATATTTGGAATCGGAATACAGATCCACCTGGCAGGGGCGGTTCAGTGTTTCCAGTGCTACGATGGCTGCCATCAGTTCCATCCGGTTGTTTGTGGTTTTTTTGTAGCCTCTGGACAGTTCACGTTCATGTAACTGGCCTTTGGTATCGATGTACTGAAGAACTGCTCCGTAGCCTCCCGGTCCATCCGGATTTCCCCGGGCTGCACCATCCGTATAGATTTTTACCTGCATATTTGCTTCTCCTTAAATTTTCAATTTTATGTCCATACGCCTGTTTGTTCAAAGTTTACTGCCGGAGACTATGTTGCTTATACCCAGTCTACAAAAAATGTATGGCCTTTATAAGTTTCATATTTCACTTTGCTGAAATTCAGATTCTGGTTCCAGAAATAGCTGGTCATCATGAAATACATATAATTAAAATCTTTCTGTTTAAATCCTCTGAGTGTTCTGGCTTTGCCGGAAGTGACATGTTTATTGAAAATAGTCATTGCTTCTCTTGCAGCCTGATAAGCAAGAGTACGGTTTTCAAACTGACCATTGAGACGTTTGAGAAGGGCCCCGTTCCGCACTACAGAATACTGTGGGGTTGTGCTGCTTCCGATATTCTCATAGATCACACCTCGTATCGTAGATGGAAATTCCTTGTCTGATTTGATCGTACGATTCAGAACACAAAGTGCTACTGCTTCCATTCCGATCTTGCCCTGATCGCCTGCTTCTGATTCGCAAAGCGCGGCCAGAAGTGCTTCATCTGAGGTCTTTCCGTTTGCAATTCCGGGATGACTCTTATATTCCTTGACCATGGTGTAATATCTGCTGTTTCTGGTATCATAAATTTCAACATTTCCGTTTCCGACATTTACATTAGGTTTGGTAGTCTTCGCAGTGGCCACTCCGTTTGCTGCGATGGAGTATGTAATTCCATTCACTGTCACGGAGGTACTTACTGCCATGACACCGTTGGATTTAAAATAATAGTTCTTCTGATCGATCGTCTTCAGACCAGTATACATATAACCGGTACTGGTGGCAAAATAGTAGCTGATATTTTTGGATTTGTTTTTTACCCATTTGGTTGCCATATAACCGGAAGTTTTGTAAAAATAACGTTTCTGCCCTTTGCTGTTGGTGAGCCAGCCGGTTGCCATAATGCCTCCGCCTTTTGTGAAATAACGTTTCCTTCCCTTGCTGCAGTTTACCCAGCCTGTGGTAAGCTTACCTGTTTTGGGGTTGAAATAGCGTTTATGGCCTTTGGAATCTGTCATCCAGCCGGTTGCCATAACCCCCTTGCCTTTTGTAAAATAGTAAGTATATTTGCCATTGACCTTCATCCAGCCCTTTACCTGTACTCCAGTCTTTGTGTTAAAGTAGTACTTGTATCCGCCCAGGGTCAGCCAGCCTTTTTGCTTGCTCCCATCACTTTTTATGTAGTATGTTTTTCCATCGATAGTTTTAAAGCCTGCAGTGGCAGCCTGTACCTCTTTTGCAGAAGCAGAAAAGACTGTGCTTCCCACGATCAGCAGCATGGCAAGCATCAGACCCTTCAGCCATTTTTTGGTTCTGAAACTCTTCATAATTTTCCCCATTTCCTGTTTTAGATATAAAAGCTAGTTTGTCTCAAAAATTACAAAAATGTTACATTTCGTTTATTATATCGTAATGAATAAACACTGTCAACTTTTTTGTAACTGTGGACGGACTCCTGCCATATGATGAAGTGTAAATAAAATTTGCTGGAGGACTTATCGATGAGTGACTTAGCGGCTACCAATTGTGGATGTGATTGCGGATGTGGTTGTGATTCCGGATGCAGCACAGGATGTGGATGTAACAATAACTGTGGCTGTAATAATGGCTGCGGAAATTCCCTGTTTGGAAACGGTGGAAACAGCTGCTCCTGTATCCTTTGGATCATCTGTCTGATGTGTTGCTGTGGAAACAACAGTGGCTGTGGCTGTAATAACAACGGCTGCAACGACAGCTGTTGGATCATCATCCTTCTTCTGCTTTTGTGCGGAAATGGATGCGGCTGCAACAATTGCTGCTGATCTTTTGAAAAGGCAGAGGTTATTTCCTCTGCCTTTTCTGCTGCCGTTTTTCTGCTTCCTCCTGTTTCTGTTTTTTCTCTTTCAGACATTTCAGATCTATTTCATAAAAAGAATTTCCATCAATGACAAGTTCCTGTTTTTTTTCAGATTCCATAATCACATTCCTTTGAAAAATTTCTTCTATATATAATATGACCAGAGAAGGTTTCTGTCATATTTCTTTCTGCAAATTCATAGATTTCAGGAAAAAGGATTTTTTTATGGAACAGGAGCCTATCGCACGTACTGCTCTGGATGAAATGGTGGAAAGTGACCAGGATCAGATGCTGAAAGCCATGATCCCGTACCTTCCTTCTTCCGGGCAGCGGTTTTTATCTGTGTATACGAAAGTCCGGGAACTTCGGAATACCATGTCGCTTTTTCAAAGCAGCCGTAGAACAGCCGATCTGCAGGCTACCGGTTTTTCCGGCACCGATCCTCTGGAAATGCTGCAGGATATCCGTAAGTGCTGTGGCGGAGAAAATCGCCGTCAGATCGATCATATCACCAGTCTTATGGCTACGATCCAGATGCTTCAGATCATGAATGAAGATTCGTCAGGAGGTGAGAATCCATGAGTGATGACTGGAAAAATAATCCCCGGCTTTCCGGAATGGACCCTCAGAAGCTTTCCATGCTTCAGGGACTGGCAGATCAGGGATTGGGGAAAAATCCGTCCGAACTTCTGCCTTTTATCATGGGCGCAGCTTCTAAAGGAAAAAATGCGGGCTTAAATTTCAACTCTGATGAGATCTCCACTATCATAGAAGTTCTGAAAATGGGGAAAAGTCCGGCAGAGGCAGCTAAGCTTGACAGAATTGTGAATCTGATGAAAATGATACGTCATTAACAGCTTTGTGATCCCGGAACAGCGGTTTTCTGTTCCGGGATTTTCTACTTTGTAATTCTTTTTATATTTGTCGGAATATAATCTGCAAAAATCTGACATATCCATAGATTCTATCGCATAATTCATAGAACATATTCCCTATTTTTGTGATATTTTTTTATCATTTTCCCTTTCTTCTTATATCAGTATATGGTATACTTGTCCATGAAATGAATGATATGCAAAATAGGATTTTATGCGTCAAGTGTTTGGCGAATGGGGAGTTGTCGCCAGAACGAAAAGTACGTCTTACGGTATGAGATCCGCACCCGTTGCAGCAATATAAGAGAATATCTCATATTGTGTAGGGCTTTTTCGACATACGTTCTATTACAATTGGAGATATCTTTTTTTATGCGCAAAAATAAAAGAGACAGTCTCCGAAAAACGTGATTTTTTTAACAAATGGAGGTTGTTATTTATGGTAGACAAAGCAAAAGTTGAAGAGGCGATCAAGCTTCTTCTCGAGGGAATCGGCGAGGATGTAAACAGAGAGGGACTGCAGGGAACTCCGGAACGTATCGCCCGCATGTGTGAGGAAATTTATGGCGGACTTGATAATGAAGCGGATGAACATCTTCAGAAACAGTTTCATGTAGAGAACAATGAAATGGTTCTGGAAAAGGATATTACCTTTTATTCCATGTGCGAACATCATCTTATGCCTTTTTACGGTAAAGCTCATATCGCATATATCCCAAATGGCAAGGTTACCGGCTTAAGCAAGCTGGCCCGTACCGTTGATGTGTATGCAAGAAGACCGCAGATCCAGGAACGTCTGACTGTGCAGATCGCAGATGCGCTGGAACGTGTTCTCGCTCCTAAGGGAATCATGGTTATGCTGGAAGCGGAGCATACCTGCATGACCATGCGTGGAATCAAAAAGCCGGGAAGCAAAACGGTTACGACTGTTACCAGAGGTGAATTTAAAGAAAATATGGAGCTTCAGAAACAGTTCCTTGCTATGGTCAAGGACTGATGGACAGAGTGAATCAGATCTGGAATCATCCGCTCTATCAGAATGAGCTTAATAAGCTTCAGCTTCTGGAGACTGACCGTGAATTCTGCAGACATACACCGGAGCATTTTTTGGATGTGGCACGCCTTGCCTATATCCGGGCACTTGAGGAAAATGCTCCTATTTCAAAGGAACTGATTTACTGTACTGCCCTTCTTCACGATATCGGACGGGCCAGACAGTATGAAGATGGCACTCCTCATGATGAGGCCGGTGCTGCTATCGCAGGACAGATCTTAAACGAGCTTGGATTTTCTATGGAAGAGATGGAAGCGATCATTGCGGCAATACGTGGTCACAGAGCTCAGACGGATCCGACAGTTCTTGGAAAACTGCTCTATACTGCGGACAAAAGCTCCAGAAACTGTTTTTCCTGTAAAGCAGAGCCGGAATGTTACTGGTCTCCTGCTAAAAAAAATATGACGATCCAATATTAGGAGGTTTTTCCATGAAAATCGGAAATCGTGAGTTTGATGTAAAAAACAAAACATATATTATGGGTATCCTAAATGTCACACCGGATTCTTTCTCAGATGGCGGAAAATGGAACGATATGGATCATGCCCTGAAACATACAGAAGCTATGATCGCCGAAGGTGCTGATATTCTTGATATCGGTGGGGAATCCACACGTCCGGGACATACACCGGTTGGCGCACAGGAGGAGATCGAGCGTATTCTTCCTGTTATCGAAGCAGTAAAAGGGCGTTTTGATATCCCCATCTCTGTAGATACCTATAAGGGATGTGTTGCGGAAGAAGCCCTGAAACACGGAGCAGATCTTATCAATGACATCTGGGGACTGAAATATGATCCTGAAATGGCTCCTGTCATTGCCAGATATCAGGCTCCCTGCTGTCTGATGCATAACAAAGATAATACTGAATACAATAATTTTATTGTGGATATGCTGGCAGAAACCCAGGAATGTGTCAATATTGCCAAGCGTGCCGGTATTGCCGATGATAAGATCATCCTTGATCCTGGTGTCGGATTTGGTAAAACATATGAGATGAACCTGATGACCATGGATAATCTGGAGCTTTTCCGGAAGCTGGGATATCCGGTGCTTCTTGGTACCTCCAGAAAATCCATGATCGGACTTGCGCTTGATCTTCCTGTAGATCAGCGTGTAGAGGGAACCCTTGCCACATCGGTGATCGGTGTTATGAAGGGGTGTGCATTTGTCCGTGTTCATGACATCAAAGAAAATAAACGTGTCATCCAGATGACAGAAGCTATTCTTGGGCGCTAGGAGGAACTGATGGATAAAATCGAAATCAGAGATCTTGAAATTTTTGCAAACCATGGTGTGTTTCCGGAGGAAACAGCTCTCGGACAGAAATTTGTTGTTTCTGCTGTTATGTATACAGAAACACGTCCGGCAGGGCTGACAGATGATCTTTCTGCTTCCATCAATTATGGGGAAGTCAGTCATATGATCACCGATTTTCTTCAGAAAAATACTTATAAACTTCTGGAGGCTGCTGTGGAGAATCTGGCAGAGATGCTGCTACTTTCTCTCCCATTGTTAAAAAAGGTCACCCTTCGTATTGAAAAGCCCTGGGCTCCGGTAAGACTTCCACTGAAAACTGTTGCTGTGGAAATTACCCGAGGCTGGCATACGGCTTATATTGCTTTTGGTTCCAATATGGGGGATAAGAAGAAATACCTGGACAATGCGATCCAGGGTCTTCGGGATATGAAAGAGATTGTTGTTGAAAAGGTTTCCGAGTATCTTGTAACGGAGCCTTACGGGGATGTGGAGCAGGATGAGTTTCTCAACGGAGCCTTAAGAGTCCGGACGCTGCTTTCTCCGGAGGAGCTTCTTGACAGGCTGCATGTGTTGGAACAGGCTGCGGACCGGAAAAGGATCATTCACTGGGGACCAAGGACACTGGATCTGGATATTCTGTTTTACGATAATGAGATCATTGATACAGTGGAACTACATGTGCCTCATATTGATATGGAAAACAGGGATTTTGTTTTGAAGCCTATGGTGGAGATCGCACCGTATCTTCGACATCCGGTGTTGAATTTAACAATGGAGCAGTTGTTAAAAAAGCTTGAGGGAAAAACTTTGGCGGTGTGACTTTATTTATTAAATAAAAAGATAACAAGCCCGATACAGATATCTTTACTATAATCTGTATCGGGCTTGTTTTGTATCCGTGTGAATTATTGACTATTATCGAAAAATATTTTATTTCTGGTTTACCAGGTCGAATTCGTCGGTGATCTCTTTGGATGGTGCCTTGGTAATGAGGCTGACGATGATGTTTGCTGCAATGGCCACCAGGAATGCGGGAAGAAGTTCATAGATTCCCCAGGCGCCGCCGAGCGTGCTGATTCCGTATTTCCAGATAAATACCATGGAACCGCCACAGATCATTCCTGCCAGGGCTCCCTGCCAGTTGGAACGTCTCCAGAATAATGCCAGAAGTACCACCGGGCCGAATACGGCTCCGAAGCCTGCCCAGGCAAAGGATACGATAGTAAACACAGAGCTGTTCGGGTCACGTGCAATAAACATGGCTACTACTGCGATGAGAAGAAGCGTGATCTTATCGGCTACCATGCTTTCTTTTTTTGTTTCTTTATCCTTCAGGATGCTTCCGAGAAGGTCGGAAGAAACTGCTGAGGATGCTGCCAGGAGCTGAGAATCTGCAGTTGACATGGTGGATGCCAGGATTCCTGCAAGGATGAGTCCTGCAAGGATTGCTGCAATTACACCATGTTTACTGAGAAGATCTGCGATCTGAACGATAATTGTTTCAGATGCGGAGCCTTCCAGAAGGTCAAACTCTCCTGCTGCTGTCATTCCAAGTCCTACCACACCGATCAGTACTGCTACTGCCAGTGAGATCACTACCCATGTAGTTGCTACTCTTCTGGAAAGTGTAAGCTTCTCTTCGTCTTCGATCGCCATGAAACGAAGAAGAATATGCGGCATTCCGAAATATCCAAGTCCCCATGCAAGCATGGAAATGATATTAAGCAGTGGATATGCCTGTTCTGTTCCGGTTGTTGGATCATATGTAGTAAACATAGTCAGATATCCGGGTAGTGATCTTGCATGGTCTGCAACTGCTTCAATACCACCTGCTGTGCTGATCCCGAATACAAATACGATCACAAGAGCGATGGACATGATGATACTCTGGATAAAGTCCGTGGTAGATGCTGCCAGGAATCCTCCCAGTGTGGTGTATCCAACGATGACCAGTGCACTGATGATCATAGCTGGCAGATATTTTACACCGAAGAGACTTGCAAAAAGTTTACCACAGGCTGCAAATCCGGAAGCTGTATACGGAATAAAAAAGATCACGATAAAAATCGCTCCGATAGACTGCAGGATCTTTTTCTCATCTCTGTAACGATTACTGAAAAAGGATGGCAATGTAATGGAATTTCCTGCCACATGTGTGTAGCGGCGGATTCTTTTTGCCACGATCCTCCAGTTTACGTAAGTTCCGATCGCAAGGCCAATGGCTGTCCAGCCTGCATCTGCAATACCGGTAAGATAAGCAAGTCCCGGCAGGCCCATCAGAAGCCAGCTGCTCATGTCAGAAGCCTCTGCGCTCATAGCTGTGACAAGTGGTCCAAGCTTTCGTCCTCCAAGATAGAAATCAGAACTGTCATTATTGTTCTTGGAGCATAGATAACCTACAAAGATCATTGCACCCAGATAGACGATAATGGCTGCCATTATACAAATATGTGCTGTTGTCATTGTTTCTCTCCCTTCCATGTTTCTGCTTTAAAATTACAAAACATGAGGGATTTTGCTTATGCATCCCCATGATTTCTGCTTTTAAACCAGTTTTACACATATTTATAGATTTTATTATATTAACTTTAGAAAGTAAAGAGGATTTTTCGTTTTTTTACATAAAAAAGTATTTTATATGATGAAAAAGGGCTGAACCATATAAGGCGGCCCAGCTCTTTTTCAAAATCCCTGTTTATTTTTCTTCCATACGCTTCTGCACATCTTCCACTGTATATGCTTCTGTCAGTGCTTTCATATCATCCGGTGTAGTGTCTGGATTATATGACTTGATCACTTTCATCAGATCTGCACAGCTGTATGCATTTTCATAAATGTCCTGTGTATATCCGTAAAGCTTATTGAAAGAAGCTTTATCGGATGCACTCCAGAAGCCCTGATACAGACGCACTGTATTAGAATCAGCGTCGTCTGTATTTGCCTCCGGATAACCGGCCATTGCATTGTACAGGATCGCAAAAGCAGGACCGCCCATGGATGCATATTTACCGGCAATGCAATCAATTTTAGGATTTCCAAAGGAATCCTCAGTATTGATCTCATCATGGTTTTCCTGGGAGAAGCAGTCAACTGCTCCGATCTTGATATTGGAGCCCTGCTCATCTTCTTTTGCTGTAACGATCTTCATGATCTCATCTACATTGAAGGTACAGAGAACTGCATCATAATTTCCGTCTACAAAAGCATGTTTCAGATTATTGATTCCTTTTGGGGCTGTCATATAGCCAGGACAGATGGTAATGCTGATATCATCTTTTCCTGTATCTACAACGGTTGTTTCCTCAGATGCCGCAAGCTTCTCAACATCCTCGGAATAAGTCAGCCCCTCCTTCTCAGCCAGAGCTTCCAGAACACCGATCGCTCTCTGAAGATGCATGTAGTTTCCAGCGGAGGAACCACCTGTCAGCACAATATATTTGCTGGTGTCTGCATCTGCAAAATACTCTGCCATATTATAGCCGGCTTCATAATCTGCTTTTGCATCCGGCCCTACGCTTCCAAGAAAATACTGGCTGTTTTTTATCTTGTCATAATCTTCATCACTGACGTTTCCAGAACCAAGAACATAATACATTTCTTCCTCATCGCAGGTTTCTACGATCTTCTGGATATCCTGTCCGTAAAAAGAAATGATCCCGCTCACACCCTGCTGTTTCATTGCGCGGATGAAATCGCACTCATCCTCCGCAGAATTGATATTTCCTGAAAAATAGAACTTTACCGGAAATCCCTGCTGGATATATTCTCTGTAATAGTTCATGAACATGTTCATTTCCGGGCTGTTCTGATTATATACTACAACACCTATTGTATATTGGATATCTCCGTCTTCGACAGCAGCAGAAACTTTTTTTCCGCCAACTGTAAAAACGGCAAGCAGCAACAGCAGAATGCCCAGTACTTTAAAGTTTTTAAAAATCATACTGTTTTGTGCCTTTCTTTATTTTTCCGTTACATAATGGCAGGCTACTTCATGTCCGGGCTCTACTTCTGTAAGCACAGGACGGATCGTCCTGCATTTCTCCATACAGTGTTCACAACGATTCTGGAATGGGCAGCCATGAGGAACATCCAGAGGGCTGGGGGCCTCACTTTCGATGCTCTCGATCATTTTGTTCTGATCCATATGAATGGAAAACTGTGCTTCCAAAAGAGCCTGCGTATACGGATGAAGAGATTTTTTTGCCACGTCCTCTCCAGGAATTACCTCCACGATATTCCCGAGGTACATGACAGCAATCTGATGAGCAAAGGAACGGATCAGAGCCAGGTCATGGCAGATAAAAAGCATGCTGATGTTTTTCTCCCTCTGGAGACGTACCAGAAGCCGGATCACGGACTCCTGTACGGAAACGTCGAGTGCAGAGGTAGCCTCGTCACATACCAGGATCTCTGGTTCCAGGGAAAGTGCCCTGGCAATACTGATACGCTGACGCTGTCCGCCACTCATGTTATGGGTATAACGGTCTGCAAAATCTCCGGGAAGCTCTACCATTTCCAGAAGCTCTCTGGCTTTCGCTTCCTTTTCGCTTCTTTTCAGCTTTCCGTAATTAATCAGAGGTTCTGTAAGAATATCCACGATCTTCATTTTCGGGTCAAAGGACGCCAACGGATCCTGGAAGACCATCTGCATGTTCTGACGGTTCAGCCAGGTTTCTTTTTTGGAAAGATCAGAGAGGTTTTTTCCATGGTAAAGGATCTCTCCGCTGGTCGGTTTGTCAAGAGAAATGACCATGCGGACAAAGGTTGATTTACCGCAGCCACTCTCTCCTACGATTCCCAGAGTTTTTCCTTTATAAACGTTCAGGTTCACATCGTTGCAGGCTGTTAAAGTTCTGCCGCCGGAAGCCGGAAACTGTTTTACGATATGTTTTGCACTGAGCACGATATCGGATTCCTTAAACATAACGCTGTCCCTCCATTTCCGGCACTGCAGCCAGCAGTTTCTTTGTATAGTCACTGGTCGGATGATTCATGACTTCATCACGTGTTCCCTGATCCACAACTTTTCCGTGCTGCATAACAACCAGCTGATCGGCCATATAAGCCGCTACACCAATGTTATGGGTAACGATGATGATGCCGGTTCCGAAATCATCACGGAGCTCCATCATCTGGCGTACGATCTGTGCCTGTGTAGTAACGTCCAGCGCACTGGTCGGCTCATCTGCAAGAAGCAGCTCTGGGTTAAAAGTCATGGCCATGGCAATACCAACTCGCTGGCGCATGCCACCGGAAAGCTGGTGTGGATAACTTTTCATGATATTTTCCGCGTCCGGAAGACGCATTTTCTGAAGCATGGAACAGCCTTTCTTCCATGCTTCTGCTTTGGATACATCCGTATGTGTACAGATATATTCCACATACTGACTTCCAATCTTACGGATAGGGTTCAGGGTTCCGCCGCAGTCCTGGAAGATCATGGAAATGCGGGTACCCCTTAAATTTCTCCATTCATCCTTTGTATTGGAAAGCAGAGAATGTCCGTGAAACTGAATATCTCCGGTGCTGACCCGGCCACCTCCGGCAAGTGCGCCGAGGACAGCACGGATCACGGTTGTTTTTCCACTTCCACTCTCGCCTACCACACTGATGATCTCACCCTTCTTCATGGAAAGGTTGAAATGTTCAATGGTAGGTGCCTGTTTTCCGTACTGAACGGAAAGATCCTTGATCTCAAGCATAAATAAACGCTCCTTTACTCGGCAAGAGTGATATCCTTTGTCAGCCAGTAGTAATCCATCGGATACATTTTAACACCTGTTACCTTTTTGTTGGAGAAGAGGTAGGTTGTCTCATAACCAAAGAATACAGTTGCAGCATCATCCATGATATCCTGCTGAATATCGATGATGAGATCTTTTCTCTTGTCCTCATCAAATGTCTGCGCAAGCTCGTCAAGAAGCTTGTCAACCTCCGGGTTATTGTATCCTGCAGTATTGTTTGCAGAGGAGCTGTACCAGTTCTCTCTTAAGTAGTTCTCAGGGTCTCCAGTGTTTGCTACCAGCACGTTCCAGATCAGAAGGTCATACTGACCGGAATCTCTCATGTCAAGAAGTGTCTCATAACTTACTGTATTCAGGTTTACGTTGATACCGATCTCCTTCAGACTGGCCTGTGCTGCCTGTGCGTATACACCAAGCTCGGCACGGCTTGTGTAGATAACAAAATCAAGAACAAGAGGATCTCCGTCAGGAGTTTCTACAAATCCGTCACCGTCAACATCTTTGTATCCGGCCTCATCAAGGATCTTCTTTGCGCTGTCCGGATCATAGGAATTCTCATCCTTCAGATCATCGAATCCAAAGTCAAGTGTTGGAGGAACCGGTGCTTTACCAGCTGTTGCACCCCCCTCAAGAAGAGTGTTGCAGTATGTTTCCTTGTCAAGGCCACGAAGAAGTGCCTGGCGAAGAGCCTTATCGCTGAGTGCATGATCCTCATTCTGGTTCATGAATGCATAGGTGGAACGAAGAGACTGAAGCTCCTGGATGTCGTAATTGTCATTTCCCTCAAACTCAACCAGGTTCTCTGTTTTCAGGTTGTAAGCGATATCGATCTCACCTGTCTGAAGAGCCATGGAACGTGTTGTCTGGTCATCCACACATTTCAGTGTAACTTTATCAAGGGGAACTTCTCCATCCCAGTAGTTCTCATTTTTTACTACGATACAGGAATCCGTCGGGCTGAAAGACTCTACTGCGTAAGGTCCTGTACAGATCGGTCCTTCCATGGCAAATGTAGAATCATCTACATTTGTATCTACGATCAGAAACAGCGGGTCTGCAAGGCATCCGGCCATGTTTGCATTTGCTCTGTTCAGGTGGAAGATCAGGTTCTGTCCGTCAACCTCGATGCTGTCAAGATCAAAGAATTCCGGAACACGGTCACTTTTTTCAGCGGTACGCTCGATGGAAGCTTTTACCATATCCGGTGTCATATCGTCACCGTTGGAGAATTTTACGCCCTCACGGATCTTGAAGGTCCATGTCTTTCCGTCTTCGCTGTTCTCCCACTCTTCTGCAAGGCATGGAACGATCTCACCGTTCTCATCGAATTTTGTAAGGCACTCACCGATCGCATAACGGGATACAACCCAGCTGAAATACTGCTCTGTCGGCTCCAGTGTATCTGCAAAGCTTGTTACTCCGATGGTGATCTCCTTATCACTTTTTTTGTCACCTTTTGCCTGAGCCACTGTTGTCATGGAAAAAGTCATCATACATGCAAGTGTAGCAGCCAGCACTTTTTTAATTACATTATTTCTCATTTCATCCTCCTAAAGATAATATACTGATCATATGGTGTTGGTTTGTTACAGAGTTGTTTTATTGATCCTGGCGCGGATCCAGTACATCACGGATGCTGTCTCCAAGCATGTTGAAAACAACAACACAGATCACGATAGCGATACCAGGGTAGATCATAAGCCATGGCGCCTTTGCCATGTAGGTTCTTCCTTCATTCAGCATCAGTCCCCACTCCGGTGTCGGCGCAGTTGCACCAAATCCCAGGAATGAAAGGGAAGCCAGCTCCAGCATCATAGTTCCGATATCTGCTGCCGCAGTTACCACCATCTGGGTTACCATGTTGGGAAGAATGTGTACAAGAAGAATTTTCCAGGTCTTTGTTCCGTTTACTATAGCTGCCTCTATGTAAAGACTCTTCTTGACTTTCAAGACCATACTTCGTGCAAGACGGGCATATTTTGTCCAGCTTACAGCCGCAATGGAGATAACGGCATTGACCAGGTTTGGTCCAAGCATACCGGCAATGGCAATGGCCAGTACAAGCCCAGGGAAGGAAATCATCATATCTGCGATACGCATGATCACTGCATCCACAACGCCGCCGAAATATCCGGCAATAACTCCTAAAAATGTACCGATGACAAAGATCACCGCAACCAGACATAAGGTCATGATCAGAGAGGTTCTTGTTCCGAAGATAACACGGGAAAGAAGATCTCGTCCAAGCTTATCCGTTCCGAACGGATGAGCGGAGCTTGGCTCCTGCAGAGATTCGGTCATAACTGCATCCAGTGGATCATATGGTGAGAGCTGCGGCGCAAAGATCGCAATTCCGATCACCACGAGACCCAGAATGAAGAAAAGAGTGAACTGTTTATTTTCTTTGAATGTTCGTAATACCTTTTTCAATTATCTATCCTCCTTAAGTCTTGGATCGAGATAAGTATAGGACAGATCCACAAGCAGGTTGATGCACATGTACAGGATCGCGATCCAGAGTACATAGCCCTGTACAAGAGGATAGTCACGACAGGAAATCGCCTTTACTGCCATATTTCCCATTCCAGGCCAGTTGTAAATGATCTCTACAACTGCAGTACCTCCCAGAAGACTTCCAAGGGAAAGTCCCAGCAGCGTTACCAGCGGAAGCATAACATTAGGAAGAACGTGTTTCCAGAGAATGACGCTTTCCTTGATTCCACGCATTCTTGCACCTGTGACATAATCCTGGTGAAGTTCCTCCAGTACTGCACTTCTTACCTGTCTGGTATATTTTGCAGACATAGCAAGTGCAAGAGTCAGCGCCGGGAGGATCATGGATTTAAAATCCGTACTGCCTCCTGCAACATTGATCCAGCGAAGCTGAACACCAAAGATGCTGAGAAGGATCAGGCCCAGCCAGAAGCTTGGAACAGATACTCCCACAAAGGTAATTCCTCTCACAAAATAATCCGGGAATTTGTTCTGATATACAGCGGCCAGGATTCCAAGCGGTATGGAAATAATGACCATCATCAGAAGTGCCAGCAACGACATCCTCAGCGTCGGCCAGAAACAGGATACCAGTTTATCTGTTACCGGCATTTTGAAAGAATAGGACTGTCCCATATCTCCTGTAACAACACCCTTCAGCCAGGAACCATACTGCACGAGAAAGGGCTGATCAAGGCCAAGCTCATGTCTTGTCTGTTCCAGAAGCTCTGGTGTAGGAAGATTACCACACTCTGTCAGCATGATCTCCGCAGGATCACCAGGTGACAGGTAGGTCAGTCCAAATGTGAAAAAGCTGATTCCAAATAATACAATGATGATCTGGAGAAATCTTTTTCCTACTTGTTTCTTTGTCACGTTTTACTCCTTTCCTCATTTGATGCGATTTTAACATTGCCGTTTTAATTGAGTTAGATAAAAGAAACTATTGGATTCTTAATATGCAGAATATGCATGGAATTTTAGAAAATTTGCACGAAAAAAGCCCGTGACGAAATACGGGCATACAAAATAAATATGCTTCCTATCTTCCGTAAGAATCATTTTAAAACAATTGCAAGCAGGTCTCCTGACTTAGGATCCTTACCCTCAGACACCTTCCCGGTCTATTTCTCACGCACTCGACCAGTGGTACTTTGTCTGAGGATTCCCCCTTACAGTGACGGGATCGTACCGGATTTACACCGGTTTCCCTATTAATCCTCTCAGAACTTACAACGGCTGATGTGAAAATCAGCAAATGCTGTTAAATTACTGCAACATTATATGATAAAACTATAGTTTATGTCTATGGAAAAATGTTATATTTTTAGAAAACTCATAAATTTTGTTAAAGATGCTTGAATTGTATATATCCCCCATGGGGGATATGACAATTGGATTTATCTGATCTGCTAAAAAAACACGGATTTTACCTCGCTATTTTTACAAATAGAATAGCAAATGGTAAAACCCGGTTTTCTTACTGTTTCAATATGATTTCAGACAGAAGCGTTCTGAAAAGGTTGTTTACTATCAGGTCAGAGTCTCCGTGATCGCTGCATATGCGATCATTGGTCCGTCTTCAATAATGTTCAGACTGGCTGTTTGATAAAGTACGACTCCGTTTTCAGTTGCAATAGATGTGTAAAGTAAATTCCCATAGTAATCTCTCAGTTCACCCAGTTCTTCCCCCTTAAAAAAGTATTCTCCAGGCTTCTTGGACGGATACCAGCATCCGGTATACGGCGCATATTCATAGACTACATTTTCAAGAAGCATCTGACGGTAATGCTTCAGACCATGACACGCCTTTCCCTGGAGATGAAAAACAAGGTGACGGACGTCTCTTTTATCCTGTTCTACTTCCTCCCAGGTCCAGTAGCTGTGTCCGCCTCTTTCGATAAGAATACTTGGAATTCCAAGAGAAGAAGCATAATTGTAGGCGCCACCTGTGGCAGTTGTGGAACGGACCACATATTTTACGCCGATATGCCGTGCCATATGTAATGACTTCTCTGCTGTTTTTTCATCTACAACCCCTACATAATAAACATAGGGATGAAGCTGTTCGAACCCATCTCCACTATGCAGGTCGATATAATAATCTGCTATGGAAAAAAGCTTTGTCACTATAGCATAGGCAATACGATCTGCAGCTGTTCCCTCAGGATCTCCGGGGAAAACGCGGTTCAGGTTCTTGCCATCCTCATAGACCAGACTCATGGTGCGATGCTCAAAGCCGCTGACATTGACCAGTGGAACGATGATCACATTTCCCTTCAGTTCTTCCGGTTGAAATTCTTTTGCAAGTTCCATTGCCGCCTGGATCCCCACATACTCCGCACTGTGTATTCCTGCTGTGATCAGTATCGTCGGTCCGTCTTTCACTCCGCATATCACAGTTGCCGGCATTGCTATGCCGTATCCTGTGATCTTAATTTTCCCCTGTGCCTTCTCTCCTTTTTCAATCACCCAGTCATCAATTTTGATCATTGGTTGTTTCCCTTTTCCTTTTTTATATTTCCGCACTTTTGACGATAAGTATATCATGCCTAACCGAAATTGTACATATTCTTTTAAGATTCCGGGAAAACAGAAAAAAGCTTTCGTAACCGTTCATTCTGATCCGACGTACAAAAGCTTTTTTCCTGAATGATATATAATTTATCTTTTTACCAATTCTTTGGTGATTTCTTCCCAGCTGACTCCTTTTTCCACCATGAGTACCATCATATGATAAAGAAAATCTGAAATTTCGTATTTAATCTCTTCTTTATCCGGATTTTTGGCTGCAATGACGATCTCTGTGCATTCTTCACCGACTTTTTTCAAAATCTTGTCGATTCCTTTATCAAAAAGATAATTGGTATAGGAACCTTCCTTTGGATGTTCTTTTCGGTCAGTGATCACATCATACACATTCTGGAACACGTGAAGAGGATTGGTATCATCGTACTCCTTTTTCATCAGCGGTTTGAAGAAACAAGTACGGTTTCCTGTATGGCAGGCTGCGCCCACCTGCTCCACTTTGGCAAGGATCGTATCATTATCACAGTCAATGGTAAGAGACTTTACATACTGTACGTGGCCGGATGTCAGACCTTTGGTCCAGAGCTCATTCCGGCTGCGACTCCAGTATGTCATTTTTCCAAGCTTCAATGTTGTGTTAAAAGCAAGCTCATTCATATAGGCCAGCATCAGTACTTCATCCGTCCGGTAATCCTGGACAATAACCGGAACCATTCCGTCACTGTTTAATTTAAAGTCCGACCATGCAATATTACTTTTATATGTGTTTACCGGAATTCCGGCTTCTTCGCAGGTTTCCTTAAATGTATGCAGATCATTTTCAAGACTGCTTACATAAGCACCGCAAAGTCCGGACACAGCTGGTTCTCCTAAAAGCTCCAGAACGTTCTCAGATCTGTTTTCATCGGTATGAAGAACAATGGAAATCTGAGAAATCTCTGCAATTTCATTTTCGACAGTGTCCAAAGCCAGAACAGTGTCTGCATATGTTTCGATCAGATCCTGATTTTCTGTGAATTCTCTCAGATCAGAGATGCTGATCATCATACGCTCTTTTCCAAAGCGCCGGGATACTTCTTCCAGAAGCTTGATATTATTCTCTTTCGAAAAATTCAGTACAACTTTGGCACATCCCGCATAGATCAGCTTTTTTACATCTTCCATACGTTTGATATTTCCCGCTGCGATCACCGGGATCTCAGATACCTGACAGATATCACGGATTTTTCCGATCGCACGGTCATGCTCTGCATCTGCGGAAGAAAAGTCAAATACCAGAAGCTCATCTGCCCCATTGTCACCGTAAAATTTTGCAAGTGTTTCTACATTTCCGTCTCCGAAAAGATTTCTCTGTCCAAATCCGGTTACCGCCTTTTCTGAATGAAGATAAAGGCATGGGATCAACTGTTTGTTCATAAGTGGTCTCCTTCTGTATCAGAGGCTTCCCTTGGTAGAAAGCACGTCTGTGATCCGGGAATCGTACTGTGTTGCTGCATCAAGGGCTTTCGCAAAGCTTTTAAACATGGCCTCTGCCACATGATGGCTGTTTCCTCCGGAAAGAACCTTGATGTGAAGATTCATTGCTGCGGAATAGGATACTGCATAAAAGAATTCCTTTACCATCTCTGTAGCCATATCTCCTATTTTTTCCGTAGAAAACGCTGCATCCCATCCAAGATAAGGTCTTCCGGAAAGATCTACTGCGCAGAGCACAAGCACTTCATCCATAGGAAGGATACAGCTGCCGTAACGTTTGATTCCTTTTTTGTCGCCAACTGCCTCACGGATAGCGTTTCCAAGGACGATCCCTGTATCTTCAATGGTGTGATGATCATCTACATTCAGATCACCGTGGACTCTCAGCGTAAGATCATACAGTCCATGGCGCGTAAAACCGTCCAGCATATGGTCAAAAAAGCCAATGCCTGTATCAATATCGGAACTTCCTGTTCCATCAATATTCAGCTGCAGACGTATCTGCGTTTCTTTTGTGTTTCTTTCAATCAGTGCTTCTCTTGCCATTATTCGTTCTCCTTGTCCTCTTCCTCAAAACGGACTGCAATGGAATTTGCGTGTGCAGTCAGCTGTTCCGATGTGGCAAACTGGATAATGTCCTTGTGGATCTTTCGGAGTGCTTCCCTGGAATAATATACAATACTGGATTTTTTGATAAAATCATCTACAGAAAGTGCGGAGAAAAATTTGGCAGTTCCATTGGTAGGAAGCACATGGTTTGGTCCTGCAAAATAATCTCCAAGGGGTTCAGAGCTGTGCTCTCCGATAAAGATCGCACCTGCATTTCGTACCTTCATCATATCTTCAAAAGGATTCTTTGTGACGATCTCCATATGTTCAGAAGCAATTTCATTGGCAGCCTCAATGGCCTCGTCCATATCTTCTGCGATCAGGATATAACCAAAGTTCTCCAGGGATTTCTCAATAATGGCTTTTCTGGAAAGTACCTCAACAAAACCTCTGACTTCTTTATCTACCTGATCTGCAAATTCCTCATTTGTTGTGATCAGGATCGCAGATGCCATCTCATCATGTTCTGCCTGAGAAAGAAGATCTGCTGCAATATAACGAGGATTTGCAGTCTCATCTGCAAGAACGAGGATCTCGCTTGGGCCGGCAATAGAATCAATGCTTACGTATCCATAAACTGCCTTTTTTGCAAGCGCAACAAAAATATTTCCGGGTCCTACGATCTTGTCAACCTTTGGAATACTCTCGGTTCCATATGCAAGTGCTCCGATGGCCTGTGCACCACCCACTTTATAGATTTCATCTGCTCCGGCTTCATTGGCAGCAACAAGTGTGCTTGGATTTACTTTTCCGTCTTTTCCAGGAGGTGTTGTCATTACAATACGGTCAACACCGGCAACTTTTGCAGGAACGATATTCATCAGCACGGAAGACGGATATACAGCCTTTCCACCGGGAACGTAAACACCTACACAGTTCAGAGCGGTTACCTTCTGACCAAGCATGGTTCCGTCTGTTGTGCTTGTGAACCAGCTGTTCTGAAGCTGTTTTTCGTGATAGCTGCGGATATTCACCAATGCTTTTTTGATCACATCGATCAGGGAAGGATCTACCAGCTTGTATGCTTCCTCGATCTCCTCAGGGGTTACACGGATCGTATCCTTTGTCACTTCGACTTTATCAAATTCTCTGGTAAATGCAAATAACGCGGTATCTCCCTCGGCTTTTACTTTGGCAAGGATATTTGCTACTGCATCCTCGTATTTTCCATAATTATTAGGGCTTCTTTTTAAGAGAGTTTCCAGGATATCTTTTGTAGATTCTTTGGTGAGTTTTACCTTACGCATAATAAATTCTGCCTTCTTTCTGTATTTTGGAGGTTCATCTGTTATTCAGTTTATTTGATCACACCTCGAAGTTCTGTGATCAGTTTGCGGATCCGTTCATCTTCCATTTTCATGCTGACCTGATTGACTACCATACGTGCAGACAGCGGGCAGACTTCTTCCAGCACCTTCAGGCCATTCTCGCGAAGGGTGCTTCCGGTTTCCACGATATCCACGATAACCTCGGAAAGTCCTACGATCGGTGCAAGCTCGATGGAACCGTTCAGCTTAATGATCTCCACAGTCTGATGCTTTTTGTTATAGAAGTAATCCTTTGCAATATTTGGATATTTTGTAGCTACACGGATCAGCTGATTGTTATTCAGGACTTCTCTGGCGCTTTCAGGGCCGCATACGCACATGCGGCATGCTCCAAATCCAAGATCCATAACCTCATATAGCTTTCTTCCTTCTTCCAGAATGGTATCCTTACCTACGATACCAATATCTGCTGCACCATACTCTACATAAGTCGGCACATCCGGACCTTTTGCAAGGAAAAATTTCAGCTTCAGTTCCTCATTGGTAAAGATCAGCTTTCGGGAATCTTTGTCACGCATCTCCTCACATGTAATACCGATCTTCTCAAACATATCCAGTGTTTTGCTGGCCAGACGCCCTTTTGTGAGGGCAAATGTAAGATATCTCATCAGTCCTGCTCCTCCTTTGCCGGGCACAATGCCACTTTTTTGCCTTTATTTCGAAGCTCCATTGCTTCCTGGATCGCTTTTTTCAGATTTCCCGGATCATAAGTGATCACAATGGTCTTATCACCGGACGGAACGGTCAGCTTCTGTCTGGAAAGCGCGAGCATCAGGTTATCAACCACAATGGCAAATCCAATGGAAGAAGCCGGTTTTCCGAAATGCTTCATCAATTCGTTGTAGCGTCCGCCCTTGATCAGAGGTTCACCGGTTCCGTATGTATAGGCCTGGAAAATGATCCCTGTATAATAACGGAACTTACTGAGCATTCCAAAATCAAAAGCAATGTATTTCTCACAGCCGTATACTTTCAGGATCTCATAAATTTCTTCCAGTCGTTTTACTGCAGAAAGTGCTTCCGGATTGGAGGTGAGTTTTTTTGCTTTTTCCAGCACTTCTGCTGAACCGAACATCTGAGGCAGTTCAGCAAAAGCCTTGGAAAGGTTATCGCCTAAATTCTGTCCCTTAAGAAGCTCTTCCACACCAAAATAATTCTTCTGAGAGATCAGCTCACGAAGATGCTCTTCTATCTCCGGCTCCAGATCTGCCTCTGCAAGCAGGGATTTATAATAATCTACCTGGCCTACGCTAACCTGGAATTCGGTAAGTCCTGCTGCCTTCAGACACTCCACGGTCATAGCAAGGATCTCAGCATCTGCTGCTGCAGAATCATCTCCCATATGCTCAACACCCATCTGAGTATTTTCCTTCATCTGACCTCTGTAACTGGAATTGTTGATAAATGTATTTCCGGTATAACAAAGTCTTACAGGTCCTTTTTCCGGATCAAAATAAGTTGCACATGCTCTGGAAACGGACGGTGTAAAGTCGGGTCTGAGAACAAGTGTGTTTCCCTCTCTGTCAAAAAATTTATATAAATCCTTGGATGGGATCGTTCCTACTTCATTGCTGAACACTTCAAAATACTCAAATCCCGGTGTTTCTATATCTTCATATCCATATCTTGAAAACACCTGGTGGAGCTCCTTCTGGAGCCGTTTTTTGCGGCTGCATTCCTCTCCATAAATGTCCCGCACACCTTCAGGTGTATGAAAAATACGCTGCATGTTCATTTCCTCCGTAACACGTTTTGAGATTTTCTGTGTTTCACTTTAATTCGCTACCATGCTACCACAGAAAAACTTAAATTTGATTATATAGGAAACCTTTCCAAAAGTCAATCCCGTAATTGCAGATCTTTCTGGATCCCTTCCAGATAAGGAACCAGAAATCCATTTTTTCCGGAAAGATAAAATTCCTCGTCCAGCTCTTCCCGACGAAAACTTTTTCGTCCGCCGTCTTCCATCCTTTTCCAGAATTCCTTCAGCTTACGAAGGGTAAGATAATAAAAAACATTATCTGCGCTGAAATAGATCAGAAAAAAAGCAATCCCCTTCTGCTTTTCAAACTCATCCATAAATGCTACCTGATGAGGATGAATGTTCGCAAGGGGAAAAGTTTTTACACAGCATTCTTTTGCATCGAAGCAGACAGGGATTCCCTGTACTGCTCCGATATAATCTACGGTACTTTTCTGTTCAAAATATGCCAGCGTGATATGCCGGGAGGTTTTATCCATTTTAACCGGAGTGATAGGGGTCGGAATTTTCTGGATGAGGGCCAGTCCCTTTTCCCTGTACTGCTCATTGGTACGATTGATAAGTTCCTCCAGAGTAGAACCACGAAGTCCTCTGCTGTTCCATGTTGCCATAAAGTCTGCCCTTTAATTTAGAAGTTTGATGGATGGGAAATAACGGATCTCCGCCTTTCCGACGATCTGATCAAACTGTACATATGTATTCTGCCAGTATCGGGAATCCTTGGAATTGTTACGGTTGTCTCCCATCATAAAGTAACAGTTTTCCGGTACTTCGTATGGTCCGAAGCTTCCAAGAGGAGTTTCCGACACAAAGGAATCATCCAGAGGTGTCTCTGAATCATTGATATAAACTTTACCATCTTTGATCTCTACTTTATCTCCTGGAAGACCGATGATACGTTTGATGAACAGCTGGGACTCATCATCCGGATATTTGAAGATCACAATGTCAAAGCGTTCCGGATCTTTCCATTTTTTTGAGATCTCGTGACCAAATACATCCATATTCAGACCATAGGCCAGACGATAGCCAAAGATACGATCCCCGGTCATAATGGTATTTTCCATAGATTCTGACGGGATCTTTGCATTGATCAGTACTACATTGTTGATAACCAGGACTACAACTACCACGATGATGATCATCTTGACGTAATCCCATATTTCATTCCAGATTTTCATAATAACTCTCCTCCAACTTTTCCTCTTTTAGTGTTCTGAGAAAGATTTCCGGAAGCGGTGCCGTAAAGACCTTCCCGGATAAATATGACAGGCTTCCTTTCATAGATGGAAACTCCATTCGAAAAGAATGAAGCAGCTGTCCTTTCAGTTTTTTATCGGCTTTTCCATATTTGGGATCACCAACAATCGAATGTCCCTCCGAAGCAAGGTGAGCTCGAATCTGATGTGCACGTCCTGTGATCAGTTCAACCTTAAGAAGGGTACGGGTTCCATTGGTACCCAACGGATAATACTTTGTTTCCACTGGAAGGGCATTTTCTTTCTCTTGTTTATAGATGGTTACTTTATTGCTTTTTTTATCTTTTGCCAGATAACCTTTGATATATCTTTCTTCTTTTAAAACTCCCTCCACAAGACAGAGGTAATATTTATGAAGTTCCCTGGACTTGAACATCCCTGAAAGTTCCTGCAGACCGGAAAGGCTTTTGCCTGCCGCTATCAGCCCGCTGGTATTGCGGTCAAGGCGGTTGCATACGGAAGGACGAAAGGTTCTCAGATCATTCTCTGTAAGAGAGCCATTTTTCAGAAGATAGCCAGTCAGATATTCTACCAGTGAAGGGGTTCCGTCATCAGCAGGCTGAGAAAGCATTCCTGCCGGTTTGTTGATCAACAGGATATTTTCATCCTCGTAAATGATATCCAGAGCATAATGTGCCCGTGGAGCAGAATCATTTCCGCTGAATTTTTCAAATGTTTCATCACTTAAAAACAGTTTTACATGATCTCCTGAAAACAGCTTTTCATTCCCGGTGGCTTTTTTTCCATTGAGCGTGATATTTTTTTTCCTCATCATTTTATAGAAAAAGCTCTTTGGAGCTTCACGGAGAAGCTTGGCCAAATATTTGTCAAAACGCTGTCCGGCCTCGTTTTCGTTAATGATAAATTCTTTCATTATATAATGCTCCTACAGACAGATTGCCAGGATCGTATGTTTGATCAGTTCTTCTCTGGAAAGATCCGGGTATCGTTCATCCGGTGTGAATTTAATTCCGTTTCTCAAAGATTCTTTGTGCTCATTCATGGAATCCAGACGTTCCAGATAGGGCTTCAGGTCCTTCAGGATCTTTACATCTACTTTATATCCGTTTTTACGGATGATTTTCTGTGACTGCTCTGCAAGGTAGGCGATATCTGCTTTTGGATCACTGGTATAACCCACTACTGTATTTCCGCACACGGCAACAGCGTCCAGATAACCGCTTTTCTCATAAAAAGTCATGTACATTTCATAGGACATGACCAGGTCACCGGCATGCTTGCGGATCTCTTTATAGAGCTTTTCATCCATAGGATGACGTAACAGGATCATGATCAGGCTTACCATGGATTTACATCCTGGCAGACAGCCTACTACGGTCAGAACCGTCCAGACTGTCATTCTTGTTCCGTTGACGGCCCACGCCACAAAGAAAATGAGCAGTGGAAGCGAAAATAATCCTGCGGTGATCAGGAGTCTTCGTTTTTTTTCGCTGTTAAAATAACCGAAATCACCTTTTTTTGTTTTTCTTTTTCTGGTATCTTTCATGTGCCGAACTCCTTGTCTGTGTTTTTTTGGCTTTTTTATGAAGCTCTCTGGGACGGATCAGACATTTCGGTCCAAAGCCGACCAGATCCATACGTCCGGTCATCTTAAGTCCTTCCAGGACCAGTTCGCGATTTTCCGGATTTTTATACTGCATCAGTGCTCGCTGTATTGCTTTTTCGTGTGGATTTTTCGGCACATATACCTTTTCGCCTGTCAGCGGATGGATTCCTGTGTAATACATACAGGTAGAAAGTGTTGATGGCGTTGGATAAAAATCCTGAACCTGCTCCGGCGTAAATCCAAGATCACGGACGTATTCTGCAAGCTTCACGGCTTCCTTCATTGTACACCCGGGATGGGACGACATGAAATACGGAACGGCATATTGCTGCTTACCAGTCCGCGCATTTGCTTTTTCATATTCCTTCAGAAAGCCCTCATAAACCTCGTGCCTGGGTTTGCCCATAAACTTCAGGACTTCATCAGAAACATGCTCCGGTGCTACCCGCAGCTGACCGCTGACGTGATATTTCACAAGCTCATTAAGAAAAGTTTTATCCGGGTCTGCCATCAGATAATCAAACCGAATGCCGGAACGGACAAAAACTTTTTTAACTTTGGGGATATTCCTGACCTTTCTGAGAAGCTGAAGATAATCCTTGTGGTCTACCGTCAGATTCTTACACGGAGAAGGAAACAGGCACTGCCGCTCCTTGCAGACTCCTTTTGTCAGCTGCTTTTTGCAGGAAGGATAACGAAAATCAGCCGTAGGGCCTCCTACATCATGGATATAGCCTTTAAAATCCGGATCCTCCGTCATCTTTTCAGCTTCTTTCAGAATGGAATCGTGACTTCTTGTCTGAAGGATACGGCCCTGATGAAAGGTCAGCGCACAGAAATTACAGCTTCCAAAGCATCCTCTGTTGCTGGTCAGACTGAATTTGATCTCTTTCAGTGCCGGAATCCCGCCTTCTTTCTGGTACATGGGATGATATCGTCCTGTATAAGGCAGATCGTAAACATCGTCCATTTCCATCTGTGTCAGGGGCTGAGATGGTGGATTCTGTATCACATATCCACGGTTCCCATAAGATTCTGCCAGAGGCTTTGCTGTAAATGGATCCGTGTTTCGGTACTGAATGGCAAAGCTGTCCGCGTAAGCTTTTTTATCGGTCTGTACCTGTTCAAATGACGGAAGGACCACCGGATCGTAAACCCTGCTGATATCGTGGCTTTTAAAAACCGTCCCTGCCACATATGTGATCTCCTGGACCGGAATCCCGCTTTGCAGGGCTTCTGCGATCTCCAGGATGGAATGTTCCCCCATTCCATAAGAGATCAGATCCGCACCGGAATCGATCAGAATACTGTGCTTGACCTTATTTTCCCAATAATCGTAATGTGCCATTCTTCGAAGGCTGGCTTCGATCCCACCAAGAATGATAGGCGTATGTTTATAGGTCTGCCGGATCAGATTGCTGTATACAACAGAAGCCCTGTCCGGTCTTAATCCCATTTTTCCTCCCGGAGAATAGGCATCTGTGCTTCGGTGCTTTTTGGAAACCGTATAATGATTCACCATGGAATCCATGTTTCCTGCTGTAACGAGAAAACCCAGGCGCGGTTCCCCGAACACCTGGATGCTCTCCTTCTTTCGCCAGTCAGGCTGAGGGATCATGCCTACACGATATCCTCTGCTTTCCAGAAGACGTCCAATGATCGCAGATCCAAAAGACGGATGATCCACATAGGCATCTCCTGTCACGTAGACAAAATCCAACTCATCCCAGCCTCTTGACTTCATATCTTCTCTTGTAACTGGTAAAAAATCCTGCATTTATAATTCCTCGTATGTATGTGTATTAGTACTGTCTGCCCTGTGTTCATATGCTGTGATGGACTGCCTGGGCACGATAACCCTCTGCAATGATATCCAGCTGCCTGTGGAAGCGTTCCAGCTGACGCAAATCCTTGGTTTTGAATACTCGCAGGAACTCATCCTGTATTTTGCTGACTTCCCGTTCACTGGAAACACGGTAGAGATTTTCAATATTATTCAAAATATCCTTTACAAGATTGGACTGCATCTGAGATGAATTCTGGGCATCCATGATCTCATTGCGCACAGAAGACATTTCATGATCCAGCGAAATGATCGCATCGGATGCTTTACTAAGACGTTCTGCTACATGAGGAGGCATATCACCTTTGTATTTATACTGAAGGGAATGTTCGATCGTTGCCCAGAAATTCATTGCCATGGTACGGATCTGTATTTCTACCTGAAGCCGTTTCGGCCCATGAATAGTCTCCACTGTATAATAAAGGATCATGTGATAACTCCGGTAACCGCTCTGCTTGATATGCGTCAGATAGTTCTTTTCACTTTTGACTTCCATATCTGTTCTTTTTCGGATGATCGCAGCAACGGTATCGATATCTTCTTCAAACTGACATATGATCCGTACTCCTGCCAGATCTTCCATTTCTGTTTCCAGCTGTTCAATCGGGATATCTTTACGCTGCATTTTCTCCAGGATACTGGAAACGCTTTTTACTCTTCCACTGACTTGTTCAATGGGAGAATAACGATCATTTTCGTGATACTCTTCTATCATATGTTTAAACTTGACTGTCAGTTCTTTGACAGCCAGCTCGTAAGGGCACAAAATACTTCGCCATAACTGTATTTCCATGTTGCTCGCTCCTTATCATCTGCCGCCAGTCTCTTTTTGGTTTTGGTGACAGCGGCATACATTTTTTATTATAACATATGTTTTGAAAAAAAAGGGATTGTTTATCAATTTTTTATTAAAAAAATATAGAATTATTTTCCTTTTTGTGTGATGCATCCACAAATCTATATATATGTATAATTCTGTATTTTATGAATATTTTTTTATCAGGGCATAAAAATACCCTGGAGAAACCTTACGTCTCTCCAGGGTAAAAGTTCGAACATACTTCGAACGGAATCAGTCTTTCAGATTTTTGAGAACCTGTACAAGATAGTTCCATACTCTTTCTGTGGAAGCAATGCTGAGAACCTCCTCGGATGTATGGATATCCTTCATATCCGGTCCAAGAGATACACAGTCCAGTCCTTCCATTTTTTTATAGAAAAGCCCGCATTCAAGGCCTGCGTGGATCGCTACGACTTCAGGCTTATGTCCGTACATTTCCTCAAAAACTGCAACCATTTTATCTCGTAATGGAGATTCCTTTCTGTACTCCCATGCCGGGTATGCCCCCTGTACTTCATAGTCACCACCAAGAAATTCTGTGAGATATTCAATTTTATCAGATAATGCACTGCATGCAGCGTCTACAGAGCTTCTTACACTGGAACTTACAAAAAGCTCGTCCCTATCCAGACGGAGGATACCGATATTGCTGGAGGTTTCCACCAGGCCTTTGATGGTTCCGCTCATTTTCTGGATTCCGAATGGTACATTCTGCAGATAAAATACGATCTTTTCCTGACTTGTAGGATGAAGAACCTCTGCTGTTGCAGTACCCTTTTCTGTTATTTCAAAAGTAATGTTTTCGTCAGAACCAGTATATTCTTCACGGAGCTGCTCCTGGAGCTCTTTTGCGTAAGCTTTTACCTCAGCAACGGAATCCGTAAGAAATTCTGCGGTGCACTCTCTTGTAATGGCATTGTCTTTCTGTCCGCCTGTAAGAGAAATAAGGGCATATTCCGCTTTTTTCTTAAGTCCGTAAAGAAACCGTCCCATAAGTTTATTGGCATTCGCTCTGTTCTTGTCAATCTCGGCACCGGAATGTCCGCCCATAAGTCCACAGACTTTGACCTGTACCTTTTCTCCTTCTCCTTCTACACGCTGGACAGGGATATGGCTGATACCGGAAAGACCGCCGGCACAGCTGATCCAGAGACTTCCCTCCGCTTCAGAATCCAAATTGATAAATCTTCTTCCCTTCAGCACGCTGCAGTCCAGACCGACTGCACCAAGAAGACCAATTTCCTCATCAACAGTGAGCAGTACTTCAAGCGGAGGGTGTGGAATATCTGTACTGTCAAGAAGGGCAAGGCCATAAGCAACTGCAATACCATCATCACCGCCAAGAGTTGTTCCGTTGGCTGTGATATAACCATCTTTTACAGAGATGTTCAAACCATCTTTTGTAAAATCATGATCTACATCTGGTCGTTTTTCACATACCATGTCCATGTGGCCCTGGATGATCACTGTGGGAGAATTCTCATATCCTGGTGTGCCTGGCTTGTAGATCACTACATTATTCAGCTCATCCTGTACATATCTGAATCCATGATCCTTCGCGAATTCCACAAGGAAATCACTGATCTGTTTTGTATTTCTGGAACCATGAGGAATCTTGCAGATTTCTTCAAAATAATGAAAAACTCTCTTTGGTTCACAATTTTCTAATACTGGCATAAATTCTGCCTCCTTCTGCTTCATAAATTCATTTGTCTTTTATAATAATCATATACTGTAAAAAAAGCAAGGACCTGTTTTTATGAAACGAAAAATAATCATATTTTTCTATATCTGCCTGTTGTTTTTTCTGCTTTTTCACCCAAAAGAAGCTCTTACCGGAGTAAAAAATGGACTTGGATTGTGGTTGAATATCATGATTCCCACTCTGCTGCCATTTCTGATCCTGACAGGAGCATTATTAAAAACTGGAAATATCCGGAAGCTTCTGAAACCATCTGCTTTCTTCTGGAAAACGTTTTTCGGGCTTTCACCTGCTGGAGCCTATGTTCTGATCCTGGGTCTGTTATGCGGATATCCTATGGGAGCCAAACTGGCACATGATCTGTACATAGACCAGCAGATTTCCCGCAGAGAAGGGGAATATCTTCTTACGTTTAGCTGTAATGCAAGTCCCGCATTTATCATTTCCTATCTTTCCGGGATACTCTTGAAAAATAAGATATCAGCAGTACAGATGATCCTCACTTTTCTGGCGGCAGATCTTTTTTGTATGCTGTTTTTTCGTTTCGTTGTATATCGCGGGCATACCGTGGACTCTGTCTGCGTAAACAAGATAAAAAAAGAGACATACCAACAGGACTCCATAGGAGTCATCCTGGATGTCTCGATCATGGACGGATTTGAAACCATCACACGTCTCGGGGGCTATATTCTCCTCTTCTCACTGATACTCGCCAGTATCAGCTTTTACTGGCCATTTCATGCACAAAGCTGTATGCTGTTCACAGCACCACTGGAACTAACTACCGGGCTGAAACAGATTGCCGGCGCACCACTGCCATGGAAAAGCAGATACCTTGCTTCTATGCTCCTGACTTCTTTTGGTGGCTTTTGCGTCATGGCTCAGACAAAAAGCGTATTGGAAAACAGTTTGTCACTGATCCCCTACGCTATTTCAAAATGTCTGAACGCCAGTGCGATATTCCTGATCCTAGTTTTCTCCGATATCGTCTAACAGATCTTCGTCTTCTTTTGTTATAGAAGAACTGTCATCATCCTGGAAGGTATTGGAAATTGCCGCTGCCTGAGCAGTCTGTGGTGCAAGCTCCTGACGATTATGATTAACAACCTCAAGGCAGCTCTGCAGAGCATCAATAAATGCTTTGTATTTACCACCGGCATCTTCAAGTGTCTGATTCAGGACAGAACCGATATTAGCCATCATATCATCTGTGTATGTGATCGCACTGAGACGAATGCTGTTTGCATCCTGTGTTGCAGAATCAAGAATCTCCTGAGCCTGCTTGTTTGCAGCATTTATGGTCTCATTTGCCTGTGCATATGCTTTCTGCATGATCTCATGCTGTGTAACAAGTTCCTGAGCTTTGGCCTGAGCATCTGCGATCAGACTGTCAGCTTTAGCCTGAGCATCCTCAAGGATCGCATCCTTATTGCTGATGATCTTCTGATAACGTTTGATCTCATCCGGAGTTTTCAGACGAAGTTCACGTAAATACTCCTCAATCTCTTCTTTGTTCACTACGATCTTGGTAGTGGAAAGAGGCTGGAATTTACAGCTGTCCACATACTCTTCAATCTCCTGAATAATCTGTTCAATTCTGCTGCTCATAATACACTCTCCTTATTTCTCTGTTTCTCTTTTTTTCAATTTCTCTTCGACTGCATCCGTAATCTCACGTGGAGCGAATTTGCTCAGATCTCCTCCGAAATTAGCAACTTCTTTCATGATCGTGGAGCTTAAGTATGCATATTCCAGACTGGTTGTAAGAAAAACGGTGTCCACATCCGGTGCCAGAACACGATTAGTCTGGGCCATCTGCAGTTCATATTCAAAATCCGTGACAGCACGAAGCCCTCGAACGATCACCTGGGCATAGTTTTCCCTGGCAAAGTTCACTGACAGGCCCTCGAATGCTTTCACCTCCACATTCGGGATATCTTTTGTCGCCTTTGTTAGTATCTTAACACGTTCTTCTACAGAAAACAACGGACTTTTTGCAGAATTATGCAAAACTCCCACTATAACCCGGTCAAATGAAATGCTTGCCCGCTTAATGATGTCAAGATGGCCATAGGTTGCCGGGTCAAAGCTTCCCGGGTATACTGCTGTTATCATATGTCTGTCTCTCTTTCATTTTTTTAGGAAAACATGCTTGTTGGTTTTATATTCCTTGGAACGTACCAGATGATATCCAAGGTCCTCTACATAAGAAAAATCCGTATGTAGATCTTCCTCCACAACGATCAGCGTGTTTTCATCTGCAAGAGTGCTGTCAGCCAGATACTCAAGGACTGGTTGTTCCAGATGCTGTTCGTATGGTGCATCCATAAAAATACAGTCAAATGGTTCTCCGCCTTCCAGTGAACGCAGTGCCTGAAGCACATCCATGTTCAGCAGTTTACCACCATCCGTGAGTTTTGTAAATGAAAGATTTTCGCGGATGCAAGTACATGCTTTGGGATTTTTTTCCACAAACACAGCATACTCGGCTCCACGGCTCAGAGCTTCAATACCGATCGCTCCGCTTCCGGAAAACAGATCCAGAAACCGACAACCCGGTATTTCAGGCTGGAGAATGTTAAAAAGAGTTTCCTTAATACGGTCTGTTGTTGGTCGTGTCTCATTTCCGGGAATGGTTTTTAAGTTTAATCTACGTGCTTTTCCTGCTATGACTCTCATTTCAGATTTAATCTCCAATCCAGATCACCGCGGGCCAGTCCAAGGATCAGAAGTTCCGCAGTGGCAATATTTGTAGCAACCGGAATGTTGTACTGGTCGCAGCGTTTAACAATGCTCATGATATCCGGCTCTACCGGGTCCATCATGACAGGGTTATAAAACAGGATCACCATATCCAGATCCTGACGCTCTACCATCTCCATAAACTGCTTGTCTCCGCCTATACTTCCGGCAAGAAACTTGTGAACGTGAAGACTGGTTGCTTCCTCAATTCTTCTTCCTGTTGTTCCGGTTGCATATACTTCATGTTTGGCAAGGATATTCTTGTATGCAATACAGAAGTCTTCAATCAGAACTTTCTTACTGTTATGCGCAATAATTCCTAAATTCATAATTCACCTCTCCATTCTCTGCCCTTGGGTTACATCCCTTTTCTCCCCTTTATATAGGTAAAATCATATAACTCTGTAACTGATTTTAGCATAACGCCCAAAAAAGTGCAATTTAATTCATGTAAATTCATGAAAAATTAATATTTTCCCCGGCGTTACTCCATATACTCTATTCTTCCCAGCTGTTTCCTGTAGTATAATCAATTTCAATTCCCGGCTGTATGTTATAAACAAAAACATGGAAAGATATCTTCTGGTCTTTAACGGATTCGGCTTCCATTTCCACACCCCGGGCTACCAGTTCATCTCCCTTAAAAAACGGAGTTACACGATACATGCAGGGATTTCCTGTACTGTGCACGTAATCTGCAACCTCATTTTCAAAAGGAAGCATTCCCGTCACATTGAGATATCTGGTTCCTGTGATAAGATTTTTCCTGTTTGCATTCTCTCCAGTCAGCTGATATCCGATAAGATGGCAGCGATTATACAGATACCTGCCATCTACATTTTCATATTTTACAGTATGCCATCCTGTAGGCTTCACCATTCCGATCGCTCCTCGCTCTTCATCAGGCATCAGCTCAGGTGTGATCTTGGATTCTGCATAACCACAGCGCCCCAGGGAATCTAGTTCACTATAAAATTCGTATGCAGGTCCTGCGCTTTTTTCATCAGAAAAAGAGGGTATATTTCCATTGATCTCCACATATGGACTGCCGCTGTATTCCGGAATCTGATCCAGAGAAACAGATTCTGTCTGCCCTCCTGTCTTCGTCTGAGATTGTTTCAGTAATCCTGTCACTGCATCGGAAGCGGATTCCGAAATATCTTCCCAGAGGATCTGTGCATTTTCTTCTATATATGTAAGAAATACCTGTCCGAAGATCCGGCTTTGATCTTTTACCTCTTTCAGGCTCCGCGGCGGCATCCAGCCATTACATACTGCAAGGATGACACACAGGATAATGGCTGTAAGTATTTTTCGCCTGGGCTGTTTTTTTCGTTTATATTTTCTCTTGTATGTAGGATAACGCTTCTTTTTCACGGGACCCCCTTACTTTTTTGTCTGACAGATATTATATGTGATGCGGAGATTATTATAACCGCAACTCCCGTCAAAAAGCAACCATACATTCGTTTTTTTTACCGCGGTATAATTTATGAACGGAAATATTTTATATGTTAAATTTCCTTTAACTGCCAGTGTATTATTTTATGGTTTTCACATACTAGCAATGTAACATCAAACCAAATAACAACCAAGGAGGAAATGAATTATGCCAAGTAACACTTCTTCTAACAAAGCAGTTGTACCGGAAGCAAAGGGCGCACTTGACCGTTTCAAATATGAGGTAGCAAACGAGCTGGGTGTTCCGCTTACAGACGGATACAACGGAAACCTGACTTCCAAACAGAATGGATCCGTAGGCGGATATATGGTCAAAAAGATGATTGAGGCACAGGAACGCCAGATGTCCGGCAGCTCCCAGGGCGGCCAGCAGTACTAAATCTGTACGCGCAGGTAGTTTCATTGCTATGCTGAGTTGATCTAAGCTCATGCAAAAAAGATGCTGTCTGACAGAACTGAAAAACTGCCAGACAACATCTTTTTATTTTATATAAGATCCAAAAGTCTTAAAATCCTATATTCATTTACAGCAATTCCTGTACTTTTCGATATACAACCTCTGCAAATTTCTTATGTCCTGCTGCATTCAGATGTTCCTGATCTGCGTCACAGCAATGTACATAGGATGCTGCCGGAAGGAAACTGATATGACGTTCAGCTGCGATTTTTTCATAAACAGGCTGCAGATTTCTGGAAACGATCACAGACTCTCTGGAAAACTCCTGGTCATATCCTTCCTGCCATACTTTTTCTCCCAGATAGATGGGAGACATGAGAAGGACTTTCGCTCTTGGTGCGTATTCCTGGATCTGATCCAGCAGTCTTGTGATTCCCTTTCCAATTACATCTGCGGATGCTCCAAAAACAGTTTTGCAGTCATTGGTTCCCAGCATTAGAGTGATCACATCCGCCTGGGCATGTGTTTCCAGAAGTGTGGGAAGAAGTGCAGTTCCTTTTCTTCCGTCGCGGAGCGGATCTTCGAAAACCGTTGTTCTTCCGCACAGTCCTTCCTCGATCACGCGATATTCTTCTTTATTCAGTTTTTCCTGGAGAAGGCTTGTCCAGCGTACTCCCCACGGTAGTCTCTCTCTGCTCTCTCCGTCATATCCCCATGTATTGGAATCTCCAAAGCATAATACCTGTTTCATTTCACCATATCCCTATCTAATTAGTATGTTTATTTGTTAGGTGAATCATATCATGCTATTCTCATTTGGTCAAATACACAAAAAAAATAGCCTGCTATAGTTTGACTCTATAGCAGGCCATCTTACATACTCTTTTATATACTTTTTATCAGAGATTCTTTTTACAGTCCGATAAATCCTGTAACATCTCCGTTGATCACATAATGTGCACCATTATCTTCCGGTTTAATGTAGATTTTGAGGTCTTTCAGTTCAGAGGCTTTTTTGCCCATATCCTCTGTCCAGATCTTTTTGATCCTGTCAGCAACCTCTGAAGTATGTATCTCTTTGCCCCAGTACTGAACATATACTTCTGTCACTGGCTCAGCTTTCTTAGCTGCTGTTGTCTTAGCAGCCGTCTTGGTTGTTGTTTTCTTAGCTGCAGTTGTTTTTCGTGTTGTTGTCTTCTTGGCAGCGGTTTTCTTAGCTGGCTCTTCTGATTTTACAGCTGTTGTTTTCTCTTCAGCAGATTTTACTTCTGCTGTTTTTTCTTCTACTGGTTTCTCAGCGGCAGGTTTTACCTCAGCTGTCTTCTCAGCTGCTTTTGTTTCTACAGAAGCTTTTGCATCGTCTGTCTTCGTTGTCTCAGCCTTAACGGCTTTCTCTTCGGATGCGGTTACTACAGATTTTGCAGGAGTCTCGCTTATTGAAGCCGTTTTTACAGTTGTCTTGGTTGCAGCTTTCTTTGTTCTAGCCATGTTTATAGCCTCCTTACAAGGGATTTGTTAATCTTTTCTCATGCAATACAATACTACGATTTGAAAGTTTTGTAAAGAAAAGTTTCAAAAGTCTATTAGTTAAGGCTGTAATTTACAGCATGTACACGATAAGTTACACTGCTTTTACTATATGTCCAGTTATGACGCAGCAGACAATTATGATGACGTCCGTCCCCATCCAGATTACACTCTATCACTTTAAATGAATCACTGTAAACTTCTGTAACGATAGCCGAATGTCCATTATTATTGATGCGCACATAGTCTCCTACCTGAACATTATTATCATATATTCTCTGAAGGCCTGATACTCTCTGCCCTTCCCAGATATCATAAAATACTTTTCTTGCAAACCCATCACACTGGATAGCCCCGTCAAACTTATTGCAATCATACTCGCCATTACCTGGTATCGGATCAATTCCGCTCTGAGTTCCGTGATGTTTGCATGGAACATCACTGATCGTATCCTGAAATCTTTCAGGAGCTCCGCTGCTGTCCAGATTATCTGTCAGATCTGAATAACTGTTTACAACATGGTTCCAAAATTTCCCATCAGGAAATTTGATTTTTTCATCTTCAATTCTCTGCTGCAGATTTTTCTTTTTAATAACAGTAAGATTAACAATTACCGGCTTCGCTGCATTATAAAACGTTGTACTTTTTGTAGTAACTGTGATCTGCACTTCTCTCTGAATATCGTTTTCTTGCCATTCCTTCAAAGTAACCGTTCCATCAGAAGCTACCGATGCAATAGCACTGTTGCTGCTGGAATAAACCAATGTTGCATTCTGATCTGCTTTTGCCCCGAGATTGAATGCTCCATCATAGATCTTACGTTCCTGCTGCTGTACACAGCTGACAGATGGAGTTCCTTTTACCGTAGTGATCGTCAGTTTCCTGGTTGCCGGAGCATAGGAAGAAGATTTCGCTGCAGTGATCTGGATTGTAACTTTTCCAAGCTTCTTTGCCTTTTTAAAGTTCAAATTACCTTTGGAATCCACAGAAACAATACTGGTATCTAAGGACTTATAAGTAAGTTTCCCACCTTCTGAAGGAACTTTGGCACCAAGAGATTTCATTGTAGTGGAATACGCTATTTTTGCCCCATTCTTTACAGCAGTGGTAATATTCTGTCTTTTCAGCACATTAATCTTAATTGCAATATTCTGTGCCTGATAATGTTTGGTCGCCGCAACTTTTACAGTAACTGTTGCCACTCCCTCTCCATTAAGCATAATCTTGCTATTTTTTACAGATGCAATTTTTGCATTAGTGGTTGAATATGTCACTTTTGCAAATTCTTTTTTTCCTGAAACACTGATTTTGTAGGATTTGCCTTTGTCTGTATAAAGTTTTGTAATACTTCCTGGTGTAACTTTTACCGGCTGTTTTGCTTTGCTGATCTTATAAGCTATTTTTTTTGTACCTGTAAAATTGCCCTTTCCTGTGATTTGTAAGGTTGCTGTTCCAGGTTCTTTATTATTAAGATATTTATATGTATAATCTTTTTCATTCTGTAATGAGATCATTCCGGCCGCATTGGCTTTCGGCATATAAATAGAAAATGCGGGAGTTTTTGCCTGTCCATCCCAGGTGTAAATCGTTGTCTTCAAATTAACTTGAACTTTACCGTCAAGACTGCATGCTTTGATGGTAAAATATTTAGAAACAGAATCTTTGTAACTTCCCTTTCCTGTGATTTTTGCAACAGCTTTTGTTCCCGTTTTTGTATTATTAGAATAAGTTACTGTATAATCTGTGCCGCTTTTTAATGTTGTATTTCCAAGTTTAACAGTTACACCTGGCTTCTGCGGACTTCCATTGTAAGTTGCGGTTTTTACAGTTACCTTTGCCGTTTTGATGCTCTTTCTAACTACTGGTTTTGAAGCAACTACCTTTAAAGTGATACATTTACTGTTCGTTGGCATGGTCGTATATTTTTTGCCTGAGCTGTCTGACATGGTAAATGGAAGTTCTATAGAGCACTTCAGGTTCGGGATCGTTTTCAGTGTTTTAAGATTATCCATATAGTACAGCATATATCTTGCATCATTGACGCTAGATGTATTAAACTTACTGAGGTTTAGAGATTCCAGGCTGCTACAGGAGTTAAACATATATCCCATCTTTACCACTTCAGAAGTATTGAAATGGCTCACGTCCACAGCTTTTAACGCATAGCAGCGTGAAAACATTCCTTCCATAGATTTTACTTTTGATGTGTTAAATTCAGAAACATCCAGAGAAGTCATTTTTTTAAGCTCGCCAAACATAGAATTCATATCTACTACCTTGGATGTATCAAAATTTTTAATATTGAGGCTTGTTAAAGACTCATTTCCATAAAACATGAAATACATATTCTGTACATTAGAAGTATTAAAACTGTTCAGATCCAGAGACTTGAGCTTGCTCATAGTACAGAACATTTTGCCCATATCTTCTACATTTGATGTATTAAAGTTTCGTACATTTAACTGTGTAAGACTTTCGCACCGTTCGAACATACCGTTCATATATACAACATTTGCTGTATTGAAATTACTGACATTCAACTGTGTAAGGCTTTCACAGCAATAAAACATCTCCTCCATAGTCGTAACATTCGCTGTATTAAATCTACTGACGTCCAACTGTTTAAGATTCCGACATTCACGGAACATTCCGCTCATCCTTGTCACTCTGGAAGTATTAAAATTCCGGACATTCAGCTGTGTAAGGCTTTCACAGCCTAAAAACATGCTATTCATATCATTAACTTTTGAAGTATCAAATTTACTGACATCCAGAGTTTTTAATTTACTGCAATTTCGGAACATTCCCTGCATATGAGATACATTTCCGGTTTTCAATGAACCAGTATCCAGCCGTGTAAGGCTTTCACAATCTGAGAACATAAAGGCCATGTCTGTCACCTTACTGAAATCACAGTTTTTAAAAGTGATCCTGGTAAGATTCCTGCATCCCTTAAACATAGCTCTTGTCTTTGTGATTCCGGAAATTTCAACTATGGCTGTTTTAATATCATCCTGCCATTTACTCCAGCCCCTTTCTGCATCCCAATAATAATCTGAGGTATCATAGTCACCGTTTCCTTTTAATGTAAGACATCCGGATGTATCAATTGACCAAGCAATATCTCCGGTGATTCCTCCATCCATCATGCTTGCGGAAGCACTTACAGCATCTTCTTCTCCATCAGAAAAGTCATCACTTTCTGCCATTTCTTCTGTTTCCGGTTCTTCCGAAAGATTTTCAGTGTCCTCCGACATTTCTATATTATCCGCTTCTTCCGGCTCTTCTTCTAATTCCTGTTCTGTGCTATCAGGTAATTCTGCTGCTTCATCGTCTGCTGAGATTCCATCTTCAAAAATATCTTCCTCAGAAAAACTTTCCTCTGGACTGTCAGTCTCCTCATTTACATTTTCCTGGACTGTTTCCGGTTCTGTCTCTGAAGCCATGGTTATCCCTGCATTGCCAAAGATCATAGACCCTGATAAAACGACACACAGAAGTTTTTTGATCATTTTTCTCCTCATCCTGTTTTCTCCCTTTTTCTTTTTATACTAAAACGAAGTTCTGATTCTTCGCTTTGCTCCATCCAATTAGATCCCCAGATTTTCCAGTTCTTCACTCATATACCCCTTGAGATGCTCCTTTAAAGCCTTATGCTGAGGCAGGATAAGATCAAAATCCAGTGCCAGGATCTCACCAGCTGCTTCACTTGCATTCTTCAGGATTCCCGCATCATTGTAGATATCACCGATCTTAAATTCCATCAGTCCGCTCTGGCGGATACCGAAAAGATCTCCTGGGCCCCGAAGCTTCAGATCTTCTCCGGCTATATAAAATCCATCATTGGATTCATTGAGGATCTTCAGACGTTTAGAAGTATTTTCTTCATTATTTCCCTGGATAAAAATGCAGTAAGACTGATGCTCTCCACGCCCTACACGGCCCCGAAGCTGATGAAGCTGGGCAAGCCCGAAACGTTCTGCATTTTCCACCATCATAACGGTAGCATTTGGCACATTCACTCCAACCTCCACAACTGTAGTAGATACCAGCACCTGGATCTCGCCGGAAGCAAACGCCTCCATGATCCTGTTTTTCTCTTTTGGCTTCATCTTTCCGTGAAGGATTTCTACTTTGATCTCCCCTGGAAGGATCTCCTGAAGCTTTCTGGCATAATCTGTAACATTCTCTGCCTCCAGGCCTTCGCTCTCTTCCACCATAGGACAGATCACATAAGCCTGCCTTCCCATCTGCACCTGCTTTTCAATAAAAGAATACGCCTTGGGACGGTAGGAAGTTCCTACTACGCAATTCTTGATCGGAAGTCTTTTTGCAGGAAGCTCGTCAATGATCGAAATATCCAGATCTCCGTATAAAATGATCGCCAGTGTCCGGGGAATGGGGGTTGCGCTCATAACAAGTACATGAGGCGGATTTCCTCTGGTCGTCAGCGCTTCCCTCTGGCGAACGCCGAATCTGTGCTGCTCATCTGTGATCACAAGCCCCAGATTCTTATATTCCACCCTTTCCTGGATCAGGGCATGAGTTCCGATGATCACATTCACTTCACCGTCTGCAATCTTCTGATAGATCTCACGCTTCTGTCTGGCTGTGGTAGATCCTGTCAGAAGCACCGGATGGCAGGAAGCGATATTCTGTTCTTCCATCAGCCTCAGAAAGCCTTCGTAATGCTGATTTGCCAGAACCTCTGTCGGTACCATCAATGCACTCTGAAATCCATTCTCTGCTGAAAGTACCATAGCTAAAAATGCGATCACGGTCTTGCCGCTACCAACATCCCCCTGTACAAGCCTGGACATCAGCTTATGACCGCTCAGATCCCGTTCGATCTCATGCCAGACATTCTTCTGGGCTCCGGTCAGGTCATAGGGAAGCCCTTCTATGATCTCCTCGGTTGTCCATACTGGTTTCATTGAAAAAGTGTTTGGAGCCTCTTCTGTTTTCTCCTTCAAGAGCTGTATTGCCAGCACAAAAAGCAGAAATTCATCGAATACCAGACGTTTCCTGGCTGTGAGAAGCTCCTGCATATTTTTCGGAAAATGGATAGTCCGGATCGCATAATTGGCATCTGCGAGCTGATAGCGTTCCCGTATCTCCTCCGGCAGATATTCCCCATGGAGAGGCCTTGTATCCAAAATCTGATGGACCAACTTCGTGATCATCTTGTTGGAAAGTCCTTTCGTCAGACCATATACAGGCTGCATACTGTGAATGATCTCCTCATAAGCTGCCGGGGTAAAAATCTCCGGATGTTCCATCTGCGGACGGCCTTTTTTTCTGATGATCTTTCCTCTGAGGATAAACACACTGCCCTTTTTGAGTGTTCCCCTCAAATAAGGCGCATTGAACCAGGCAACCGGCAATCGGCCGCTTGCATCTGCCACAGTTGTTGTCAGAACCTGGAGATTGCGTATCTGGTTAATATAAATACCTGTTGCTATAGTGGCACGGATAGAGACTGTTTTGTCCTCCTCTGCTGATGCAATCTCCACAGGCTCCTCATATATATCGTAAGTCCGCGGATAATAACGGAGAAGCTCTTCCGCAGTCGTGATCCCGATCTTCTGGAAAAGCTTCTCTGTTTTCTCACCCACGCCTTTTAATTCACGTAAAGGTGTCTTATCATTCATTTTTTGTGCTCTTTATTCTACAGAAATCAGATAGTAGTAAATTGGCTGTCCACCCTGGTTCAGCTCAACCTCGCACTCCGGATATTTCTCGGTAAGAGAATCAGAAAGTGCCTCTGCATCTTCCTCAGATACATCTTCACCATAGTAAACACTGATGATCTCAGATTCCTCGTCAACCATCTCTGCTACCATCTCCTCCGCTACCTGAAGTCGATCTCTGCCTACTGCAAGGATACCTGCATCACCGATTCCCATGATATCTCCCTCATGGATTTCCTTGTCATCAATGCGTGTATCACGGACTGCATAAGTAATCTGTCCGGTCTTCACTCTGGAAATCGCATCGGTCATGGAAGCAAGGTTCTCTTCGCCGCCCTTCTCCGGAACAAAGCTGATCATTGCGGAAATTCCCTGTGGGATTGTCTTGGTTGGTACTACAATGATCTCCTTGTCCTCAGTCAGATCTCTTGCCTGGTTAGCTGCAAGGATAATATTCTTGTTATTCGGGAAAATATAAATTGTTTTTGCATTTACTTTCTCAATAGCATTGAGCATGTCTTCGGTACTCGGATTCATAGTCTGGCCGCCTTCGATCAGATAATCTACGCCAAGCTCACGGAAGATCTGAGAAAGTCCCTCACCTACGGATACGGAAATAAATCCATGATCCTTTGGAGGTTCTTTGTTTTCTGCCTGTTCTTTTGCAAGTTTTTCCGCATCTTTGATCAGTTTTTCCTGATGTTCTTCTCTCATATTGTCAATCTTCATACGGGAAAGCTGACCATACGTGAGTGCGCGTTCAAAAGCCTGTCCCGGATGATTGGTGTGCACGTGTACCTTGACAATCTCATCATCAGCTACCAAAACAATGGAATCACCGATGGAATCCAGAAATTCACGGAAACGGTCGATCTCATCCTGTGGAAGCGGTTTTTCAAGAAGGATAATAAACTCTGTACAATATCCAAATTTGATATCTGCCTCTGCCTGAGGAGAAATCTTTGTGATCTTAGGAGCTGCTGCTTCAAACTGGGAATAATCCACTTCTTTTCCATGATATCCGTCGATGGCACCACGGAAAACTTCCAGAAGTCCCTGTCCGCCAGAATCCACAACACCTGCTTCTTTCAGGACTGGAAGTATCTCTGGTGTTCTGGCAAGAGTTTCCTCTGCATGCTGAAAGATCCCGTCGAAAAAAGCATCCAGATCTTCTGCAGCATCAGCAAGCTCTGCTGCTCTGTCTGCTGCAGCTCTGGCTACAGTAAGAATGGTTCCCTCTTTTGGTTTCATAACTGCTTTGTATGCAGTTTCAACGCCTCGCTCCATAGCTGCGGCAATGGCAGGTGCATCCAGATCTGTAAGTTTACGCACACCTCTGGTAAATCCACGCAGAAGCTGTGACAGGATAACACCAGAATTACCTCTGGCTCCACGGAGGGAACCGGAAGAAATTGCCTTTGCCAGGGATTCCATATCCGGATCTGTAAGAGCACCTACTTCAGAAGCAGCAGACATGATGGTAAGCGTCATATTGGTTCCCGTATCTCCATCAGGTACAGGAAACACATTCAGTTCATTGATCCACTCTTTCTTCGCTTCCAGATTCTTTGCTCCGGACAGAAACATTCTGGAAAGTATTTTAGCATCTATGGTTTTGTTATTCACCACAAGTTCCTCCTCTAAAACTAATCTATTGCACGCACGCCCTCAACCATAATGTTGATCTTTTCAATCTCCATTCCTGTAAAGGCTTCGACTTTATATTTTACATTGTTGACAAGATTGTCCGCAATAGTACTGATATTCACGCCATATGCTACGATGACATGAAAATTCAGCCGGATCTTATTATCATCCGTGATCTTAACACTGATACCATGTTTCAGGCTGTCAATACGCAAAAGCTTGACCAGGCCATCCTTCATACTGATAGCTGCCATTCCGATGATACCAAAACACTCTACCGCCACACTGCCGGCATAAGTCGCAATGACATCTGTATCAATTACGATCTGACCCAATCCGGAATCTATACGTCCATTCATATGGTTACCTCCATTGTTTCATTCAGATTAAATTATATAAAACTATTATAACCTTTTTTTTATAATTACGCAATGATAGAGTTCAACTTGTTTTATCTTATAGAAAAAAGTCCTTTATTTTCAATGGTTTCCAGTGCTTTTGTATACGGCAACTCTTCGTCTGATTGCGTCTGTTTTCTTTTATTTGTCACAAAAATTGTCAAAATAAAAAGCCACAATACCGGGTAATTTTCTATATTTCAAATCGTTCTAACCTATGCTATACTAAAAGAGCTGTCGAACCTCCAGCAGAAAGGAGGTGGCCACGATGGAAGAAATTCTCACCTCATTCCTTGTCTCCGTTGTAGCAGGCGTAGTTAGCTACTACATATGCAAACGGCTGGACGGTAGACGATAGGCAGCAACAGCCTAAACGGAATAACTCACCGTAACGAGCAAGAAAGCCCCCAGAGCTGCAACTCTGAGGGCTTTCACTTTGCCACTTGGAATCTCACCACATTCCTTAGCTGTTATTATCATATGCTATTACCGGTAAAAAGTCAACTCAAAACGTCACAAAACCATATCTCTGAATCAATCACATATCCAGAAATGGCTTAAAATCAACACTTTGCAGACTTCACGGTATGAATATATTGCTTTTTTTATGATTACGCAATGATAGAATTCAATTTGTTTTATCTTATAAAAAATTAAGCTCATCCACTCTATTGAAGGGAAACCCCGAATTGCGATGGAGCATACTGGCCGATACTATGAAGCCGGTTTTTCCTTTTCGTTTATCTACTTATAATCCTTTTACAAACGCAACTGCATTTTTTATATCTTCTTCATCTGGATGCCCTTTTGCAATTCCACCAACCAGTTTAAATGGACCAAATGTGTCATAACCCTTGCACCCGAATTTTCCTATCACTTTGGAACGCTTCTTGTCCAAAATCTGCTCAATGGATTTATAATTCGCACTTCCACCATAAGTACAGATCAGAAATACCTTTTTGTCGTCCGGTAGATTCTTCTCTGCAAATCCCAATATCGACTGATGAAATTTTGAAAAATAGATTCCTGATGCAAACCCAATCATATCATAACTGCTCACATCTGCATCGGGTTGTTTTACAGCATCGATCAAATCGATCTGGCACGCTTCTGCTACACTTTTTACTAATTTTTCTGTATTTCCATGATGTACAGATGCATATACGATTGCTTTTCTCATTTGTTTTCCTTTCTGCCTGCGCCATCAATCAGGTCATAACTCATGTCCAAAAAGTCCAGTATCTTTGCTTTACTAACCGAACCATCCAGTAAAATCGTGATCCAGTGCTGCTTGTTCATATGGTATCCAGGTAAAAATCCATGAGTCTGAATAATCAAATTCGTCATGTCCAGATCACACTTTACATCCATGATATCAACCGGATCCTTTCCTTCTAATCCCAGTTTCGATTTTTCAATAGTCATGATCACTGCATACCATTTTCCGTTTTTATGTCGAAGTACTGCACTGTCTGGCGATGTACTCCATAAATATTCCGGGACTGTTCCGTACTGTTTCTGCACATATTTAAAAATTTCTTCCGTCTTCACAATCTATTCAACTCCTGACGCTTCTGATATCCCACCTATAATCATACCACATTTTCGGATTCCGAACTACCTGCCAAATTCTTTTGCATTTTCCCGTTTTTCCTATCCTCATATGCCAGTTCAACAAGAATATGTTCTATTCAGATTCAGGAAAGAGACCAGGCCAAAGAAAAAACGATAAATTAATTCGCACTGGGTAATTTTCTATGTTTCAAATTGATCTAAACCATACACACAACGCTTAATTCCACCATGATCCGCCCTGTTCCCGGAGGTATGGAATACTTTCCTTAAAACTCTTTGCAGAATTTTTGATAAATTTCCTTTTTTTGCTTGCAAAAGAGCAATTCATCTGTTAAAATGGTGACTGTTGATAAAAGGAGGTGCTATTCATGGCTAAATGTGCAATCTGCGATAAAGGAGCTCATTTCGGAAACAATGTGAGTCATTCCCATAGAAGATCCAACAAAATGTGGAAATCTAACGTTAAATCCGTCAGAGTAAAAACAACTGCCGGCGGAGCAAAGAAAATGTATGTATGTACTTCTTGTTTAAGATCCGGAAAAGTTGAAAGAGCGTAAGTAATATCGTATGCCCCCGTAGAATGCGGGGGCTGTTTTTTTTATCTTTAAGACATATAAATCACAAGCGGGAAGTATGCCAGGTGCACACTTCCCGCTTATCTGCAAAACATATGATATCCGCACAGCAGACATACGACTGCCATTGCGATCACAATAAAATTCTCTGTAATAAGGATACCAAGAACCATGCCCACACCAATAAAAAACAGCATAAAACCAGTTAGCTTTCCCACTCCTGTCTGCTCATTTCCTGTTTTTTATTACAGTATATGCATGAAATCTGAATGGAATACTACTCTTCTTTCCCGTCTGTATCCTCAGCATTGCCTGCACCTGGTGCAAAACGGTTCACAAAATCCGGCACCATATCCAGGACTTTGGTAAGACCATCCTGATTTTTTACGTTTACAAGTTTGGTGCTTCCATTCTGGATCACAAGCACTGCACAGGGAGACATCTTTCCGGCAAGACCTCCGCCGCCGTTATTCTTCTTGTCCCCTTCAAAAGCTCCGGCTCCCACGCCGAAGGATACATCGACCAGAGGAAGGATAATGGTATCACCTACATGAATGGCATCGCCAACCACTGTTTTGGCCGATACAAAGCCATCCATTCCTTTAAATAATGAATTCACGGTATCTTTGAAATTATTCTCTTTCTCCATGATTTACCTCCTTATGTCTCCATCGGTGGATGACGTATTTTATATTTTTATTGAAATAAAGCTCTGCTGCTGTTTTGAGAACTACAATTCCATAAATCCTTCCCTTTAACAGGATCTCTCCTTCAAGAACATTTTCATCATCAAAAAGAGGCGCTACTTCGATCTTGTTTTTATGAAAAGGAATCGTCATTCCTAATACAGCCAATACCATACCTGTAACTGCCGGATCTTCATTGCCAAATGTGATTTTTCCGGTGATCCTTGTCGGAAGCACATGATAAATCAGTTTTTTTGCATTTTTCCACAGAAAGGAAAGAGCCTCTCTGGTTCGGGGATGGTCTAAAAACTCCTTCCACCAGTTTATCTTATCACAGAAATTCCGGATTGTTAATGCAAGACTTTGAATTTTTTTCAGAATTCTTTTGGGGATTCCAAGAAAATTCTGTACGATTCGGATCAGATTTCCAACTGCAGTTTTTATTCTTCCCACTATATTCAAAATTAAATCTGCAATCTTTGTCCGAAGCTTCTTTTCATCTTCCGATTCTTCCGATATTTCTTCGGAAATCGATATCGGCTCCATTATTACATTTTCCAAAATTTCATTTATATCTTCAACAGTATCTTCCTGAGGCTCAGACATTTGCAGCTCTGCGGTATCGTTCTGATTTTCGTTTTTTGATGTCTTTTCATGGCTTCTGGAAGCCTCTGCCTGTTTTTTGGCATTTTGATTTCCGGAGTTGGAAAGAGCTCTTGGTTCCCTTTTTTTACGAAACAGATTTTTAAATTTTTCCAAAGGAATCCCTAAAAAACATAATTTTGTTTTCAGAACGCCCTGCTCCCAGAATACCTGTGCAGAAATTATATGAAGCAGCCAGCTCACTTCACCGGTAGCATGTATTTCACGAAGACTATCCGTACGGTCTTTTTTTAATTTCCCTCTGTATCTGATCGGACAGAATAAAAGAAGCAGCAGGATCAGAAAGATCAGCCCGATCAGAATCCCCAGAAGGATCAATATCCATTTTATTATCAGCCATAATATATGCAGCATTGGTTCACCTGTTTTTCAGATATTCTTTTATTTTAAAATTTCCAGTTTCGGTATAAACCTGTTCGATCATATCCTGTACCATCTGTATAGCACCGGATTTCCCTCTAGCCATTCCAACGATCAAAGGACAGGTGGCTCTGGCGCTTCGCTGTACAAGCATGCCTGCGGGAAGAATTTCCAAAATATTTCCGGGATTATCAGACAAAGTAACAACGTAGATATCCGGCACGAATTTACCAGCAGTGATCCTGGTTCTTATTCTAGTAGGATTTTTTACATCATTTCCTATGTAATAGTTTTTCATCCATTTCAGCAATCTGCCCTCACCTCCGTTATAATGCCAAACAGGGCTGCGTATGTACACAGCCCTGTCCTGTTGTTAAAAATACTTCTGCTGTTTCGCCCAGACGCCCTCACTTCGCATTTCCAGATACTCCTGATAGGCCTGTTCCACGATATGCTTCTCGTTGGAAAAACGGAGAAGATGATAGATCTCATGAAACTTATAGTATCCGGAATCTACAAAATATTCCTCTCGCTGGGGTTTGCTATGATAATTATCAGCTATCATGAGATACCAGTGTACCTCTTTCATTACCACATCCTCCGGAACGGTGAAATTATACTGGCTCTTGCCGATATATTTCACGATAGAGGCCCGAACACCTGCTTCTTCCATTACTTCACGTAAAGCAGTCTGTTCAAAAGTCTCTCCTTTTTCTACAGTTCCTTTGGGAAGCACCCATCCTTCATAACGGTTCCTGTAGGATTTATACAATGCCAGGATCTTACCCCGATGAATTACCACACCGCCACAGCTTGTTGCTTCTATCATATTGCAATCCTCCTGTAATGCGTGTGTCTTTTGCACTGGCTATAGTATACCTCTTTTTCACCTTATAGGCAAGGGGCAAGAAGCAGATACTGTTCTCAATTTAATCGAAATAATATGCATCAAAAACATCGGCCGCAATGGGAACTGCCGCTTCACTTCCGGTTCCGCCGTTTTCCACGATCACAGCAATAGCGATATCCGGATCATCTACATTAGAATAACCCACAAACCAGGAATGACTGGAGCCATTTTCATCAAACTCCGCAGAACCGGTCTTTCCGGCAACAGTATATCCTCGTCCGTTCAATGCGGAAGCCGTACCGTTTTCAACTACATTTTTCATTAGTTTTCCAAGGATATTGGCTTCATTTCTTGTCATCAGACGTTTGTATTCTGTTTTTTCTGTTTCCCTGACCGCATCACCGGAATTATTCACGATCTTATCGATCATGGTTGGCTTCATCAGTATACCATCATTGGCGATGGCACTTGTGATCAATGCCATATGCATCGGAGAAACAAGAGTGTTACCCTGGCCGATCGAGGTCTGCATCACAAGTGCATTCGGAGAATCTTTATCAAGGGTAAAGCGACTGGTTTTATAGGAATTCAGCGGAAGCGCCCTATTAAAGAGCAGATCCTCTGCAGTACTTTTCAGAGTATCTCCTCCCAGACCAAGTCCCATATCTGCAAATGCACAGTTACAGGAATGTGCAAATGCGGAATAAAAATCCTCCTGTCCATGTACTGCACCATTGTAACACTGGATCGTGTGGTCATCCACTGTGATACTTCCCTGACACAGATAGGAATATCCCTCCAGTGATCCCTTTTGTCTGAAATAATCCAGTGCCGTGACGATCTTAAATGTTGATCCCGGAGGATAAGCTCCATTGGTTGCACGGTTTAAAAGGCTACTGTTACTTTCATCATTAACAAGGGTATCCCAATTCTGTGCGATCGTGTTCGGATCAAAATCCGGTTTGCTCACCATAGCCAGGATACGTCCGGTGGATGGTTCCAGTACAACTACCGCTCCTCTCCGGTCTCCCAGAGAATTGTATGCCGTTGTCTGAAGATCTGCATTCAGACTGGAGATCACGGTATCACCCTGATTCTTTTTTCCCAGGAATTCATTTTTCATCTGTTCCAGAAAAAATGAATGGGAGGTGAGAAGCTGGAAATTTGCTTCCGATTCCAAACCACTCTTACCATTGGTATCATATCCTACTGCATGTGCAAAAATATTGGAAAACGGATACGTTCTCTCTTCTGTTCCATCTTCATACACATTGGTCTGTGCCAGAACCTCACCATCCGAAGACTGGATACTTCCACGTACTACCCGGTCCGAAAATGTATCCTGACGGGTGTTGTACGGGCTGTTGATAAAATCTTCGCTTTTTATGGCGTCAAAATAGGCCAGATATCCGATCAGACTGACAAAGATCAATATAAAGAAGGCCGATACAAAAGTTAAAGGCCGGTTCTTTTTTCTACGGAGTCTGGCGATTTCTCTTTCTCTCAGGCGTTGCTCTCTTTCCTCTTCTTTCAATCGTTTCTTTTCGCTGCGTTTCAATTTGTTCGTCCTCATCTTCCCTCAGAATATACAGTCCCTGAATGATCGCAAGCATCAGGATGGTACACATGACAGAACTACCTCCGTAACTCACCAGCGGAAGTGTAACTCCTGTCATTGGAATAAACTTGGTTGCACCGCCGATGGTCAGAAATACCTGAAAAGCATATTCTGTTCCGAGCCCCAGTGCGATCAGTTTATAAAACGGATTCCTGATCTTTAGTGCAATAGTAACGATCATCAGAAAAAAGCTTGTGCATACAAGAATCAGGCAGATGGCAAAAATGCCACCCAGTTCCTCGCAAATAGCACTGAAGATAAAATCATTTTTTACGACCGGAATCTTCTCCGGAGAGCCCTGACAAAGTCCCATTCCAAACCAGCCTCCGGTTCCGATCGCAAACAGAGACTGCACGATCTGATAACCTTCATTTTGATAGACAGCCATCGGATCCTTCCAGGCACTGACTCGCTGACGGACATGTCCAAAAAGATGATATGCGATCACCGAACCAACGCATCCTCCGCCAAGTCCCAGAAATAAATAGCTCGGATTTCTGGTTGCCACATAGATCAGTACAAGGTAGGTGACAAAAAAGATCACTGCACTACCCAGATCCCTGGAAAGAACCAGGATCCCTACATGGATCACTGCAACGATCGTAGCCAGTACTACTTTGCGAAAATCCACCTTGGTACACAGAAGTGATGCCATAAAAAATACGAAGGTTATCTTGATTACCTCGGAAGGCTGGATTCCCATAAGAGAAAGCTTTGCACCGTAGCTTGTGCTTGCCAGAACAAGAACTGCCGCCAGAAGTACAATACCAATTCCGGCATAAGCCCATGTAAGATCCTTTAAAAATTTCATTTTTCGTATCATTACCGGTATCACCAGTGATACTGCACTACCTGCGGCCACGATCAGAAGCTGCTTAGTTGCAGACGGAAGTGAAAGCCGGCAGAGCATGATAAATCCTACGCTCAGGAGCATACACATATTATTTAAAAGAAGCAGCGATGCATTCTGATAAATAATTCGATAAAGGATCTGGATCGCTGCAAAAAAGATCATCATTTCGATATAGAACAGGATGACCCTGAAATCCATGCTTTTTAAATAGATCACAAGAAATGCTGTAAAATCAATAAAAAAGATCATGGTCAGCTGCTGATGGAGCAGTTCTCTCTTTTCTTCCTCATCCTGCCGCCACACCATATAAAAACAATGAAAGGTATAGACGATCATCAATGTGAGGATCACATACTTAGATAATTCTGTAATTACATTAATCATACACTTTTACTCGGCTCCTCTTTTAAAATGGCCTTTTGTATACCTGCGTCCGGAAGGTTTTCCGTTTTCCTGATAAACCGTCCGGAATTCTTTCAAGATCGCTTTTGCTTTCTCTGGCTCTTCGATCGTAAATGCCAGTCGCAAAGAGTGAAGGTTCAGTTTTTTTACCTGATCTTTTTCACCCGGAAGTCCGTAAGGAATGCTATTATAAATGATATTATAACAGTATTTTGCTTTTTCGGAGATGTTTTTTCCCCATGGATCACAACTGCATTTTACCGGAAATTCACTGTTATAGCGGTCTTTCAGATAAGCCGTCTCATATTTTCCTGTGCATCCGAAAAGATTCTTCCTTACACACTGCGCGGAAAGCATCAGTGGGATATACCCATATAAAAGCAGCTCCGAAGAAGTATTATCTCTGTGTTTCAGTTCACCCTCATTCAACTCAAGGGGGACTGTATTTCGAAGAACTCCCTCTTCCCGCCAGAAATCAACACTCTGATCATTCCAGGTATACATGGATGCATCCAGGATACATTTTCCGCCATATCCCATTTTTTTCAGTACGGCGTAAGATTCCAGGTTTCTTACCAGAAAACCCTTCATACCCTGCTCCAACCATTTTTGAGCTGATCGAAGCCACTTTTCGGGGATTTCTCCGCGATGGATATGTGGAGTAGAAAGATATAATTCACTACTTGCAGCAAGTTCCGGTGAAAAATATTTTTCCATAGTATCAAAAGGAAAATAAAAACCTGTAATCCCCGGTTCGTTCAAAAGTACTTCCGCAGTATCCGAACGTTCACAGGATACATATACAGGCAGGCTGTCTGTTACCCTTCTGTGACAAGCAGCCTGATCCTTAGATTTCGTCGGCTGCTTCGTAACCTGTGCTCTCTTCTGACATCCGATCAGTGCTTCCCGCAGCTGACTCAGAGCATCTCTTCGTACTTCATTGAGAACTTTAACCGGAACAAAAATCCTTCCATTTATTTCAATGTTCAGATCCTCCCACTGAAAATCTGTATTTCCCAGTTTCTCCATCTGCTGACGGATCCTCTGTTCTTCCATTGGCTGATTTTTAGCAAACTGTACCTCACCGCCCATAGCAGTTACTGTCTGGCCCTTGCAGGTTATTTCCAGTATAACAGGACTTTCAGGAGAAAGTATTAAATTCCCATGAATTTTTTCTTTTATTTTTCTGATCTCCGGCTGGATATTACCGGATTTTTTTTCATTGGCAAAAGCCATCATTTCCGGCCCGCGATACATATCATAGTATCCTTTGCAGGATCCTCCCCGACTGAAAAGCTCAAGAAGATACTTCCGGTCTTTTTCCTGAACGTGATATTCTTTTCCACTTAAATACATATCCAGATATTTTCGATATACTGCTGTGACGCCCGCTGTGTACGCCGGCTGTTTCATACGCCCTTCGATCTTCAGAGACATAACACCCGCCTCCAGGATATCCGGAAGAATATCCAGAGTGCAGATATCTTTCAGGCTTAATGCACAAAAATCCTTGTCTCCTTTATATTTTCTGTGATCCATGGTTACACTGTAAGGAAGCCTGCATGGCTGTGCACAGCGGCCACGGTTTCCGCTTCTTCCACCGAAAATACTGCTCATCAGACACTGGCCGGAATAGCTGTAACAGAGAGCTCCATGGATAAAAGTCTCTATTTCCATTGGACTTGCCTTATGCATGGCAGATATCTCTTCCAGGGAAAGCTCTCTGGCTGGAACCACACGAGTTGCTCCCTTTTCCTCCAGAAACCGCATTCCCTCCGGTCCAGTTACTGTCATCTGTGTGCTTGCGTGAATATCCAGATCCGGAAAATTCCGGCGTATAAAAGAAAATACTCCCAGATCCTGTACGATCACCGCATCCAGCCCTGCCTCATAATACGGAAGCAGATATTCAAACAGCTGATCATCCAGTTCACGGTTCTTCAAAAGTGTATTCACAGTAAGATATAATTTACGGTTATGGATATGTGCGGTCTCAATGGCAGTGATCAGCTCTTCCTGGGTGAAGTTCTGCGCATAAGCTCTTGCTCCAAAAGCCGGTCCCCCTACATATACCGCATCAGCCCCGGCACCAATAGCTGCCTCAAAGCTTTCATAAGAACCTGCCGGCGAGAGCAGTTCTGTTATCATATTTTTCAAAGTATTCCCTCATCTCCCATCTGTTAATCAATCCGATGACCATAAAACAAAAGAGGATTACCGAAGCAATCCCCCATCCTTATTTAAGCAGTTCATCAAGTTCTTTCTCCAGTTCCTTCACCTTACCGTCCAGAAGATTCTTCTGTTCCTGAGCTTCCTGTTCTGCCTTCTTCGCCTCTTCAATCTGCATTTTCAAAGAGATCAGTTCATGTTTCAGATCATACATCTCCTGGTCTTTCTGCTGCAGATCCTGTTCAAAAATCTCCGCCTGCTTCTTTGCCTTAAAATAATCATCTGTAATATTCAGACTGAGCAATGTATGCTTGGTCTCCATGGCCTGTCTGGAGTATCCCGGCATCTGACTCAGCTCACTGATCTTATTATTCATATAGGCTGCAACCTTCTGAAAATATTCCTCGGACTCATACCCGCCCAGAGTAATGATCTTTCCATCGATAACAACCTGTGCTGTATTCTTTACCGCCATTCGTAAAGCCTCCTGAATTTATCTGTTACTGGTAATTTCCTCAATAACATTCCTCTGCATTGCCGGTCTTACAACCCGCAATTTCTTTTATTATAACTGATTCCCGCAAAAATGTATAGAAGTTTTTCTATTATTTTGTCGATAAATCAGGACGAGGATATCCAAGATGGGTATATGCCAGCACGGAAGCCATTCTTCCACGTGGAGTTCTGTTCAGGAAACCTGTCTGTAAAAGATAGGGTTCATACACATCTTCCAGTGTTCCGGAGTCTTCTCCGATTGATGCGGCAAGTGTTTCAAGCCCCACGGGTCCGCCCTGAAAATTCAGGATCAAGGTCTGGAGAATGCGACGGTCTGTTTTATCAAGGCCATACTGATCTACTTCCAGAAGATCCAATGCGAAGCAGGCAACATCGTAGGTGATCACACCATTATACTTCACCTGGGCGAAATCACGTACTCTCTTCAGAAGACGGTTGGCCAGACGGGGGGTTCCTCTGGAACGCTTGGCGATCTCGGCAGCTCCATTGGGTTCGATTTCCACGCCAAGCACCTGAGCGGAACGTAGAATGATCGTCGTCAGTTCTTTTTTATCATAAAACTCCAGTCTCTGTGTTACGCCAAAACGATCACGAAGCGGCGCGGAAAGAAGACCTGCCCTCGTTGTTGCACCTACCAATGTAAACTTCGGAAGATCCAGACGAATGGAACGGGCGGATGCTCCCTTGCCGATCATGATATCGATAGCAAAATCTTCCATTGCCGGGTAAAGAACCTCTTCTACCTGCCGGTTCAGTCTGTGTATCTCATCTACAAACAGCACATCTCCTTCCTGAAGGTTGTTCAGGATCGCAGCCATTTCGCCTGGCTTTTCAATCGCAGGACCTGATGTTACCTTCATATGTGTTCCCATCTCATTGGCAATGATCGCGGAAAGTGTAGTCTTTCCCAGCCCCGGAGGTCCATAAAACAGCACATGATCCAGTGAATCATGACGCTGCTTTGCTGCTTCGATATAAATTTTCAGGGTATCTTTTGTTTTCTGTTGACCAATATACTCATCCAGACTCTGAGGCCTTAAATTTCCCTCCAGGGAAAAATCCTCTTCTGTAACATCTGTTGTAATGATCCTGTTCTCCATTTGCTATGCTCCGTTCTATTTCATTTCAGTGCGAGCATGTTTGCTCTTACTCACGGCGGTGACATGCTCCCACCACTTAAATCTTACGATTTTGAAGTGGGGGCTTCCTGCTCGATTACCCTTTAGGGCAAAGCTAAAACAGGCTATCCCCGCGTGTCCCGCGGTTTTGTTTTTTATGTTTATCCGGTTACGGATTTTTTTCTTGTGCCGTCAGGCACATTCTTTATAGATTCTTTTTCCTTCTTCACGGATATTGACTGCTGCATTCACATCCCGGTCCATCCTATTTCCACATTCACAAACATACATTCTATCCGACAATGCCAGTTCCTTTTTCTTATGTCCGCATACACTGCAGATCTTGCTGGATGCAAAATAACGGTCTACTTTTATAAGATGTTTTCCACATTCTTCCAGCTTGTATCCCAGCATGAACAGAAACTGCCCGTACCCGTTATCCTGCACACCTTTCCCAAGGTGCAGTCCTCCGGACATTCCCTTCAGATTCAGATCTTCCACACATACTGCATCATATCTTTCCGCAAGCTCCCTACTGAGCTTATGCTGGAAATCTTTTCTCTGGTTCTTTATCTTTTCATGACATAAAGCTACCCTTTTTTTCTGTTTCTGATAGTTCCGGCTTCCTTTTTCACAGTGGGAGAGCTTTCTCTGTTCTCTTGCAAGTTTTTTCTCTGCTTTTCTGTAAAACATAGGGTACCCGGCTCTTTCTCCTGTAGAAAATACACACATTCCCTGCATGGCAAAATCGATCCCAAGAAATCTCTCTGCCGGTCTTTTTTCCACTGTTTGGTTCTCACAGCAGAACAAAAGGCTGGCAAAATATTTCCCGGATGGCTCACGGCTCACAGTTACAGACTTCAGTTTCCAGTCTGATGGAATCTGACGGTGAAGTTTTATCTTTATGACGGACATCTTTGGAAGCTTCAGATGGGTATCCTGCAAAAGGATATTTCCGTTTAGTGCATTGGTCGTATATGAATTTCTTGCATGCTTCTTTGATTTATAACGTGGAAATCCGCAGGCTGGTTCCCGAAAAAACTTCCGGAACGCACTTTCCAGATGCAACTGCGCATTCGCCAGGGCAAGGGAATCCACCTCCTTCAGCCATGGATATTCCTTTTTATATCCGGCCGGTGTGTTCCGGAGCATCTTTTTTTCTTTCTGGTAATAGCTGATCTTATCTGCAAGCATCTGGTTATAGATAAAGCGGCTGCAGCCGATTGTTTGCTCTATCTGAACTCTCTGCTCTTTATTTGGATAGATCCTTATTTTTACGGTGCGGTTCATTCTTCTCACCCTGGCTTTCTATATACTGCCGTATCGTTTCAATCGTTGCTCCACCTGCACTGAGCAGACCGAAGATTTGACCCCAGAATGCATCTTTCATGGTCTAACTCCATTATATTTATCGTCCTTTTTCTTATATCGACGGATATGTATTTATGAACTAATTGTTCTTTTTCAGTATACTACATCAGGGAAGGGAGAACAAGTGTTTCTTTTATACTATAGAGATTTTTTTGAGCAGATATGCTCAGATGTGCAATTCATCTCACCACCTGAAGATGTGGGAGAATTCTTGCTACATTTGTTAAAAATTTTTCAGTGCAGCCCGAAGAATTGCTTCTACATCATCTGCCGGCACATCTTCCGGTACCTTTCGTACTGCACGAAGGGCATCTGCAGAACTGTATCCTAATGCGACAAGCGCCTCCACCGCTTCCTGACGACTATCCCTCAGATCAGATGCTCCCTCAGCTGCTTCTTCCTGCTGATGCGCCAGTTTCATCTCAAAAGCATCTTCCAGCTTCAGCTTGTCTTTCAGCTCCAGGATCATTTTCTGGGCTGTCTTTTTCCCGATTCCAGGGGCCTTGGAGATTGTTTTTACATCATCGGAAAGCACTGCAAAACGAAGCTCGTCTGCACTGATCCCGGAAAGGATACCCAGAGCGCCTTTAGGTCCGACTCCGTTGACACCGATCAGAAGCTTGAACATGCCAAGATCATCCTTCGAAAAAAAACCATATAGCTGCAGAATATCCTCCCGCACATAGAGAAAGGTATGGATCTTCTTTTCATCGCCTATCCGTGCTTTCCCAAGATCCTGTCCTGTCATATAAATCTCATAACCAATTCCGCCATTTTCCACAACCAGACAATTTTCACCGATATCTGCTACGGTACCTTTTACAAAAGAAATCAAATCTCAAGGCTCCTTCCCTGAAACAGCTGAACATCTGTTTCCCATATGAACGCAATAGTAACATAATTTTCAAAAAAAATCAACCCGGAATACAATCTCCGGGTTGATCCTGTATACAAGCCTGTGATTCCTCTCGCTGTTTTCTATCACTGATTAAGGAAATCCTGATCCTCAAAATAATTGATCCGCATGGAAGAACGAACATCATGAAGCGTTGCGGCAGCTTTTTCTCTGGCAACCTCTGTACCGGCTTTCAGGATATCGAACACATCTTCGGTTCGCTGCTCCCACATTTTCCTTCTTTCACGGATCGGTCCAAGCTCTGCCTGCATAACATTATTCAGGAACTTCTTGACTTTCACATCACCAAGGCCACCTCTCTGATAGTGAGCCTTAAGTTCATCCAGATTCTGATACTCTGGCAGAAATTCAGCAAAATGTTCCGGGCGGCTGAAGGCATCCAGATAGATAAATACCGGATTTCCCTCTACACGACCAGGATCCTGAACACGAAGATGGTTCGGATCTGTAAACATGGACATGATCTTTTTCTTTACAACATCTTCTTCATCAGACAGATAGATGCAGTTTCCGAGAGATTTACTCATCTTAGCCTTTCCGTCAATTCCCGGAAGACGTAAGCATGCTTTATTGGAAGAAAGAACAATTTCCGGATCTGTCAGTGTATCACCGTAAACGGTATTGAATTTATGGACGATCTCCTTGCACTGCTCAAGCATCGGAAGCTGATCTTCACCTACCGGTACATGTGTCGCACGGAAAGCAGTAATATCAGCAGCCTGACTGATCGGATAGCAGAAAAAGCCTACCGGGATGCTGGCTTCAAAATTACGCATCTTAATCTCGGATTTAACGGTAGGATTACGCTGTACTCGTGCTACCGTAACCAGATTCATATAATAAAAGGTAAGTTCTGTCAGCTCCGGAACCATGGACTGGATAAAAATATTGGATTTCTCCGGATCAAGCCCGCATGCCAGATAATCCAGAGCAACCTGAAGAATGTTATGACGTACTTTCTCCGGATGCTCTGCATTATCTGTAAGTGCCTGGGCATCTGCGATCATAATATAAATCTCATCATATAAGCCGGAATTCTGCAGCTTCACACGCTCTGCCAGAGATCCAACATAATGACCTACATGAAGGCGCCCCGTCGGGCGGTCGCCAGTTAAAATAATCTTACTCATGAATTTCGTTCTCCTTGAAGTATACTGAATATTTATATCCTATTATAGCCCCTTGAAATTCACCGGTCAAATATTTTTAACCGGAAACTGCAATTTTTCATTGAAATATAACCAAAAGTTTGTATGTATTTATTTTATTTATGCATTATCGGGCACAACATGCTTTATTCCAAAAAAAGAACTGCCACGTCACTCGGAAAACTTCCGTGACAGGCAGTCCTTTTTGTTTTACAGAATCACATGTCTTGGGCAAACTTCCTTACATTTACCGCAGCCTGTACACTTATCGTAATCAATGTGTGCACAGAAATCGGTAACTGTGATCGCCTCGGACGGACAATTCTTTTCACATTTTTTACAGCCGATACAGCCAAGCTCGCAGGCAGCTGTAACTGCCTTACCTTTTGCGTGGGAGCTGCAGGCTACACGTGTCTGTTTGTCATATGGTACCAGCTCGATCAGGTGACGTGGACATTTGGCAACACATTTGCCACAGGCTTTACATGCTTCCTGATCTACGACCGCAATCCCATTCACTATATGGATCGCATCAAACGGACATGCCTTTACACAGCTTCCAAAGCCCATACATCCGAATGTACAGTTTTTTGCACCGCTGCCAGGGATGAAAGCCATCATCTCGCAGTCTTCCACACCTGTGTACTCATATTTCACAGTCGTCTTATCACAGGTTCCCGCACATTTTACAAAAGCAACCCGACGTGCGGTTTCTTTTACTTCCTGTCCCATGATCGTGCCAATCTTGGCTGCAACCGGAGCACCGCCAACCGGACACTGATCTACAGGAGCTTCTCCCTTTGCAATTGCGGCAGCGAGTCCGGAACATCCCGGATATCCACAACCACCACAGTTATTTCCTGGAAGAACGCCGAGAATGGCTTCTTCCTTTTCATCTACCTTAACGGTTAATTTCTTGTCTGCAAGTCCGAGGAAGATACCAATGAATAAACCAGTACCGCCGACAATGACTGCAGCCATAATAATTCCTGTTATACTCATGCTCTTCTTCCTCCTATACGATTCCGGAGAATCCAAAGAATGCAATAGCCATCAGTGCTGCCGTAAGCAGAACGATCGGCATACCCTGGAAGGATTCCGGAATATCGTTGTATTCCATTTTTTCACGGATTCCCGCAAGTAATACAATTGCGATCAGGTAACCTACACCTGTGGCAAATCCGTTGACAACACTTTCAAGAATGCTGTATTCATATTTAACGTTGTTCAGTGCTACACCAAGAACTGCACAGTTTGTTGTGATCAGAGGAAGGTATACACCAAGTGCCTTGTAAAGGGATGGTACAAATTTCTTGAGAAACATTTCTACGATCTGTACCAGTGCCGCGATAACCAGGATAAATACAATCGTTTTCAGATACTCAAAATGGGTCGGTACCAGGATGAATTTATAAAGCAGTCCTGCAACAAAGGATGCAATAGTAATAACAAACACAACTGCACCACCCATGCCGGCTGCGGTTTCTGTTTTCTTGGAAACTCCAAGGAAAGAACAGATTCCCAGGAACTGACTCAATACAACGTTACTGCAAAGCGCAGAACCAATTGCGATCAACATCAAGCTTGCCATTTTCTATTCCCCCTTTTTATTCTTTGTCGGAAGGACATCCGCCGCAGGTCGCACAATTGGAGCCACAGCCGGACTGGATCTTGGAAACATCTTTGCCCTTCTTTGCCATGTTGATCTTTACTTTGTTCTGGATCGCTGCAAGTCCGGCAAGAACCAGAAATGCTCCAGGTGCAAGGATAAAGATAGTGATCGGGGTATAGCCGGCAGCACCGGTAGCTGCATCAGCAACCGGAATGATCTGTGCTCCGAAAGCCTTTCCGGAACCAAGGATCTCTCTTACAAGACCAATGGCAACCAGGCCCACTGTAAAGCCAAGACCCATTCCAAGTCCGTCAAAGATAGACGGAAGGACAGGGTTCTTGGAAGCATAACTCTCTGCACGTCCCAGAATGATACAGTTAACAACGATCAGTGGAATGTAAATTCCAAGTGACTCATAAAGAGAAGGAGTAAAGCCTTCCATCAGAAACTGTACGATAGTTACAAAAGATGCTACAACTACGATAAAGGCCGGCATTCTGACGGAGTCTGGAATAACCTTACGCAGCATGGAGATGAGCATGTTTGACATAACCAGAACTACGGTTGTGGAAAGTCCCATACCAATACCATTGATCGCAGAAGTCGTTACCGCAAGGGTAGGACACATACCAAGCATCAGGACGAAAATCGGATTTTCGGTTATAATGCCGTTTTTTAATCTTTCACCACAATTATTCATATTCAACTACCCTCCTAAAATGCGTTTTTGCAATAGCCGATAGCTGTATTGACTGCACCGGTAAAAGCTCTGGATGTGATGGTCGCACCACTGATAGCATCAATAGGCTCACCTTCGCCGCCGTCCTTGGATACATAGAATTTGTCGGTATTCTTTCCAACATACTGTTCCTGGAACTTCGCTTCTGTAGCACGCATTCCAAGTCCGGCAGTCTCACTGATGGAAAGAATGGAAACGCCGCTGACGGTACCGTCTTTTGTTACACCAACTGTGATCTGGATATCACCGCCGTAACCCTCTTTATCGGTTACAGTTACTACATAGCCTTCATCTGCTGCTTCACAGACTTCATCTACGGTTGCTTTGATTCCAAGATCTGAAACTGTTTTATCTGCTGCTTCCTTGTCTACATCTACAGCTTTAAAATCTTCCAGGCTTACATCACTGAATACAGTCTGCCATGCTTCTTTTTTTGCCTGTTCCTCGGTTCTTGCAATGGGTTCTTTGGTAACTTCGTAAACCAGTCCAAGGCCAAGGCCGGCAACTACTGTAATGATCGTAAGGATCAATGTATTTCTGATAATCTTACCCATTATTTCTTGCCTCCTTTTCCAAAAGCAACCGGTTTTGTTACTTTTTCAATAAGCGGAACCAGAAGATTGCAGAAAATAATCGCATAGGAAACGCCCTCTGCGGAACCACCAAAGAGACGGAATACCGCTGTCACGATACCGAGGCAGCAGCCATATACCAGCTGACCTTTCGGAGTGATCGGAGTCGTCACATAATCGGTTGCCATAAACCAGGCACCAAGCATCAGACCGCCTCCAAAGATATGACTGAAAAGATAGTTTACATCAAAGCCTTTGCCTGTTCCCAACATATAGAAAATGACAAATACTGCAAAACTTCCAATATATGTAAGAGGTACCTTCAGATCGATGATCTTAAATGCGAGAAGGATCACTGCACCGATGAGGATCGCCAGGGCAGAAGTCTCACCGATGGTACCCTGGATATTACCAAGGAACAGATTCTTTACAGGAATAGAAGTCCCCTCAATGAATCCCTGGCTTTTAAGCGCTGCCAGAGGTGTTGCCTGTGTAACCGCATCTACAACAGCATGGGAGCTTTTGGAAACTGCAAAGTTAGTCATTTTTCCAGCAAAAGAGATCATAAGGAAACATCTTCCTGCAAGGGCTGGGTTCATAAAGTTCTGTCCAAGTCCACCGAACAGCTGTTTTACAACAATGATCGCAAAAGCACTGCCAAGGATCGGCATCCAGATCGGGATCTGGGGCGGCATGTTCAGTGCAAGCAGAAGTCCTGTTACAACTGCACTGAAATCAGTAGTTGTATTCTTTTTATGCATCAGTCGGTCATACAGCCATTCAAAAAACACACTGGATGCAACCGTCGCCAGCACTACAAGGAGTGCATGCACTCCAAAGTTCCAGATACCGAAAAGTGTTGTCGGCAGAAGTGCGATCACTACCAGCTGCATAATACGGCTGGTGGTCATTTTATCCCTGATATGGGGATTAGATGATACGTTATACATTTGTTCCATTGTTATTCCTCCCCCTATTTCTTTTTCTTGCGCTCTGCAAGAACCATTTTTCTCATAGATTTAATACTCTGAGTCAGAGGTCGTTTGGCCGGACAGATGTAACTGCAGCAGCCGCACTCGCAGCATTCCATACCATCCATTTTTTCGAAGCCTGCCATATCACCGTGTTCTGCAAGAGTTGCAAGGCGGGCCGGAACCACATGGCCCGGACAGACGCTTACACAACGTCCGCAATTGATACATGCAGTCTGGATCTGCTTCGCCTCGGAAACTGCGTCACGCTCCAGGAAAAGCAGGGAAGAAGTTGTCTTCGTACATGGAATATGAAGATCATACAGCGCAAATCCCATCATCGGTCCGCCGGAGATTGCTTTTGCGATCTTTTCCTTCAGTCCGCCTGCAGCATCTACCAGTTCAGACAGATCTGTTCCTGTAAGAACGGAAAAGTTCTTCGGTGTGCGGATTCCGTCTCCGGTAACCGTTACATTACGGCTGATGACCGGCTGTCCGAGGATCACTGCCTTATAAACAGAAGTAACAGTCTCTACGTTATCAACCACGCATCCTACATCTGCCGGAAGCATGGTGGAATTGATCTCTCTGCCTGTTACCGCATAGATCAGCGTACGTTCACCACCCTGTGGGTATTTGGTCTTAAGCTCTTTTACTTCCATACGCTCTTTGCCTTTGATGGCTTCTTTCATCCTGGCAATACAATCCGGTTTGTTGTCCTCGATACAGATACATCCCACTGCCTTCGGGAAAGCTTTCAGGATTACTTCCAGACCACCAACAATGCTTTCCGGTTCTTCCATCATCCTTCGGTAGTCACTGGTGATATAAGGCTCACATTCCGCACCGTTGACCAGGATATGATCGATCTTGTCAGGTTCCTTTGGTGAAAGCTTTACATGTGTCGGGAAACCTGCACCACCCTGACCAACAACTCCGCCTTCCTGAATCCTTTTCAGGATATCCTCCTTGGAAAGATCCGAAAGCTTTGCAGGTGCATATTCCACAGATTCGTACAGACCGTCATTCTCAATGATGATCGCATCACCCATGGCGCCTACTGCGGTCAGACGTTTCTCGATTCCCTTTACGGTTCCTGATACAGACGAGTGTATCGGTGCGGAAACAAATCCTCCTGCTTCTGCGATTTTCTGTCCTGCAAGCACATGATCACCTTTTTTTACGATCGGCTTGGCCGGAGCTCCGATGTGCTGAGAAACAAGAATTGCCAGATCTCCCTTCGGCAGATACTTCTCGACAGGACAGTTTTTTGACAAATCTTTGCCGTCATAAGGATGGATACCACCCCTGAAGGTTAAAAATGCCATAGATCTCATCTCCTCCTTTATTTTTGCAAGTACATGTACATGGTATTTCTGCGTTGCGCATATACTCTTTTTTAAAGTTGATTCTGTGTTTCTGATTTTCCTTTTCTTATTTCATCCAAGACAAACAAGATCTATTTCGCTCCCATAAATCATTTCGCGAAACATTACCAGCGAACAGTAACAAAATAGCTTCTGCTTTGAGCAGGATATGTATGAAAGATTGAATCCAGACACGATCCTGTGATATACTTCGGTAGAAGATATTCACCAGCTCATAAAAAGCTGTAAATGAATAACTAATTTATGAAGCGATAATAGTCATTTTTTCACTGTCAATCCCTACATAAATCCAGTACCATTTCCTGTTTTTTATCATCAACTCTACTAATAACTATAACTCATTTCACTTTAAATTGCACTATTGAAAAGCAATTTTTTTGTGTATAATCAGATACAATCCATAAAGGAGAAAATTAACATGATCGTTAAAAAAATGCCGATTTTACAAGGGTTTCCGGACTTTGAGACTGTTAAAAAATTGACTAAAAACCATGGGCTTTCAGAGCGTTTTGTACCGATTTTCTATGATATTGAAACTACAGGACTATCACGAAATTCCACTTTTCTGTATCTGATCGGTGCTGTAGCCTACGAAGAAAACAACTGGCAGATGTACCAGTGGATGATTGAAAACGAAGAGGAAGAACCTGAACTTCTGAAAACATTTTCTGGATTCCTTCAGGATTTTTCATGTACGATCCAGTATAACGGTGACAGCTTTGACCAGCCTTATCTGGATGCGCGATATCAGATCTACGGACTGCCTTCCCCTTTTGCAAAGCTGCCTTCTCTGGACCTTTACCGGGAACTAAAGCCGCTCAAGGGACTTTTGAAGCTTTCACGGATGAATCAGCCTTCCATGGAATCATTTCTCGGTATCACTGAACGGAACTACTGTGATGGGGGTGCCTGCATCCGCCTTTACAAACAATTCGCTTCCGGAAAGAAACCGGAAGCGGCAGAGATCGTTATGGGACATAACCGGGAAGATCTTCTTGGACTTGGAAAAATTTTCTCCATGCTATCCTATCTTGCTCTTTTCAATGAAGATTACGAATCACTAAATTGTGAAATTCAAGACGATCAATTGGCCTTTACAATTAGAATGCATTACGATCTGCCTGTTGAATTTTCAAATCATAGTGAAGAATTCTACATAATCGGACAGAATAACCGTGTCCGTCTTCTTGTAAAGTCTCAAAATGGACGTTTAAAGCAATACTACTCCAATTATAAGGATTACGATTACATCCCTTCCGAAGACACTGCCATACCAAAAGCCTTAAGTGCCTGCATGGATAAAAAGCTCCGAAGGCCTGCCAAAAGGGACAACTGTTATACCTGGTTTCCTGTAACAGAAGCTTTTCTGCATGATCCTTTAAAACAGAAAATCTATCTGAAACACTGCCTGCCATATTATCTTTCTGTTCTTAAATAATATCTCTGTTACGCAATTCCAATCAAAAAAAGGCCGTCACAATAAATGTGACGGCCTCTGAAATTCAAAATATTCATCTGCTGTACAGCTTCTGAGAAATTACTCCTCTGTCTGCTCTGCAGAATTATCCTCGAGTGCTTTCATGCTGAGGCTGATCTTTCTGTCTTCGCCATTGAAATCAACAACCTTAGCCTCGATCTCCTGACCGATGGAAAGTACATCAGATGGTTTCGCAACGTGCTCTCTGGAGATCTGAGATACATGAAGAAGAGCATCTACTCCAGGTGCAAGCTCAACAAATGCACCAAAATCTGTCATACGTGCAACTTTGCCCTTTACTACGTTTCCTACTGCGAAGTCCTCAGCAGCTGTAAGCCATGGGTTCTCCTCCGGGAATTTAAGGGAAAGTGCGATCTTGTCTCCGTTGATATCTTTGATAAGAACTGTAACTTTATCACCTACGTTGAATACCTTCTTCGGGTTCTCTACTCTGCCCCAGGACATCTCAGAGATGTGAAGAAGTCCGTCTGCTCCGCCGAGGTCGATGAATGCACCGAAATCTGTAACATTCTTAACAACGCCCTCAACTTTATCGCCTACGTTGATCTTAGCAAGAAGCTCTTTCTGTTTCTCAGCTTTCTCAGCAAGAAGAAGCTGTTTGCGGTTACCGATGATACGGCGTCTTCTTGGGTTGAACTCTGTGATAACGAACTCGATCTCCTGATCTGCATATTTGGAAAGATCTTTCTCATATGTGTCAGATACAAGGCTTGCAGGAATGAATACTCTTGCTTCCTCAACATTGACACAAAGACCACCGTCAAGTACCTGTGTTACAGGAGCCTTCAGAACCTCCTGGTTCTCGAATGCCTCCTCAAGACGTTTGTTGCCTTTCTCTGCTGCAAGACGTTTGTAGGTAAGTGTAACCTGTCCCTCTCCGTCGTTTACTTTGAGAACCTTTGCTTCCATGGTATCGCCAGGTTTAACAACGTCTGTAAGCACAACGCTTGAATCGTTTGTGTACTCGTTCTTTGTGATGATACCGTCTGCTTTATAGCCGATATTCAGGATGATCTCATCATCTTTAACATCGATGACGGTACCCTGTACGATCTCTCCATTTCTGATTGTTTTTACGGAATCTTCCAGCATCTGTTCAAAACTTAACTCTGACATGTTCTTGAACCTCCTCAATAATTTTCTTTGGGGTGGAAGCCCCTGCTGTAATACCTACACAACTACTGCATTGGAACATTTCAGAATCCAAGTCTACAGGTGTTTGTATATAGTAAGTATTTCCACATTCCTTTTTACATATTTCAAACAGCTTTTGAGTATTGGAACTATGTCGGCCACCTACGACCAGCATAGTGTCTACCTCTCCGGCTATCGCTTTAGCTTCTTTCTGCCGTTCTTCGGTAGCATTACAAATAGTGTTTAAAATATTTAAAATATTTAAAACATTATTATCATAACTCTTTTTGCGGAGAATTTCAACTAATTCTTGAAATTTGTTGTAATTAAATGTCGTCTGGGACACTACACATACTTCTTTTTCCGGAGAAATATTGAATTTCTCAGCATCCTCAGCATTTCTGATCACTGTATATGGTCCCTGACACCATCCGCAGATCCCCTGTACTTCCGGATGGCCCGGATCACCGATGATCACAATATGGGCACCTCTGGAGCTTTCTCTCTCAACGATCTTGTGGATCTTCAGCACAAAAGGACAGGTAACATCTACATATCCGAGACCATATTTTTTGATCGTGTTATAAACCCTGCGGCCTACTCCATGGGAACGGATCACAACAGTGCCGCCCTTCAGGCTGCCAAGATCCTTCTCACAGATCACAGCCACACCTTTTTTTTCGAGATCTGAGACAACCTCCTCATTATGGATGATCGGGCCCAGTGTATAAATCGGTGCTGCATCGGAACCGATCAGCTCATAAACACGGTCAACTGCTCTTTGTACGCCGAAACAGAAGCCGGCAGTTTCTGCAACTTTTACGTTCATCCATTCACCCTTTTTCTGTATACGGAAAGGATACTCTCAACCACTTCGTCAATTCCCATCTCAGATGAATCAACAAGAACAGCATCCTCTGCTTTTTTAAGCGGGGAAACAGTGCGGTTCATATCTCTCTCATCTCTGTCAACGATATCTTTCAGGATCTCATCCATATCGCAGGCTTCACCCTTCTCTGTAAGCTCCAGATATCGTCTGTTTGCGCGGGTTTTGGCACTTGCAGTCAGAAAGATCTTCACTTCCGCATTGGGAAGAATGGTGGTTCCGATATCTCTTCCGTCCATAACTACATTATTCTCGGCTGCAAGATTGCGCTGCAGCTTCAGAAGATGTGCACGCACCTCCGGATTTGCAGAGCTTACAGATGCCATATTTCCTACCTCTTCCTTACGGAGGAACGCAGTTACATTCTTTCCGTTAAGGATCACCTGCTGCTCACCGTTCTCATAACGGATAGAGATATCCGCATCGTGACAGGCTTCAGAGATTTTTTCGTCACCGCTGATCCCTTTTTCCAGAAGATAAAGTGCCATGGCACGATACATTGCCCCTGTATCTACATAAATAAAGGATAGCTCCTTTGCCACTTTTTTTGCAATTGTGCTTTTTCCTGCACCTGCCGGTCCGTCAATTGCAATATTAATACCCATAATCGTTGCTCCTTCCTCTTTTCTGTTATTCTATCGCCTGAGCTGCCGCATACGCTGTAGACCATGCGATCTGAAGATTATAGCCACCGGTCACTGCATCCAGATCCAGTACTTCACCTGTAAAATACAGATTTTTTATTTTTTTGGATTCCATTGTGGATGGCTGTATCTCTTTTACTGACACACCGCCTCTTGTGATGATCGCTTCCTTAAACTCTCCCATTCCCGTGATCGTAAATGGAAAAGCCTTGATCAGACGGCCAAAAGCCTGACGCTCTTCCCTGGAGATCTCATGTACCGGTTTTTCCCCGGGGATACCGCCAATTTCGATCATGATCGGAGTCAGAGAAGACGGAAAAAGAACACCGATCACATTTTTAAACTGCTTGTTATGATTTGCATCAAATTCACGCAGGATCCGGGCATCAAGCTGTTCTGCATCAAGCGCCGGCTTCAGATCCAGGAAAGCCTCCAAAGGCTCCTTTTCCAGCTTTTTGCCAATCTGGGCACTGGCGGAAAGAATCAGCGGTCCTGTCACTCCGAAATGAGTAAACATCATCTCGCCGAAATCTTTATAGAGAACTTTTTTGCCGGATTTTACTGTAAGCTCCACATTCCGAAGGGAAAGGCCCTGAAGTTTGGAGACATAATCTTCTTTTGCCACCAGTGGTACCAGTGATGGTGACTGGGAAACAACTTTATGTCCCGTCTCAGCAGCAAAACGATATCCATCTCCTGTGGAACCTGTGGACGGGTAGGAAAGCCCTCCTGTGGCAACTACCACAGTATCCGCTTCAAAAAAGGTACCGTCCGAAAGTAATACACCGGTAACTTTTTCATCCTGTGTACAAACTTCCTTTACCTCTGTATGAAGATGGATCTGCGCTCCGGCTTTTTTCAGTTCCCGCTCAAGCGCACGGATAATATCTGATGAATGATCCGATACCGGAAAAACCCGGTTTCCACGCTCTGTTTTCAGCGGCACTCCTGCCTTCTCAAAAAATTCCATCACATCTCTGCTTCCATAGGTGTAGAAAGCACTGTAAAGAAATTTGCGGTTTGACATCACTGCCGGAAAAAGTTCTTCGGTATCTGAATCATTGGTGACGTTGCACCGTCCCTTTCCGGTGATGAAAAGCTTTTTTCCGAGTTTCTCATTTTTTTCCAGTATGTGAACCTGGTGTCCTCTGCGCGCAGTATATACACCGCAGAGCATTCCGGCGGCGCCGCCGCCTATGATCGCAACTTTGGACATTACCTGTTATCCTGCCTTTTTTATCTTTTTTATGCACAAAGGAGCCTGCATACAGCAAGCTCCTTTTCCTGTTTTGAAATGCATCTGCATTTCTATGTGTGCTTTATACCGGGTATGCGCCGTTCTTGGTATCTGCTACAGTCTCATCAACTTTTGTCTTCTGAGCCTGGCGATATTTAAAGAAGTCCATGGCAACCTGTGGGAACAGTGCATATGTGAGAACATCCTCATCTTGCTCCTTGTACTGTGCCATCTCGCTCTCAAGCTTATCAAGCTCATCCTCCAGAAGATCTGCCGGACGGCATGTGATCGGTTCAATATCTCCGATACATTTTTTCTGTACTTCCGGATTGAACGGTCTGGCTGTTGCGCCATACTTACCACTTAACACGTCTTTTGTCTCTTTTGTGACAACCTTGTAACGCTCGCCCATGATCACGTTAAATACAGCCTGTGTACCAACGATCTGAGAGGACGGTGTAACAAGCGGTGGCTCACCAAGGTCTTTACGTACACGCGGAACTTCCTCAAGTACTTCGTAGAATTTATCCTCGGCATGCTGCTCTTTCAGCTGTGATGTCAGGTTGGAAAGCATTCCGCCTGGTACCTGATACAGAAGAGTCTTGATGTTTACACCAAGGTTCTTCGGATTGAGAAGACCTGTATCAAGAGCCTCATCACGCATCGGACGGAAGTAGTCAGCGATCTCAGCGAGAAGCTGCTGATCAAATCCTGTATCATATGGTGTTCCCTTGAAGGTCTCAACCATAACCTCTGTTGCCGGCTGGGATGTTCCAAGAGCAAACGGAGACATTGCTGTGTCGATGATATCAACACCTGCCTCTACTGCCTTCATATATGTCATGGAAGCAACACCGGATGTATAGTGAGAATGAAGATCAATCGGGATCTTAACAGTCTCTTTGAGAGCCTGAACAAGCTCTGTAGCTTTGTACGGAACAAGAAGTCCTGCCATATCTTTGATACAGATGGAATCTGCACCCATATCCTCGATACGTTTTGCAAGATCTGTCCAGTAATCAAGTGTGTAAGCATCACCAAGTGTGTAAGCCATTGCAACCTGTGCATGTGCTTTCTCCTTGTTTGCTGCTTTTACAGCTGTCTGAAGGTTACGAAGGTCATTCATACAGTCAAAGATACGGATGATATCGATACCGTTAGCTGCGGATTTCTGTACAAAATACTCTACTACATCATCTGCATATGGACGATATCCAAGGATGTTCTGTCCACGGAACAGCATCTGAAGCTTTGTGTTTTTGAAACCGTCACGAAGTTTACGAAGTCTTTCCCACGGATCCTCTTTCAGGAAACGTAAGGAAGCATCGAAAGTAGCACCGCCCCAGCACTCTACTGCATAGTAGCCGACTTTGTCAAGCTTCTCAATGATCGGAAGCATCTGCTCTGTGCTCATACGTGTAGCGATCAGGGACTGATGAGCGTCACGCAGGATCGTTTCCACAACTTTCACAGGTTTTTTCTCTATTTCTGCCATAATTATTCTCCTTACAAATTTTTATAAGACAATGGGTTAGACACCAAAGATCGCCATGAATGTACCGGCAGCAACCGCTGTACCGATAACACCAGCAACGTTCGGTCCCATCGCATGCATCAGCAGGAAGTTTGTAGGATCTGCCTCAGCACCAACCTTCTGGGATACACGGGCTGCCATAGGAACGGCAGAAACACCGGCTGATCCGATCAGAGGATTGATCTTTCCGTGAGTAACCTTGCAGAGAAGCTTACCAAGCATAACACCACCAAAAGTACCGCAGGCAAAGGCAACAAGACCAAGAACTACGATCTTCAGTGTATCTACGTTCAGGAACGCCTCAGCACTTGTGGAAGCACCTACAGATGTTCCGAGAAGGATTACTACGATGTACATAAGAGCGTTGGAAGCTGTTTCAGAAAGCTGTTTAACAACTCCGGACTCACGGAACAGGTTTCCGAGCATCAGCATACCAACAAGGGGAGCTGTTGTCGGAAGGATCAGGCAAACAACGATTGTGATAACGATCGGGAAAAGGATCTTCTCAAGTTTTGTAACAGGACGGAGCTGCGCCATTTTGATCTTACGCTCTTTCTCTGTTGTGAAAGCCTTCATGATCGGAGGCTGGATGATCGGTACCAGGGACATATAGGAATATGCTGCCACTGCGATCGGTCCCATAAGAGAAGACTGTCCAAGCTTACCTGCAAGGAAAATGGAAGTCGGGCCGTCAGCACCACCAATGATAGAGATCGCTGCTGCTGCTTTACCATTAAATCCAAGGAAAATTGCAAGGAAGTATGCAAGGTAAATACCAAGCTGTGCAGCTGCTCCCATCAGGAAGCTGATCGGGTTTGCGATCAGCGGACCGAAGTCTGTCATCGCACCGACACCCAGGAAGATCAGTGAAGGAAGAATACTCCACTCATCCATTAAGTAAAAATAATGAAGAAGTCCGCCAACGCCATTGGATGAATCCTCAATGCTCAGCATAATGTCCGGATAAATATTTACCAGAAGCATACCAAAAGCGATCGGAACCAACAGCAGCGGCTCAAAACCATGTTTAATGGCAAGATATAAGAACACACATGCCACTGCGATCATCAGGTAGTTTCCCCAGGTAAGGTTGAAAAATGCTGTCTGATGGATCAGGTTTGACAGGGTATTTGTTACATAAGACATTTGTCTACCTCCTGTTTAGTTCATTGTTGCAAGAGTATCTCCATTTTCAACGGCAGCACCCTCTGCAACATCGATGCTGGCGATTGTTCCGTCCTGAGGAGCAACAACCGGGATCTCCATCTTCATGGACTCAACGATCACTACGCTGTCACCAGCTTTTACGCTCTGTCCAACAGATGCAACGATTTTTACAACTTTTCCAGGAACCGCTGCGGAAACCTTAACAGAACCTGCGCCTGCTGCCGGAGCTGCTGCCTTTGGTGCTGCCGGAGCTGCCTTAGGAGCCGGAGCTGCTGCTTTTGGTGCTGCTGCAACTGGAGCTGCTGCGTTTCCGTTCTCTTCTACAGTAACTTCATATGCTGTTCCGTTAACAGTAATTGTATAACTCTTCATTTTAAAATCCTCCTAAATAATGATTATCTTTTTCTGCGGTTGACTTTGCGGATGGAACGTACTACGAATCCGTCTGTGCTTGTTTTGCCTTCAGAAGCAGCGATCGCTGCAGCGATCACGGCAATAAGCTCACCATCATCTGTCACATCCTCAACAGCAGGCTCAGCAACTGGTGCTGCAACCGGAGCCGGTGCTGCGGCTGCCGAAGCCGGTTTGCTCTCTTTTTTCTTTCCTTCCACAAGTCCGGGAATATATTTGAAAAGAGAGATCACGAAGATCAGGAATACCAGGATCACAAATACTGTTCCGAGACCCATCACTGTATTCATCGCTGCCTTCTCCATGTTCTGTGCCAGTGTATAATTCACATCAACTGTAAGAGAAGTCGGGGTTCCTGATTTATCAAATACATAAGTGAAATTCGCTTTGTTTTTCTCGAAGGATACCGGAACAACAACGGTATACTGATCATCGGAATACTCCACTGTGATATCTTTCTCCTCGATATCACCTTTTTTCTCACCAAGCTCTTCTCTGGAGCCATCCCATGCACTTGCAGCACTCTGTGTGAAAGCATCCTCTGATTCCAGATATCCCTGGATATCATCCTCGGACATTGCGATGATCGCATCCGTCAGGCCCTTGGTTGTTGTGACAAGCTGACTCTTTACAGAATCATCAATCTCATCAGCAGCCCATGCAGTAGCTGTGCATCCGATCAGAAGTGCAGCCACGCAAAGAAGTGCCATGCAGACAGAAGAGATCTTTTTATAAAACTGTCTCATACGCTCACCTCACTTAGACTGTTCCATGCTTTTTGGATGGACGGTCTTCCCTTTTTGTGAACAGCATCTCAAAAGCACCGATTACATATTTTCTTGTATCTTCTGCTTTGATCACAGTATCCACATATCCTCTTGCTGCTGCAGATGCGATACCGTTCTGGAGTTCTTTGTACTCAGCTGCCTTCTCATTCAGTGTAGAAGCGTCAGCTCCCTCATACATGATCTTTGCTGCAAGGGAAGCATCCATCATACCGATCTCAGCTGTATCCCATGCATAAACCATATCTGCTCCGACAGATTTGCTGTTCATGGCAACGTATGCAGTTCCGTATGCTTTACCAATTACAACATTTACCTTCGGTACAGTCGCAGATGCAAAAGCATGTACCATCTCACCTACGGATTTAGCCATCATCTTCTCATTGCAGAGTGTAGCTTTAAATCCTGTTACATTAGTAAGAGTAAGTACCGGAATCTCAAAAGCATCACAGAATTTTACGAAGTCTGCTGCTTTTCTTGCACCTCTTGCAGAAAGAGTTCCGTCGGAAATCTCTGTCTTATTGCCATCAGCATCGTAAGATTCGCTTCTGTTTGCAACAGCGCCAACGGTAGCTCCGTTTAGACGAAGGAAGCCTGTTACGACATCCTGGCCGTAAGCTGCCTTTGTTTCAAAAAACTCACCATTATCAGCGATTCTTGAAAGCGCAATAGCTGTGTCGCCTGTGCAGCCTGCAATATCATCACATACTCTGTTCAGGTCATCTGTGCATTCCTTGAAGCTGTCATTGTCTTCATTATTCTCCGGAAGCATGCTGACCAGTGTACGGATCTGTCCAAGGATCTCCTCTTCTGTTCCGATGCCGTCAACAAGTCCTGTCTCCTCACTCTGGAACTGTGCGGAAGCTGAATCGCATTTTTCCACTCTGTTTCCTTCCAGTGCATTTGGAGTGTTTACAAACAGTCTGCCCTTCTTCTCCTCTACAAATGTAAAGTCTGTAAGAGCCGGTACAACTGCCATTCCACCGCCGCATGTTCCGAAAACAGCAGTGATCTGTGGAATAACACCGGATGCCAGTGTCTGTTTCAGATAGATCTCACCAAATGCCTCAAGTGCATCGGTAGCCTCCTGAAGACGAAGTCCCGCACAGTCTACAAGACCGATAACAGGTGCTCCAACTTTCAGAGCGAGATCATAAATTTTGGCGATCTTTTTGGCATGCATCTCACCAACTGTTCCGTTCAGTACAGATGCATCCTGGCTGTATACATACACCAGACTGCCGTCAATCACACCATATCCGGTGATCACACCGTCTGAAGGTGCTTTTTTTTCAGTCATGTTGAAATCCGTAGCTCTGGCTGTGACAGCCTGTCCGATCTCAACAAAACTGTTGGCGTCAAGCAGGGAATCGATCCTTGCAGCCGCTACGCTTTGTGTCGCATTACTCATTATACTATGCCCTCCATTTTTTTATTAATATAACCAAAAATTCAGCCGAGTATAATTGTACCTTTTTTTTGCAGAAAATTCAATACTTTTCGTCACGAACGTTAAAAAATTAACCCCTGACTTATGCCAGGGGTCGCTAAATTAATGGAAATAATCCTTAAATACTTTATCCACATACCATTTATAGGTAATTCTGTCGATTTTGTCATCGGCGGTTACAAGACAGGAAAGGAGTTCTTTTCCGTTGAGCTTTGCATGGAGTGTACCGATCTTCTGGTTTTTCTGTATTGGTGCCGGGAGCTTATCCGGAAGCTCCGTTTCCCATGTGATCGTTTCTGTTTTTTTCAGAAGATATCTTTTCCCACGGTCTTTTTCAGAAAGTACTGCGTGTATTTTCAGCATAACCTGTTTGGGAGGATATCCGGAATGATCGGACTTTTGCGGATATGGATCTTCTTTTCCCGGTGCTGCTTCTGTTACCGGGATCTCAGGCAGCTGCGGAAGCTCCGGCAGCATCACATACTGATAATTTTCCCTGCCATAGGAAAGAAGCTTCTTAGTATCGCTCCATTTATAATTTTTATTTCCGGGCCATCCGCATCCCAGAAGAGCCACGATAAATAATCGCTCGTCCTGTCGGACTGCGCAGACATAACAATATCCGGCATTTCCTGTAAATCCTGTTTTTCCTGAGATCACTCCTGTTTCCATATCCAGGAAAGCATTGGTATTATGTACCGAATAATGCTTTTTTCCTGAGATATCCGTGAAAGTATAATCTCTGGTCTGGGTAATATGGACAAATGTTGCATTTTTTATTGCATACGCCATGATCAAGGCAAGATCCCGGGCTGTTGTATGATGGATACCGCCTTCATCTTCTCCATCCAGACCATTGGGTGTAACAAAATGTGTGTCCTTACATCCCAGCTCTTTTGCTTTTTCATTCATCTTCTCTGCAAAACCTTCTACGGAGCCGCCGATATGTTCCGCGATGGCCACTGCGGAATCATTATGGCTTTTCAGCATCAGGGAATAGAGAAGATCCTCCAAATAAAACTGCTGGCCTTCCCGCATGCCAAGACGTGTCTGTGGCTGAGATGCCGCATTCCCGGAAACCTGTACGTAATCATCTCCCTTTGCCAGCTCCAGAGCAAGAATACAGGTCATTACCTTTGTGGTGCTGGCATTCGGCCGTCCTTTGTATGCTTCTTTTCCGTACAGCACACGGCCGGTCTCCCCATCCATGAGAACTGCAGAAAGTGCATATAGATTTTCGTCATCTGCCGCCTTTACCGGAAAGATCTGACAAATAATAAGGACCGCTGTCATCAGCACGACAGCGGCCGTACACCGTTTGCTCATAATGCATCACCCCGTACACGGTTCATATAACTGTTTACAGTAACTGTTATATTTAATTTTATGCGGGGATAGCATCCGGATATCACTTGTATCTGTTGTCTGCCGGGATCGATCATCCGTTAAAGGTCAGGTCCCATCTGTCAGAAAGATGCCCTGGCCTGACTGCCAGTGCAGCAAGCTCTTCCAGCATATCCGGTGCCTTGGCAAGTGCCTCTTCCATCAGACTGTCCAGCTTAAGAAGCTCCTCCTTACAGTCGATCTCCGGCTCCGGGCTCATAAAAAATTCGGTAATAAACGCAGATATCTTTTTTCCTGCGGGGGAAAGGGCATGTTCCGAAAGGCGTCTCTTCCTTCCTCCATCATCACATACCAAAATACAGGTGAATATCTTCATCATTTTCAATGACAGATAAATGTTCCAGGTACGGATCGCCGGTAGTACCTGGTGGATCGTCCATGCACTGAGAAAACTGGCACGGATCCCATGAGACGGATAAAAACGCAATGGATCTTTGCCGGTTTCATACATCAGCATACGATCAAATTCCTTCTCAAAGAGCGTATGTGAGACTTTCCCCTCGGCAGCTACCTGATTGACGTAAGGATGACAGGTAGAATCCAGGATATAATGACATCCGAACCCCAACAGGTAAGCCATCAGTGCAGGATTTTTTTCCTCCCGGACCTTCGCCATGCCCTTTTCAAAGAATTCTCTTGCTTTCCGTCCATGCATCTGCACTCCGTACTGTGTCACCGGATTTTTGGATATAAAATAATAAAACAGGATATCCGGACCATGCTGTCCGATCCGGTACAGATTTCCGTTGCTTCGGATCAAATGCTGTAATTTTGCGGAAAGTTTCCGGTAAACCCTTTTTCCAAAAAGATCATGTGCGTATGTTGTGGGCATTTTTGTCACTCCTCTTCTGTTTCCTGATCTGTCCGGCAGGTCCCGTAAACCGGCATCTGTCCGTGTTATTTGTTATACGTCCAGCTTCAGCTGGATCTCTTCCTCTGCTTCCGCCTTGAAATCCTCCAGCTGAACCGGATCCATTTCCGGAAGGTCTTCCAGCCCCTGGACACCAAAGCAGCGCAGAAATTCTTCGGTGGTTCCCAGGAGGATCGGGCGACCTGGAGCATCCAGACGTCCAAGTTCTCTCACCAGATCATAATCCATCAGCTTATTGATGGCATGATCACATTTTACCCCTCGGATCTTTTCAATCTCTGCTTTTGTAACAGGCTGTTTGTAGGCAATGATTGAAAGGGTCTCAAGCATAACATCTGTCAGCGTGGGTTTCTTTGGCTGCGCTGCGATCCGGATAAGAGAATCATAGTATTCTTTTTTTGTACAAAGCTGAAAGGAGTTTTCGAGCTCTATGATCTGGATCCCCCGCTCTTCTTCCTGATAACGGATCATCATATTTCGAATGATATTTTCCGTTGTTGTCGGATCCTGGCGGATCGCTCTGGCAATACGGGGTAATTCCACAGCTTCTCCCATTGCAAACAGGATGGCTTCGATTTCTCCTTCAATTCGTTTGATTTCCACTTATTGTCCTCATTCCTACTATATTATTCATCTGCAAACTCTGTCAGATTCTTCCATGTGTCCGGATCCGTGATAACTTCCACATGAATATCATCAAAAAGATCTTCCTGTTCTGCATGAACATGTCCCATTTTCATCAGTTCCAGAATTGCCAGAAATGTCACGATCAGCTGTATTTTGGAATGCTGGTTTTCCATCAGCCTGCGAAAGCTGAATTTCCGGTGAGTTTTTGCATATTCCTTCATTTCCAGCAATTTATCAGAAAGTGATATTTCCTCTTTTTCGATCCTTCCGAATTTACTTCGGATCGGATCGATCTTATCTTCCTGTCTGCGGATCAATGCCTGATAGATCGCACTCATCCGCTCCAGTGTCAGACCCCGGAGAAGTTCCTGGGGATCAGACGGTGGAGTATACTGCAGCACTTCTTCCGGAAGATCCTGTTTTCGGTAATAAACCCCTGCCGCATCTCCAAGCCTGTCCCGTAATTCATAGGACATATATTTGTACATCTTATATTCCAGCAGCTTCTGCACAAGTTCTGCTCTGGGGTCCTCCTCTTCGCCTTCCTCATTTACTTCTTTCGGAAGAAGCATTTTGCATTTGATATCCAGAAGAGTAGCTGCCATGACAAGAAATTCGCTCATGATTCCCAGATCTTCTTTTTCCATGGAATGCAGATATTCCATATACTGATCTGTGATCTCCACAATGGGAATATCATAGATATCGATCTTGTTTTTGTCGATCAGGTGAAGCAGAAGATCCAGAGGGCCTTCAAATACATTCAGCTTAACAGATAATGCCATAGGGTTTCCTCATTTCATTTTTTCGGGAGGTTTTATATCGATTACCAGCAGTTCCCTTGGATTATGGATCCGAAGGGGGATGGTATGTTCTCCAAGTCCAGCACTGACGATCATATGCTGATCCCCTTTGTGAAAGTCTCCACAGCAAAACGGCGGGAGAAACAGATATTGAGGAGATGAAAGGCCGTAATGTTCGCTGAGACGGACAACGCCTCCGTGATAATGTCCGGACAGGATCAGATCCGCGCCCCATTCAAAATAGGTTTTTCCGTATTTCGGATTATGTGCCAGCAGGATCTGCATCCCTTTATCTTCAGGTTTTCCGATCAGTTCTTCCATCACTTCTTTTTTCAGCTTCGGTGATCTTGGTTTGTGATAATATTCGATGGGAAGCTCCAATCCCCAGAAACAGAAGTGTTCTCCCTGCAGGACCATATCTTCACGTCCGTTCCTTAAAATATGCACACCGGCTTTTTTCAGTGCTCTTTCGTATTTTGCATAATATGGCCGGTATTCTTCGGAAAGGAACATTTTATATTCATGATTGCCAAGTGCATAATACACGGGAAAATCTCCGGCAAGCTCTGTCAGCAGCTTACATGCAGTTACCAGAGTATTCGTTTCTGTGCGTACAGCCATGTCGCCGGCAGAAAGTATCACGTCCGGGGCAAGTTTTCGGATCGTCTCTGTCAGCCGTATATTGTCTTTTCCGTAGGATATCCCGTGAAGATCCGCAAGAAGGATCATCCGCACGCCCTGTGGAGCATGGATCTTGTCCATATGGATCTCATATTGTTTGATTCTGAATTTTTTCATATTATTTTCCAAATCCGCAGTTCGGGAAAGTACAAACCGGACAGTTTAGACATAGTCCGCCTTCTCCCAGCGCGGCAATCTCCTCTGCCTTGATCTCATCATCTGCCATCACTCTGGGCAGGATCAGATCAAATACTGTTCTTTTTGCGTACATGACGCAGCCCGGAAGTCCAAGTACCGGTATGGATCTTCCGTTCCGCTCAAGATATGCCACAAGCAGCATAGCTCCTGGAAGTACAGGTGCTCCATAGGTTATGATCTTTGCTCCGGTATCCCGGATCCCACCTGGAGTACGGTCATCAGGATCCACGCTCATTCCACCGGTACAGAAGATCAGATCTGCCCCTGCATCTGCAAAAGAAAGAATAGCCTTTGTGATCTCTTCCTTATCATCTCCCGGCATCACCTGGCCTGTCACTTCTGTCGGAAACCCGGAAAGCTTTTCCCGGAGTACCGGTGTGAAGGTATCCCGGATCAGTCCTTTTTTGATCTCACTTCCGGTTGTGACGATCCCTACTTTTTTATGCTGGTAAGGGAGAATGTCAAAGATCGGAAAACTTCCTGCTGCCTTTTCTGCTGCATCCATTTTCTCTTTCTCGATCACAAGCGGAATGATCCTGGTTCCTGCGACCTTATCACCTTTCTTTACCGGAAAATCGCCATGTCTGGAAGCGATCATCATTTCTCCCAGAGAATTCACAGCCACAAGTGCATCTCGACGTATTTTCAGAATACCATCGATCTTTGATACCACCTCGATCTTACCTTCTTTGATCTCAGTTCCATGTACTTTGGAAGAGTTTCCGGCACAGATTTTGTAAAGGATCTCTGCAGCTTCATTTTCGTGAAGAATCCCCGGTTTTTTCTCCCACACAAAAAGGTGTTCTTTTCCTACAGAGAGCAGCAGTGGTATATCCTCTTCTTTCACTACATGCCCCTTTTTGAAAAGAACGCCTTTTTTCTCATCTTTTATGATCTGCGTGATATCATGGCACAGAATGTGTCCCACTGCATCTTCTGTTCTGATCTCTTTCATCCAAAATCCCTTCCCTGTTCTGCTATTTCTTCAATCCGTTGTATTATACATCCAGTCTGCCCTTTTTGTCAAAATATGTTGCAGGCATCACAAAAGAAATGCCTGACAGGTTCTTTCCAGCCAGTCATGGTATCCGGCCTTTTTTATTGTTTCCCCGTACAGGATATCCAGACTACCGATCTTTTTCCCATCCTGATAGTATTCCTGTGCCCCTGCTTTCTGCCCTTTTTTCACCGGCGCACTTTGTTCTTTGGGGAGGATCAACTTTTTCTTAACATTGTCAGGTTTCGTTCCATCTGTGCTGATATATCGGAATTTCCCTCTATATACAAGCGAAACCTGCTCTTTGACTCCTTTGCGGAGCTTCAGAGGTTTCAGTGGCTCCAGAGCATCATCCAGATACAATGTGCATTTAGAAAAGCCGTAATTTAAAAGAGCTGCTGCATCCCGGAATCTTGTTTTCGGGTCCGGTGCGGCCATCACTGAGGCGATCAGTGTGATCCCATTTCGTTCTGCCACAGCACTGAGACAGTATTTTGCAATACTGGTGCTGCCTGTTTTAAGTCCCATACACCCCTCATAGCTACGCAGCAGTTTATTGGTGTTGGTCAGTGTAAATTTCGAGGATCCTTTTCTGGTAACGTGTGTGATATCCTCCATCCAGACAGATGAATATGTAAGAACTTCCGGATATCTGCTGATGAGCTCCCTGCTCATAAGTGCAATGTCATAGGGAGTTGTATAATGCTCCTGTGATTCCGTCAGCCCACAGCAATCCACAAAATGAGTGTTTTTCATTCCAAGATCCTTCGCCCTCTCGTTCATCTTCTCCACAAAGGCTTGTTCTGTTCCCGCAACATGCTCCGCCATAGCTACGCTGGCATCATTTCCGGAAGCGATCACAATACATTTGATCATGGTTTCTGCAGTCTGCTTTTCTCCTTCTTCCAGAAATACCTGAGACCCTCCCATGGATCTGGCATAAGCACTGGTGGTAATGCTATCCTCCAGATGCAGGGTTCCCTCACGGATAGCATCAAAGATCAGGATCAGCGTCATGATCTTTGTAATACTGGCCGGGCTTCTTCGGGTGTCAGGATCCCTGGAATAGATCACTGTACCGGTTTCTTTTTCCATAAGGACTGCACCCGGCGCTTCGATCAGCTTCTGTGCTTTTCCACTATCTTCCGTTTCTCCCCTGACACCAACGGGTGTCAGAGCCAGGCATAAGACTAAAATACAGATTAAAAGACTTTCCGGAACACTTCTGTTCATAAGCTCACTCCTGCCGCAAACATCTCTGTTCTATTGTAAAAGCTTTCCTGAAAGATTATTCCTGAAATTCTGAAAAAGTATAGATTCCAGTCCGTATTCCTGTATCTTTCACTCTGCATCGCTTTGCTTTTTCAGTTCTTCGTCATACAGCTTAACACCTGTTTCACAATTTCCAGCAGCATATTTTCTTGCATAATTCGCTGCATCGATCGCCTCAGATGCATTGTCACATTCTTTGGTGATCAGATAGATCCCTGTGCGGACACAGAGCTCCATATCCGGATATTTCTCTTTCATCTGCCGTAAGAACTCCTGATTGGTCTTTAAAACAGCTGTTTCCGGATCAACATCCATATCACATGGAGTGAAAAGGATAAAATGATCAGAGATCGCCCTGGTAAAATATACATCCATATCTGTTTTAAGAGTGCTTATCACATACTCGGAAAACTGCCGCAGGATCTGATCTCCCACACGATATCCGTATTTTGCATTGATACGTTTAAATTTTTCAAAATCGGTATATATCACTGCATGTCCCGGCCCGTAACCTCCGATCAGCATTTTCTCCACGTTTTCGCGAAATCTTGAAAAAGAAGACAATCCGGTAAGCTGATCCCGTCCGGATTCTGCAGCAATGCTACGATAAGCACTGTTAAATGCCTGGCTCTTGGCATAATGCGCGGAAATGATCTTGGTCACTTCTCCCAGCAGCTTACGATCTTCTCTGGACCAGAGCCTTTTTTCCTGGCAGGTCACATATACAATAGTTCCTGTATAGCTTCCTTCACAGTACATGGCAGCACAGACTACGGTTTTTGCTCCACCTTGTAACACATTCTTTCTTCCCTGTTCCGAATAATCAGCCAGATCGTTCTCCTGAAGGACCACAGTACCATATTCATCGTTATAGCGAAATAATGTGATAAAATCACTTTTAAAAAAATGGATCTCATCTATCAAAAGTCTGTAGTCCTCTTCCGAAACCCATTGAAAAATCCGGTCTGTTTTCTGCTCTGCCACTTCAGTACGCAGGATTGTGATCCGGTTAAGTCGGAATTTCAGACCGATCACTTTCATCAGAAGTTCAATAGCAGCCTGAAAGCTGCTCATTTTTTCAAATATTTCAAATGCAGTAGAAACAATATCATTATGAAGATATCTGGCATCTATCTCAACACCTTCATATAATTCCTGCTTTTCCTCTGTCTTATCCTCAAAATGTCTCAGATTATCACAGAAAGCATAGCGGTTCTTTCCATTTTTCTTTGCCCGGTAAAGTGCCCAGTCTGCATTTTCAAAGAGCTGCTGATATGTATATCCGGAAACATTTTCCGGAAGAAAGCAGATCCCTACACTGCAGGTTGCCAGATACGTGGTTCCGGGAAATTTGAGTTTCTGCACTTCCCGGATCAACTTTCCTGCCTTTTTCATGATAGTGGCATGTCCGATGTCCTTCAAAAAAATCACAAATTCATCGCCACCCAGACGCATGATCACATCATTGATGTCGAACAAAGCCACAAACAGCTCTGCAAAACGTTTCAGGACTTCATCACCGAACATATGTCCGTAAGTATCATTTACATTTTTAAAATAATCTACATCAAGCACCATCATCCCGCATCCTGCATAGGGATTTCTGGATGCAAGATATTCATCGATCAGTTCTTTTCCGAAAAAGCGGTTATACAGTCCGGTCAGAGGATCTTTTTGGGCACGTTCCTCAAGAAATTCTTCCTGTAGCTTCTCCCTGGTGATATCTCTGGAGCTTCCTATAAGATAATGATATCCGGTATTTTTGTCCTGTGCTATAAATCCCCGTACTGTCATAAGACCCGCATTACCGTCTTTATTGATACACCGCACTTCTATCGTCCCGCCTTCCCGGGATGTCAGAAAATCCGTCAGAGACTTCCAGTCGTCTTTATAAACATTGCTGTATTTCTGTCCACTGTTCTTAAAATCCATAATATTTTTTACAGGTCTCAGGTATTCATCCAGACGTTCATATGTGTCCGTCTCCTGACAGTACTGAAAAATCTTCAGTGTAGTATTTCGATAAATGCAAGCGTATTTTTCCAATGTATCCCGAATATCAAAAACGGGATTTTTTTCGTCTGTTTTCATCATCGACCTCCCAGAGAGTTCTTGAGTTCACAGTATTTGTAAAAAAGTATACCATATCTTTGGGTATATATGTAGTTTTTTTATTTCTTTTTACAGTTTGTTTTTTACTATATAAAATACGCAGCTAAGGGCAGGATTACTCCTGCCCCTCTGTATTTTTTCAGGAAAATGATACGGGTATGGTATTTTTTATGCTGTCATTATGGGAATATCGATCATATCTGGATTTCTCATTTACAAAAGTCAGCGATGCATTTTTGTTTTGCATTGTCAGAGCAGCCGTACCGGAAGCAATCTTCCGGGGATCTGTACCATATGCAGGTGCAGCGCCTTTTATGATGCGGACATTCTCTGTATTTGCCCGTACATCTTTCAGATAGTAGCGTAGTACCGGTTTTTCCCAGACCGTATACTGCCCCAGCGGGATATTCCTGAGAGTGACCGATAATGTTGCATAGCCATTTTTATCGGTTTCATAGCTTCCTCTGGTAAAGGTCACATAATCCTCATATCTGTGAGGATTTCCGGATAGATCCGTACCTTCTGCCACAAAGGAAAAGGTTGGATTTCCATGAGCCCAGGTAATATCCTCCTCTTTGATCTTTTTTATGATGGTGATATTTCCCAGCGGAAGTGTTACCGGAGTATTCTCTGCTTTCAGATCCACAGTATCCGTATCTGTATTTTCTTTTTTCCGGAAGATTACCTCCTTTTCATATTTGCCTGTATAGTTTTCCGGATTTTTTGTTTCCACTACTTTGAACCTTCCCTGATTGTCATCTGTGAGCACCAGCTCTTCGGTAGAGTACCATCCGGTTTCTCCGTCAAACTTCAGGATGCTCTGCCCGCCCAGGTTATTCTGGTAAGTCTGCTTCCCTCTATTCCACTGAAGCACGGTAAATTCCGCATCTTCCAGAACTTCCCCGGTATAGATATCTGTTTTTCTCAGACGGATCACCCCTGTATATTCCTTTTCCTGTTCATTGACAACTTCAAAGGAAAGGCGTGCATCCTTATCTGAGATATCCACCTCTTCTTCCCAGCTTCCTGTATATCCGGGCGGAGTCTTTGTTTCTACGATCTTATATTTTCCCTCATTATCCGATGTCTTTAAAAGTTCTCCGCTTACATAAAGTTCGCTGGAGCTGTCATAATCCAGAAGTGTTCCTTTTTCTTTATAGGCTTTTTTTGCTGCACTGTATTCATAAAGTGTAAATTCCGCACCTTTCAGGATCTCACCGGTTTTCGCATCGATCTTACGAACTTCAATCCTTCGTTTTTCAGTCTGGTAGTTCACTGCTTCAAACAGAAATTCCTGCTTTTCTCCCGGCTTATCCAGCGTAAAATTCTTCTGCCAGTTTCCGGTGTAATTGGGAGGAGATTTTGTCTCACGCACACGGAATTTTCCCTGATTGTCTTCGGTATAATTAAATTTCCCGGAATAATAGATACGTTTCTGTCCATCATAAGTCAGTTTTTTTAAGGTTACGTAGGCTTTGCTTTTTTTACTCCACTGATACAGGGTGAATTCAGCTCCTGCCAGTGGATCGCCGGTATTTCCGTCTTTCTTTCTGATGGATACTGTTCCGCTGATATCCATGATATCCGTTACGCTGACGGTTGTCGTCTTTCCGCCGGTTACTGTAACATTTTTGATAGCGGTGTTCAGTTTATAGCCTGCAGCGGCTTTCGTTTCTTTCACATAGTATTTTCCCGGAACCAGTTTTGAAAAAAGGATCTCTCCACCGGCGTTTGTTGTTCCGGTTGAAACCTTCTGATCCTTACTGTACATAGTCCGGTATCCGGAGGTCAGAGCTTCTGCTGCAAACAGTCCGTACTGCGCTCCCTGGATCAGTTTTCCCGTGTTGGGTTCCTTCTTGACCAGCTTTGCATTGCCATAAACTGATGGCTTTACTGAAAACGAAAGGCTTCCTCTTGTTCCCTGGTATACGTAAGCGCCAAAATCCTGTACTCCATCTTTTCCTGCCTGGGCACTTCCGTCAACCAGGATATAGGAAACCGGCTGAAGCAGCATTTTACAGGAAAACTTCTTTGTCGCAGATGCATTTAACGGAAAGATCAGAAAAAAATATGCCCCATCCTTAAGGCTCAGGCTTGTCCCCGACATCATTTGGGGATTGGTTTTCTGTGAATTATAATCCGCTGCGCTCGTCCAGTAGGCCAGCTGCCATTTTTCTGCGGCTCCTCTTGTTATGGTGATCCCATTCCCTGCTTTTGCTCCATCTGTTACTTTCATAAGAGTACTCATCTGAAATCCGTCCTTCATACTGTCCGGAACAAAGGGAAAACCTGCAGGTCTGCTTCGAAATACACTTAACGGGATCGTCTTTCCGGATGCTGCTGCCCAGGAACCGTCTTCGGAAACATAAACGGCAGCTTTGTTTCTTGTAGGGATCGTCAATGTCTGGATCTTATCGATCAGGCGGTTTATCCCTGTATGTTCTACTTCTGCTGCTGTGGCATATCCACAGTCATTAAAATATACCTTTGACAGCGCAATATGAGTAAATACATAACGGTTCTGCCATTTTGACCAGTCTATGTGACTGCAGGAAGGGTCATATCCGGTCCCCAGATCCCCCGGTCCTCCGTAACCAAAGTACAAAAGCTTCTGGATCACAGAATTAGTCAGTGCTTTTACTGCCTCATTCTTCAGCGTCATACTGTCCAACCCATCCTGAGTTGCTTTCAGGCAATAGAGAGGTGAAACCTTTTCCTTTCCTGTATCATCAATATAATGTACAGAACGATACGTACATCCCATACGAGTTTTATTTCCGGAACCAAGAAAATCATTGGCAGCTGTCCAGATCTCATCGCAGTAAACCCTGGTCCAGCTGTCCAGATAATACTGGGACGGGGAAAGTGCTGTAGCTACGATAGCATCCTCTCCTTCTGAGATTACTTCCGCACTGCCAGCTTCCCGGAACTCCCCGGGAAGTGCTGCAGAAAGAGCAATGATCTCTCCGTTTTCGATATCCTGGATCAGTTCCTGATCCTCTTCACTTTCTCCTGTAAGGATTTCCGCGTTTTCTTCCGTGAATACAGTAAATCCCGGATCCTCTGTCTTCTCCGGTATCTCTGTCAGAGCTATATTTTCTCCTTCTTTTGAAACAGCTTCCGGTTCGATCAGCTCATCACTGTCCGCATTTTCAGTATTATCTTTACCTTCTTCAAAAGCTTCCTCCACCGTTTCCGGTTCAGGCAAGGCTGTCGGAACCGGCATCTCAGCCTCCCCAGGCTGATCTGTTACCGGAATATCCGGGGCCTCCTCTTCTTCCTCCGGTTCTGTCTGTTCCTGCTGCGGATCTGCTGATACCGAACTCATATCTGCTGCAGGACTGGCCGAAACCACAAGAGAAGAAGCTGTGATCATCAATGCCATCCATGCACCGATCATTCTTCTTTTCAATTTTTTCGTCCTCCTTTCCATAGCGTCAGACTGCAGGTAAGCAGCGCCATACCAGCTATCAGTGCAAACAGGATCACAGGAGATTCATCTCCGGTCTTCACTGGTGTTGTCCTTACCGAAGAACTGTTATTTCCGGAAGCTCTTTCTGTGGCTTCTTTCCTGCCATTCCGGCGTGGAACAGGGCTGGTATCTGCCGTCTCCTGATCCTCCTCCACAGAAAAGATCCATTTCACGTCTGCTGCCCGAAGAGCATATAAATTATCCAACTCTGCCGGAACCGTAACCTCAAATCTCATGTTTCCTTTTTCTCCGCTGGAAAATTCCCCCAGGGACACGGCCTTATTGAGAGATGCAGCCAGAAGATCCCCGGAATACAGCTTTTTATCATTCATGGTGATCACCAGCTTCAGCTTTTTCAGAAATTCCTGATCCTTTACCGATTTACATTCCGGTGATGTGCGGAAGAAGATCTCTGCTGCATGCTCCGTTGTATTACGGATCTCTACAGAATCATGAAAAACATCTCCCGGCATTGCCGTGGAAAATCCGGAAAAAAAGTCTTCCGGAGCCGCGATCAGTTTGTGCGCATTTCCTTCAAACTCCACCTTCAGATCCACCGGACTTTTTTTCTGAACCACAAGACCATCGGTATCGTGGATACATCTTAAGATCTTCTGATTTCCCCAGGGTGACATGGCACGGAAATCCGGTGCAAAATTTGCCGCCTGGACAGCATCCGCCACGATGGTGATCCCCAGCTTCTTATCCTGGTAGGATTCATCCCATTGGGATGGTACAGTCACACCGGTAAAAATATCCACGCTGTCTCCCTGTTCCAGCTTCCTGGTATAATAAAAATACTCTCCCTTCCGGATCCATCTCGGTGACATTCCTGTAAGATTCCTGTCATCCAGACCATCCAAACCTTCCAGATCATCTGTATAAGAGATCTTCACCCTTACCCAGCATGGCTCTGAGTGATTGGTGATCCTGGGAATCTTGGATATCTCATCTCCCGGAAGAACAATCCGGCGATCCTGATATTTCATTTCTCGGCCGTCCTTTTTTTCCAGTTCCCGAAGAGAAATATTGATATCTCCCACTGATATGTGATTGGTCACTGTCACGGAATCTGAAAATCTGGCATAAGCAGCCGTGCACGCCAAGATACTGCCTGCCACAGCAGCACCTGCCAGCAGGGCTTTAAGGTGTTTTTTCAAGCATTCCCCCTCCTTTCTGCCTGAGCAGAAACCGGATCTGAAAAATACCTCCACGCACTTTCATAATCTGAAAATCCTTCTGCCTGTACAGCTTCCTCATAAACATTGATTTCAAAATCTTTAATGCTGTCCTTGTAAGTATCATCGATCTTTTGGGAATCGATCTGAAATCCGGTACACAGAGGAGTTGTTTTTTCACCCTCAGATATTTTTTTCCGGTAGTAATAATAGCCGTCCTGACTGTTATACACCCAATTTGCCGTATCCAGACCTGTTAATTTCACGCCTCTGCCGATATCGTCATTGGAGTAGGAAAGGGACATCCTCACATAGCAGTCTGCCTGGAACCCTTTCACACTGCCGGAAAAATTTCCGATCCGGATCTCTTTTCTGTAGGACGGACCATTCTCCATAGGCGTAGGTGTAGGATCCGGAAAATCTTCCTCGATCTCCGTTGTCACATACCCCACTGCAGCAGAATTTATCTTTTTTTCGAAATCTGAAAAATACGCCGCAGTCCCTGTTGCGCACAGGATCCCTGTTGTCAGGAGAAGGAAAACGGGTCTTTTTAATTTATTCATTTCGTGACACCACCGGCCTGTCCTTTATTCTGATTTACATATTTCTGGTAAGCAGCAGTTGCCTGCTCCAGAACCGTAGTCTTGTCATCCCCAGTATTGGTAGCCTGGATCGCATAAGCCCGTACCGGCATATCGATCTGCTGTGTATCCAGCTGACCTTCGATGATATTGGCAAAGGTTACTGTATCAAAAAGAGTTGTAGTCTTTGTTCCCGGCTTCAGGATGTGGTTATATGCATAGGTGTAGACCATATTCTGCCCCACTTCAGTCCGCTCCAGCTGTGTCCAGTCCTTGTTTTTGGTGAAACTGAACAGCTCTGTTTTTGCAAGCGCATTCCTGGTACCATCCTTGGCTACCGTGATCACATTTCGGACCGGAACAGAAACTTCCAGATAGACAAATGCTTCATTTACTCCTTTATTTGCTACATAGGGGTCCTTCCGGATCACCTGAGTAGGAACCAGATCTGTATTGTCCTCCGGTTTCCAGTTAGGCTCATCCAGGTCGATATCCACTTTTCCTACGGTAAAGCTGTTGGTTGCCGTTTCAAAATCCGTGAGATATGCAGCTGTTCCTCCGGCTGCCAGTGCAGTGATCACAGCAGCAAGTGCGATTCCTTTTACCAGTTTTCTGTTTTTCATCATGATTAAATTCCTCCCTGTATTTTTTTCTTTTTTGGGGTATATGCCAGATCAAAGAGTACTGACAGACATGCCGCTATGCAAACTGCGGCAAAAGGGATCCGGGCTTTCAGAAAATGGATCACGTAGCCCAGATAAGGCAGGTGAAAGACTACCCGCCCGATGATCTGTGACGCCTCTGCGGGAACAGGATCTTCTGTCTTGTTGGCGTCACCTTTTGTGATAAAGATATCCTTTTCTTTTTTAACCACTCTATGGGTGACAACGGTATCTCCGTTATGAAAAGTAATGATATCTCCCTTTTTCGGAGAAAACTCTCCTTCCTTTGTAAAAACCACAGCTCCGGTTGGGATCTCAGGTTCCATGGATCCGGAATAGACCACATAGGGCCGGATCCCGAAAAGTCCAGGAATAAGAAGCACCAATGCCATCACCAGCATCAGTCCCAGAACTGTGTTGCCGATACATCGAAAAAATATTTTCATTCCTGTATTCTGTTCTACATACGATATTTGATGATCACTTCCCTCTGCAGGGAAAGAAACATTGTTCGGATATCAGGAAAATTCCGGCGGAGACCTGCCCCACATAAATTGAGCCATAAAAAAGTCCTCCCTGTATAGCAGTTAATATGGCAATTCACAACATGCTCCCATCACTTAAACGCACAGATTTTGAAGTGAGGACAAGCATAAGCAAAATAATAATACAGCAAAAATACTGAATGGAAATTATTCGAGCAGATATGCTCAGATGTGCAGTTCCTCTCATTACTTACAGAGGTGAAGGATTCCTGCGACATTTGTTAAAAAAGATTTGTTTCAGATGATATTATTATAGGGTCCACAAATCCGGAAGTCAATCAAATTCGTCCGACAGGATTCGACACTGGTTTCTCAGCGGGTATGTCTGTCACCCTATTTTTCATAAGCTGACAGACCCTGCATCCTCACAACACAAATTTTCTTACAGCTGTACCAGAGAGTAAATATATTCTAATGGAAGCAGCATCAGATCACGGATTTCCCGTTCTTCCTCTTCTTTATTTCCGGAATTTACCGGCAATTCGATCCGGAAAGCCGGCTGGCGGATCATTTCTCCGTAATACTGTTCCGGCCTGCCTGTGCTCCTTCGCCCGTTCTGCGCTTCTCGTTCTATTGCCAGCTGCTCCAGCTTTCCCCTGGTACATTTTTTTAAGTGGCGTGCAAGACGGTAGCATCTCTGACCTGTGGAAAAATTCTGATCCCGCCGATAATAAACCACCTTTTTTCCATATCCGCAGAAAACCAGCAGGCCACGTCCTCCGTATTCCTGAAAGATCCGGATCAATGCACGTGTCTCATTTTCACTGGCAGGCTGCTGATGGATCTTTTTTCTGCTGCAGAAGGTAGTAGGAAAATTCCTTGCAGTATCCATTCCTCTTGCATTCCCCTCGAATTCATCGCAGGGAACATCCTGCATTTTCAGCATTTGACGGAAAATGGGATTTCGCACAGTATTGTAGCCCTTCCGGCAGATCTCATATCCATCCGGATTGACCACCGGTATGATACAAAGCCTGGTCTGATCCAGGAGCTTTTTTACCTCATAAAGCTCGTCCACGGTCCAGTTGCATTCATATATTCTGCAAAGCTCCAGTGCCATCCTGGTAAGCCTGTCCGTCATCTGTCCATCCGTTCCGGAAAAACCGGCCACACAGAAAATACAGGCATCTCCCTGTCCGATCTCCAGCATAGGGATCATCCGGTCATCGTGGCTTTTTCCGATCACTCGAAACTGCGTAAAGCTGCTGTAACGCCTGGCTGCCTCCCACAGTGAATAATAAATTGCTTCGTAGGTTTTATCCTGTACTGTATCCATGATGTTCCCTTCCTTCCGTCTTTATACATGTTCATTATTATGTATATTATGCGAAAGGGCATAAAAAAAGAACCGGTTTAACACCGATTCCTTTTGTTTACAAAATAATTTAGGATACCGCCGCCGATGATGATCACCAGCGCAACTGCAACCACTCTTTTCGCTGCCTCCTGAGGAAGCTGGCCCTTGGAGCCAATGGAAGCCTCATAAAAGGTCAGCGTATAATCGATCTCATGCGGGGCGCCCATGGCCAGTGTATCTGCGATCACTTCCATCTTATCATCCAGGGCAGTTACCGGGACAGTAAAAACAGAATTTCTGCCTTCCTCGCTCTCATTGAGATATTTTTCCCCATCTACGATCATATAATCATAGTTGGAGCTGCTCCACTGGAGCCGTGCATACATCTTCCCCTCTTTTACCAGCATCAATGTGGGGGAAGAAACGCTGGCCTTTCCGCTTCCGCCTTCCAGCTCCACCTGTATGGAATATTCTCCGTCCTCCAGATCTGTCTTCACTGCGTTCTCTCCACCTGCAGCCAGAACCTGTATCGGGCATAGCAGCAGCATAGTCAGAAGAAGCAGCATTATTGTTCTCATCCTGTGTTTCATGGTTTTCTCTCCGTTTTCTGTTTTTCCTTCGTATCACTATAACACAACGCCCCTTTTCTGTAAAGAACATCTCAGAGTTGTTGAAATGTCTCTTCTTTTCCAGTATAATAGAGTGAAATTTGCATACAAACGAAAGGAAATGAACAGAGATGATCGAAACAAAAAATCTCACAAAAAAATTCGACAGTTTTACGGCTGTGGATTCTCTGGATCTTCGCATAGAAACCGGCGAATTTTTCGGTCTGCTGGGACCCAACGGTGCCGGAAAGACCACCACGATCAGTCTGCTTTCCACTCTGCTCCTGCCCACAGAGGGCGAAATCCTCATTGACGGGCAGACACTTGGACGCAACCGACCGGATCTGAAGCGCAAGATCAGCGTGATCACGCAGGAATATTCCATGCGCCAGGATATGAACATGGACGAGATCATGGAATATCAGGGCCGTCTTTATTTCATGCCACGAAAAGAGATCAAACGGAAAACTGAAGAGCTTCTGGATTTCTGTGGACTTCTTCCCTTCCGCAAGCGGACTGTAAGGAAGCTTTCCGGTGGTATGAAACGAAAGCTTATGGTATGCCGGGCACTTCTCACAAGTCCGGAGATCCTTCTTCTGGACGAGCCCACTGCAGGTATGGACGCGCTATCCAGACGACAGATGTGGAATCTTCTCCGTCAGCTGAACGGAAAAAATCTGACCATTCTTCTGACAACCCACTATATGGAAGAGGCACAGTCTCTCTGCAACCGGGTAGCACTTATGGATCACGGAAAGCTGGAGGAGATCAATACTCCATCGGGCCTGATCGACGGCCTGGGAAAATACACCGTAGATCAGGAAACACCGGAAGGGGCAAAAAGCCACTACTTCCACAGTCGGGAAGAGGCCATCTCTTTTCTGTCCTCTCTGGACGGACAGTGCACCCTTCGTGAGACAACTCTGGAGGATGTTTTTGTGGAGCGCGCAGGCAGGCATCTGATGCAGCGATAAGCCGGCGTCAGCCACAGTTATCTTATAATTTAACAGAATGGACGATGAATTATCATGGGAATACTTACTATTTTATGGGAAAAATGGGTGGAGTTCCGAAGGGATTTCTATAAGATCACGCTGGCGGCCATGATCGCGCCGCTGATGTATCTGATCGTTTTTGGAATGGGGATCCAGACCTCCTCACATGGAGAGCCTTATCTGAATTTCCTGATCCCTGGTGTAGTTTCACTGACTACAATGAACGGAAGCTTTAATGCTATCGCACAGAATCTGAATGTGCAGCGTCTTTATGAGAAAGCCTTTGACCAGGTTATGATATCTCCGACACCTCTGTGGCAGTTTATTGCCGGACAGATCATCGGAGGCAGTCTCCGCGGGCTTTATGCAGGAGGAATCATCCTTCTTCTGACCATGCCGATCGGAACCGGTCTTGTGTTCAACGGATGGTCATTGCTGGTGATGTTCCTCAACGGTGCTGTATTTTCAGCCATCGGTGTTGTGGTTTCTTTCCTTGCCAAAAACCATGCGGATGTACCTCGTTTTTCCAATTATATCATTATGCCAATGGCTTTTTTGTGCAACACCTTCTTCTCTACAGAGAAGATTCCGGGCTTTCTTGGGAATTTTGTAGCTGCTCTTCCACTGTCACAGACCAGTCATCTGATCCGTACCATTGCTTCCGGCGGTGGAGTCAATTACCTCAGTGTCCTGATCCTGACAGTCTATCTAATTGCATTCAGCATTGCAGCTTCCTGGTTTATCTATAAGAAAAAAAATCTGTAAATTTATCCTTACAAAAAATCACCGGCTCTCCTGTTCTTTCGGAAAACCGGTGATTTTTTTATTTCTTATGCTACTTTGGCTATTGTGCGTTTAAATATCTTTTTTTCTTCTTCTCACGATCACATATCCACCTGCAAGAAGTGATGCCACTGCCAGTGCGGACATGGTTCCGATCGGTGAGTTATCGGCTGTTGATACTGCATTCTTAGATCTGGTTCCGTTGCCTCCATTGGAGGATGTTGCGGATGCCTCTCCTGTTATGGTTGCGTTCGGATCAGAGCCTGTCTGACCGCCGCCATATGAACCATCTGCTCCCGGAGTTCCGGTAGGTGTCAGTTTTGCAGATTTAAACTGATATACCGCAGATTCAATAGTATCTGTCTGCTGCCACTGACCACCGGTGTAGACGTATTTCTGGAAGAATACATACAGGTTGTATGTAGCGTCTTTGTTGATTCCCTTGGCGGAACCAATCTTCCATGCACTATGTTTCTGACTATCACTAGGATTAGCAGATGTACTCCAATAGAGAGGAACCCATTTAACATCCTGTTCTCCCGGATTATCATTATCTGTTCCTGCACCAACTACCCTAAATTCATAAAATGTATTTGGATAAAACTCTAGTGGATCATCTAAGCCATATACCCTACTATCAGAAACTTTATAAGATTTAGGATTATGTCCTTCTGCAGGACGGTTCTCTTCTTTAAGATTTAGCTTTAACGGAACTGTCTCTATTCCATTATTATCTTTAAAACGAACATAAAGGTCAATGGCATTATCCGGATCAAGATCATTAAGATAAATTGAAATTTCTCTATCTGCTCCGGTTTCTATAGAATTCCCGGAATTATAGATATCTGGTATCTTTGAATTCCCAGCTTCATCCCGAGTTACCCATGCATAATACAGTTTACCTGATTTAGTAGTTACAAATTTAGCAACTGCAGATGTATGACTGGTCCATTCAAATGCAATCCATTTAACATTTGCCGGACGCATAGCTTCATCCAATGCAATCTTCTTTGGTGTACTTACAGTTCCATCAGTTCCTTTGATGCACACATAAACATCAATTGCATTATTTGCATCCAAATCTTTCAAACTGATCGTGAAATCCTTATTTGCAGAAACATTTTTTCCCTTGCTCATTTTATCAACTGTCGGAGCTTTGGAACCACGTTTTACCCATTTATAATAGTATACACCAGCTTTATCAGAACGCATAGTTACGGTAGCAGATGTATGGCTCTTCCATTTATAACTTATGTTGGAAATCTTCGCAGGTGTTTTAGCTGTTTCTTTTTTCAAAGTAACAGTTGCAATCTTGGTCACTGCTGTCTTTGATCCATCTTTCGCTACTACCTGCACATAGAGATCAATCGCATCACCTTTCAGGTTTTTCAGATCAATCTTAAAATCTTTTTTTTCAGTGATCGCGACATAATTATCTTTAGCTGTAATGGAAGGTTTATCCGCTCCCTTTGCCACACATTTATAATAGCATTTACCGCTCTTATCAGACTGGAGAACTACTTCTGCAGTTGTTGCAGTTTTACTTTCTGCGCTGATTTTAGTAACCTTTGGTGCTGCCGGTTTCGGATTGTCTGGATTCTGTGCCTGGGTTACTGCAATATCCTTCTTTACACCTTCACCAACAATGTCGTTACCACTTTCACTTTCTTTTACCCATATATAAAGGTCAATAGTCTTGTCTGTGACCTTGGTAAGTTTCAGGGAAGTGGTTTCTCCTGCCTTAACCGTTCCACCTTCTGTAGCTTTCTCGATAGTCGGAGCTTCCGCACCTTTTGCAACATATTTATAGTAATATGTACCTGCTTTATCAGATGTGAAGGTTACAGAAACAGTATTTGCTTCTTCACTTGTAGGGATATCAATATTAACTGTTGGTTTGTTAGAAACAAGCTGACCATTCTCTGGATTAACTTTATAATTAACATCTTCATATTTTCCAGCCAGTACACTAAGTGCCTGTAGATAATCGCTATCAGAACAGTCATCACCCTTTACAATTACCGCAGATGAATTCTGCAGCCTCTCTTCAGCATTTTCTACATAAAATCCAATCTGAGGATTTGTTATAGCACTGTTTACAGCAAGCTGGCCTTCTCCAGCAAGAATGATATTGGCAGGTGTTGTTCCATCAGCTTTTGTGTTTTTAGAGATAATCGGTTCTGTTTCTGCTGTCTTTTCAATTTTCTCAATAAAAACTTTTCCTGTACTATAGACAGCACCTTTGTCTGAACTGTTATTCTCAATCGTACCACCTGAAATATGAACGATTCCACCTTCATTAAAAATAGCTGCCGCTGTTGTATCTGCTGTTGTTGCATCTGCTACGACCTTATTATTAGTCAGCGTGATGCCTGTTGACATTGAAAATTTTGCGCCACTGGCTACATGAATCAAAGATCCTGCTGCCTGTACACCATTAACAGAGCCACCATCAACAACAAGTGTGCTATCGCTATTATCAAGCATATAAAGTGCACCGCTTACGTCAAACAGATTACCAGTAAAGCCGGCTGCACGCTGTATCATGGATGTATCATCTTTTCCAACGATCAAAATACCTCTATCTTTCGGAATCGTTACTGGTGTCGTAATCTGAACTGTTCCACTGATAACGATCGTCGTAAGATTGTCTTTATTAACATTATTAATGTCAATGCCAGGAGCTGCCGCAATAGCTGCTGCTAATCCAGCTTCATCGGTTACTGTTGTTCCTGTTACAGTTTCCGTCTGCTCCTGCTGCGCCTCTTCCGCCTGAGCCTGAGCTGCTGCCTGTGCCTCTGCTTCCGCCTGAGCCTGGGCTGCTGCCTGCGCTTCGGCCTCTGCCTGGGCCTGGGCTGCTGCCTGGGCTTCGGCCTCTGCCTGAGCCTGAGCCGCTGCCTGCGCTTCGGCCTCTGCCTGGGCGTCGGCTTCACTCTGTGACTGGTCATCCACAGCCGCTCCGTCATCTGGTGTTTCTGTATTCTCGTCTGCAGTCGGTGCTTCTGCCTCTGTTACCGCTCCGGTATCTTCAGCGGCAAACGCTGCGGCAGGTGCCATTCCAACAGTCATGGAACCTGCAAGCAGGACTGCAAAAAGCTGCTTTTTTTTCATTTATAAGTCCTCCTGTTATGAGTTAGTCTTTTTAAATCCAATTACCAAAAAGTATAGCACAACACTTCAAAAAAGTAAAGCGGACCGAAAAACCCGCTTTACTTTATTGTGTTACGGACGTACCTGTCCATTACCATAAATGATATACTTGGTGGTGGTCAGTGCAAGGAGTCCCATTGGGCCTCTTGCATGGAGCTTCTGGGTGCTGATTCCGATCTCCGCACCGAATCCAAATTCGTTTCCATCGGTGAATCTGGTAGAAGCGTTCACATAAACTGCCGCTGCATCTACCTCATCCAGGAATTTCTGGGCATGGGTATAATCATTGGTAATGATGGCCTCCGAATGCTTTGTATTATATTTATTGATATGTGCAATGGCTTCCTCCACGGAATCCACTACCTTTACAGAAAGGATATAGTCAAGATATTCCGTTCCCCAGTCCTCTTCTGTTGCAGGAACTGCTCCCGGCATCAGAGCCTTTGCCACTTCATCTGCACGGACCTCCACATGCTTCTCCTTAAGGCGTCCGGCCAATACCGGCAGAAAATCATCCTTCACCTTACGGTTTACAAGAAGGGACTCGCATGCATTGCATACACCCACACGCTGGGTCTTTGCATTGATCACAATATCCGCTGCCATCTGAAGATCTGCAGTCTCGTCCACATAGATATGACAGTTTCCGGTTCCGGTCTCGATGACAGGGATCGTACTCTGGTTTACCACTGCTTTGATCAGTCCTCTTCCGCCACGTGGGATCAGTACATCCACATACCGGTTCAGCTTCATAAATTCCGCAGCCGTTTCTCTGGAGGTATCCTGGATCAGCTGGATAGCATCCTCGGTAATGCTGCAGGCTTTTAATGCCTCACGGATACAGTTAACAATGGCAGTATTGGAATGAATCGCGTCGCTTCCACCCTTCAGGATCACGACATTTCCGGTTTTGAAGCAAAGACCGAATGCATCTGAGGTAACATTGGGACGTGCTTCGTAAATAATGCCGATCACACCTAAGGGAACACGTTTCTGCCCGATCAGAAGTCCGTTGGGACGTTTTTTCATACCGGTAACTTCCCCGATGGGATCTTCAAGACCGGTAAGCTGACGAAGTCCGTCTGCCATTCCTTCGATCCTCTCCGGTGTCAGCATCAGACGGTCGATCAGTCCTTCCGGCATCTGATTCTTTTTGCCGTTTTCCACATCCAGGGCATTGGCCTTCAGAATCTCATCGGTATGAGCGACAAGAGCCTTTGCCACAGCTTCCAGGGTTTTATTTTTGTCATTTGTGGAAAGATTTCGAAGGACTGTCTCCGCATCTTTCGCATTCTGTCCCAGTTTTTCAAGCATTTCATTCATTTCCAAATATTCCTGCCTTTCTTTCTGTCTTTACAGCAATATCTTACTGTGCATCGCGGTATATATTCTCTTCCGTCACAATGACCTGCGGACGGATATCCGTAGGCTCTGTGGGAACCTCCGGAAGGATCTGGAAGGAAAATCCTACTGCAACGCGGCAGACCTCCGGATGTTTTTCCAGAAAGCGATCATAAAAACCGCCGCCATAGCCTACCCGGTTGCAATTCACGTCAAAAGCCACCCCGGGCATGACCATCATGGCTTCTTCCCAGGAAACCGTTTCTCCGTCTTCCTTTGGCTCCGGGATCCCGAAGTAGCCGGATTCCAGCTGACTGAAATCGGTCAGTCTGTAAAATACCATATCCTTTCCGAAAACCTTTGGCACTGCCACTTCCTTGCCGTCTTTCCAGGCCTGCTCGATGATATAGCGTGTGATCACTTCATGGTTATAATCTGCGTATGCCATGATCCGTTCTGCATTCCGGTATTCCGGAAGCTGTGTCAGGGCCTCTGTGATCCGGAGACTGTTTTCCAGGATCCAGGCATCGGTATGTTCTTTTCTGGTTTTGAAAATCTTTTTTCTAATTTCCTTTTTTTCTTCCATATTTTTCTCCAAGATTGGTAATGCTGCCATCCTTTTCTTTGATATCGATATTATTCAGATGCGCACGGAGGTTCCCCTTCACTGCATCCAGATATTCTCTCCGAAGCTTCGCCTGTTCCACCTTTTCTTCCTCGGTAAGACCTACACTTTTCTGTTTATGTGCCAGCGCGTTGATCCTGTCGATCTTGATATTGTCCATCATAATGATACTCTCCTTAAAGCAGTTTTTCGATATAATCAATGAGGAAGAATTCTTCCTTCTTGTTTCCTACAAATAATGTTCCGCAGCTCCTGCCTTCCACGATCCTGTGGATGTTGTGGAAGTCGTTTCCGTTGGCAATGACCATGTCCGCCCCTGCCGCAGTGGCGATGATCGCAGCGGTAAGCTTGGTCGCCATTCCGCCGGTACCAACATTGCTTCCTGTGGAGGATTTGCCAAGCTTACGCATATTGTCATCCATGTTTTCTACAATGTCGATAAACTGTGCATCCGGATTGGAATTGGGATCGTCTGTAAAAAGACCGTCAATATCGGACATGAGGATCAGAAGATCCGCATCGATCAGTGCAGCAACCACGGATGAAAGGGTATCGTTGTCTCCGAATTTTACCAGGTTCTGGAATTCGTAGGAGGATACCGAGTCGTTCTCATTTACAATGGGGATCACCTTTTCTGCCAGAAGCTGCTGGAAGGTATTCTGGGCATTCCTGCGGTTGGTATTGTTGACCATGGTATTCTTGGTCATCAGGATCTGTGCCACCATCTGATTATATTCCCCGAAAAGCTTCTGATAAATGGTCATCAGTCTGGCCTGTCCCACAGCTGCACATGCCTGCTTTTTCTCAAGCTCTGCCGGCTTTCCCTTCATACCCAGTGCAGCTGCACCTACCGCAATGGCTCCGGAGGATACCAGCACTACGTCTTTCCCCTGGTTATGAAGGTCACTGAGCTCTCTGGCCAGGATCTCCAGCTTACGGAAATCCAGTCTTCCTGTTTCTGCGTGGATCAGTGATGATGATCCGATCTTGATAACGATGCGTTTCTTGTCTTTCAGTCGTTCCCTGTAATTTGCGTTCATGTTTTTTGTTTCTCCTGATACCTGTATATTAGTCTTACTGATAAGTAACGGAATCAATCCTGTCATTTTGTACAATCTCCACCCAGGTAGTACCCGGATTCAGGCGGATCTCCTGTTCATTTCCGTCGTAATAATGCGTAATCCCCCATGGAGAATCCTTCTCCCAGCGGATATCAATAGCTTTGCCTCTGGTAATAAACTTGCCCTCGCCGCCGGAAATGGCATCAATATTCAGATAGCCGTTTCCATCGTAGGCCGGGCAGGATGAATACTGAAGGATGATATTGTCGCAGGTAAGCGGTTCATTATCCAGCTGATCCACATGTTCCTTGCCAAACTGGAATCTCTTATATTCCTTTGTCTCCTCATCGTATTCATACCAGGGATGATTGTCAGTAAAATTATCCAGCTTCACAAGGCTGGCTGTGATCCCATCCGGTACAGTCTCTGTACCATCTTCTGCAAAAAGATAATGTCCGGTATATTCTTCTTTATATTCCTGGCTGTATCCCATAGCATCTATGCCTGCCTGAAGATGGCTGGCATCTGTATAGGCATTGTGAGGTGCCTTCCTGTCTGTTGTGCGGAAAAAAGCCAGCTTGCCGATCTGGATCCCGTTAAGGTTATCGATCACATGCTGCTCCAGATAAGGCAGTGCATAGGCAGCCTGTCCGTAGTGAGCATAGATCGCATTAAATTCGTTGGCATAAAAGAGATAATAGTCACGGCAGCTGCGAACGGAACCGATCCGTTCCAGCTCATCGTAATCTTCGAGAATGCCCATAAGACGGGTAATATTACCTTCCACCGGCGCTTCGTAGACAACACCGGCATGTCCGATCCCACTCTGGGGAGCTCCGACACTGTTGTTGCCCATCATCACGGCAACCGGTCTTCTCCGTCCAATGCTCTCCGGAACATTTTCGCCGGTAAGATAGCTCTTTACCTGGGTTTCTTCCTGCTTTTCCTCATTGGGGACAAAGCCTACCAGATCCTGCCCTGCCCCAAAAGCGGGAACAGTCTGGGCAATGCAGATGCATGCAGCTGTGATACCTGCCAGGATACCTGTCTTTTTCATTCTCATATATTACCTCCTTTTCTTAAAGCGGAAGAGTTTTCCGCTTAGCTTTTCCGTGGGACAGCCCGTCTAGCGGTTGATCCCCAGCTCCTTCAGTGCCGCTGCCTGCTTGGCTTCCATGACCTTTGCCTCATCCTCTGTCATATGATCATAGCCCAGAAGATGCAGCATACTGTGTGCCACCAGGAAACAGAATTCCCTTGTCACACTATGTCCGTATTCCTCTGCCTGGGCAAAAACCTTAGGTACAGAGATCATGATATCTCCAAGAAGGAGTTCATCACTGTCCAGATCAAAATAGGACTCATCCTCTTCCACAATGGAATAATCCGCCGGTGTCTCAAAGGGGATCATAGGAAATGACAGCACATCCGTAGGAGCCTGGATATTCCGGAATTCCGTATTTACCCTCTTGATCTCCTCGTTGTCTGTCAGGACAAGATTGACCTGTCCGTCATAGGGACATTTTTCCATTTCAAGAACCTTGTCCGCAACCTGGGATGCAAGGGCAGCATAGTCAATGCCTAACTCCTGATCTGTCTCATATTCGATATTTATGGTCATCTTCTGTACTCCTTATTTTTCACAGCATACCTGTCATCCTTCCTGGATTTGGCAGGCTTCTGTTTTTTTTCATAATCGTCATAGGCCTGTACGATCTGCTGTACAAGTGGATGACGTACAACATCCTTGCTGGTCAGCTGACAGAATCCGATGTCATCGATCTTCTTCAGCACCTTCATCGCCACATCCAGACCAGACGTGGCATCCCTGGGAAGGTCCTTCTGGGATGCATCTCCTGTGATGATCACCTTGGAACCGAAGCCGATCCTGGTCAGAAACATCTTCATCTGGGCAGGTGTGGTATTCTGCGCCTCATCCAGGATGATGAAGGCATTATCCAGTGTACGTCCTCTCATATAGGCAAGAGGGGCAACCTCGATGAGCCCCTTCTCCATGTTTTTGGCAAAGCTGTCTGCGCCCATGATCTGATACAATGCATCATAAAGAGGACGCAGATAGGGATCGACCTTGCTCTGGAGATCGCCAGGAAGGAATCCCAGCTTCTCGCCTGCCTCAATGGCCGGTCTGGTAAGAATGATCCTGGAAACCTCCTCATTGCGAAAAGCAGTTACTGCCATAGCCATGGCAAGATAGGTTTTGCCGGTTCCGGCAGGTCCCACGCCGAACACGATCATCTTCTTACGGATCTGTTCCACATAATCCTTCTGTCCGAGAGTCTTGGGCTTGATGGGTCTGCCCTGTATGGTATTACAGATAAAATCCTTGTCGATCTCCTCCATCACGGAGCCGATCTTCTCCATGGCAAGGGAAAGTGCGTAATTCACATTCTGCTGTGTGATGGTATTGCCTCTGCCCGCAAGTGTGTTCAGTTCCTCCACGATCGCCCTGGCCTGTGTGGCTCCCTCCTGGCTTCCCAGGATCTTAAGAGAACCGTCACGGAAGATCATGGTTACGTTCAGAGTACGTTCGATCAGCTTCAGATGCTCGTCAAACTGTCCAAAAATATTCGCCTGGCGGTCTGCCGGCACATCCACATATAATTCGATAATGCTGCTAGCCATCCTCTGGTGTCCTTTCTTTTGGCTGCGTCTTTTTTTCTGTGGGGGCTTCTCTTCCGGTCCGTTCAATGACGGTAAGAGTGCCTCTGCTGACGCAGTCCTGGTGATTTATTTCTATTTTAACATTATTTTCAGATATTTGAACCCCTTTTTCTATTAATTTTTCTTCATAGGCATAAAGCCTTTGTATGGCCTGTTTTTTTGCGGCATCCTCTGTCAGCTGCTCTTTCTGTACTTCGTACTTCCTGATCGCAGCGATCCCCAGGGTAACAGGAGAACGAAAAATCCCGATACTGAAAAGAGGTTCCCGGCTGACGAGGCGTTCCTCATTTTGTTTCAGAGGAGAGGAAAAGTCCAGAAACCAGCTTCCCAGCTGAAAAAAAAGCCTTGTTTTCTTTTTACCGGACCATACCTTTTTCTCTATGTCCAACGGAAAGGTATCGTAATAGGCAATGGTATGTCGGATGTAAATATCTGCATCTGCCTGAACATATGCATAGCGGATAACCTCCTGACTGTCATCGGTGATGTCCACGATCCCGGAAACCAGTTCCTGGCCTTTTTTTATTTCATCCCCGGCCCTGACAAGAGGAGTTCCCTGCCGTGTGACCATGGAATCGATCACACCGTCCAGAGTTGAAAACAGACTGCAGGATTTTTCTTCCGGCTCTGCTTTTTCTCCGGCAGTTCCCTCCCGGATCTCAAAACGCAAGCCCGTTCCCGAAAATCCGGCAGACACCCAGGTGATCTCCGGAAATTCTCTTCGCAGGGAAGCTGCAAGTGCACTGCAGCTGATCTTCTTTCTGGATACTCCGAAACAGACCCCCTGCTCTTTCAGAAAGCTCATCAGCTGGGGTGTGGGATTTAAAATATTTCCCCGGATCTCAACGTTCCATACTCTGCCTGACAGAAAAAAAAGGAGGCAGAAAACTGCCAAAAACCCCGCGGGGATCATTTTTCTTCTTTTACAGAAAAGCAGAAAAAACAAAGGTCCTCTTTTTTTCAGGATGTGGATATGTACCCCTGTTTTTCTCCGCAGTGGCGAGAGCTGCAGAAAATCCGCTACCTTCATGGTGAGCTGAAGCTCCGTCTCACCGGTGCGGATGATCCTTTTCAGATCCATTTCCCTGCCTCTGCAAAGGTTCACGAACCGCTGACACTGCTGTCCCTTGACAGAAACCCGTACAAAACCTGGGACCATTACTTATTTCCCTCCTCCAGCGTAATGCTTTCGATCTGCCCGCGGATACATAGTTCAAGGGTTGTGTAGCAGGGGATCACAAGGTTTTTCCCACGGATCACAAGTCTGCCGGAAGGTGTCAGTATCAGGATCTCCTCCCTTGTATAGCTCTGGATATTCCGGTAATTTTCGATCACTGCCCGGCGTTTTCCCGTAAGTATCACCTGCACCTCCCGAAATGCCGGTTCCCCGGGAAGTTCCAGAAAAGCTGACATTTTTCTCATTAAAAAAATCCTCCGGCTTTTATCATTAATCTATGCCGGAGGATTTCTTCTTATGTATCTTTCGCTGTATCTGCTTTTTGTCTTTTATCTGCGGATCAGCACCATGGAAAACCAGAGAATGGTATTTCCACCCAGATTGTATTCCATAGCTTCCTTTTCTACGATCTCACTGACTACCACGCCATAGCTTTCCAGGCATGGATGCATATGCTTCGGAAAACGGCATGGTTTTCCGTCCAGATAGGCACAGCGTTCACAGAAGTCACAGGATTCCGTGGAAAGTGTAAAGGTCTCGTAGCCCTCTCCCTCCAGAAAATCACGTACCTTCTCTGTAAGCGCTTCGTGTTCCATTCTTGTGGAAAGCATCTCCTTCATGTTCATGATATCCGATACCTCCGCAACGCTGGAAAAGAAAACTGCTTTCGGATAGCTCCGGATCTTCTTTTCGCATTCTGACAGCTCTCCCACTGCCGGAGGACAGGCCCATGTGCTCCCATAACGTTCACATTCCTGTTTACAGATCGTACGCACACGTGACTGTACTTTAATATCCCCTGTATCCAGCACACGATACTCAAAAATGGGATACTGGGAAATAAATTCATCAAATTTTTCTTTTATACTGTTCATACCTTTAAGATCTCCTGTTCTCCAAAAAGGCTCATAACTGCCGCCTCATAGTCACCAAAATGCTGGGATTTTTTGATCTTTTTCAGATATCTGGCATAATTGGTAAAGCCCGGTGCCATATAACTCCACAATTCCTTCATGCGGAAAAGTACATTTCGTTCTCCTGAAAGATGTTCCTGATAATCCCGGTAAAGACGGTCATGAAACTGCCGCAGCTTTTTCCGGTATTCTTCCCGGTGATCCTCTCTGTCTTCTTTTTGCATAATAGCATCCAGAAGATAGGGCCTTGCGATCAGGCCTCTTCCGTACATGACGCTGTCTGCATCCGGAAATTTCTCCCGGATTTCCTGATAAGCCTCCACTGAAAAAATATCCCCGTTATATCCCAGAGGAACCTTCAGCTTTTCCCTTGCCTCCTCATACAGTCCATATCTGGGAATCCCCTTATAATGATCCTTCAGGAGGCGTGGATGGATGATCAGCTCCTTCAGCGGATATCTGCCGTAGATCTCAAGAAGCCGTTCCCAGTCTTCCTCATAATCCGTTCCCACTCTCGTTTTTATGGAGATCTCCATCCCGGTCTTTTCGAAGATCTCATCCAGAAAACGTTCCAGCTTATCCGGCTCGCCCAGGAAACCGGCCCCCTTTCCCTTGGCTGTGACAGTTCCCGAGGGGCATCCCAGATTGAGATTTACTTCCCTGTGTCCGTATTCATCCCGAAAGATATGCGCTGTTTTCACAAAATCCTCCGCATTGTTGGTCAGGATCTGGGGAATCACCGGAAGATCTCCGTTGGTTTCCGGTGATACCTCTTTGATCTCCTTGCTGCTGAGACGTTTATTGGGCTTGGCAGTGATGAAGGGAGTAAAGTATTTATCCATGGGATAAAAACAGTCATGATATGCATTCCGGTAAACCCAGTTGGTTACGCCCTCCATAGGTGCCAGATAATTCTTCATTGTTTATCCTCCTTCATCCGGAAATAGATCTGCTTTCTCCCTCCGCTTCCTGTGGGGATCCTGCCTGTCTCATAATTTCCCAGAGATTTGATAAAGGGGGTCAGCTTGGAATATCCGTAATTACGCACATCAAAATCCGGAAGTCGTTTCCCAAGCTGATCGCCCAGCTGTCCGGAGGAAAGCCATCCCTCTTCGTCAGAAAATTTCTCGATGATGGCATTAATGGCCTTGCGCACCCGCTTGAGATCTTTGTTCTTCCTGGAGCCGGAGCTGCTCTGTTTACTGCTGTTTCCGGATTTTTTAGCTTCTGCTGCAGTAGCCAGATCTTCCTTCTTCTCTTCCTCCTGTTGGTTGCGATAGAGAAGATCCAGATATTTAAACTGGTTGCATGCGGAAATAAACGGCTTCGGCGTCTTCTCCTCTCCCATACCCAGGACCAGCATTCCGGATTCCCGGAGTCTTGCTGCCAGACGGGTGAAATCACTGTCCGAAGAAACAATACAATATCCATCCACATTTCCGGAATACAGAATATCCATGGCATCAATGATCATCGCCGAATCGGTGGCGTTTTTTCCGGTGGTATAGCTGTACTGCTGGATAGGAATGATGGAATCCTCCAGAAGAACCTTTTTCCAGGAGGAAAGCCGTGCACTGGTCCAGTCTCCATAGATCCGTTTGTAGGTGGCTATGCCGATGTTTGCCACTTCATCCACGATGATCTTGATGTATTTGTCTGATACATTATCTGCATCGATCAGTATTGCAATTCTTAATTCGTTGTCCATAAATCCAACCTTTTCTGTTTAATCTGTGCCGTTTCCGATGTGGATCAATGCTCCAGCATGATCTTGAGGATCTCTCTGTCTGTTTCCTTCATGCCGTCTTTTCCGATCTGTCCCACACAGCTGATGGTCTCTGCGGTTTCTTCCTGGAGAATTCCTGTATAAGGTGCATAAGACTGCCCGTTCATGGCAAGATGATGCGCCAGGAATGCTGCGTCAAGACAGGCTGCGATCTTGGCAGCACAGGAGATCTTGGCCCCATCACAGATGATTCCCGGAATATTGGCAAGGGTATTCTCGATCGTTTTTTTGATCAGGGAAATATCTCCGCCTACCATATAGGTAATGGCGGCTCCGGCTGCACAGGAGGCCGATACCGCCCCGCAGAAGGCAGACAGCTTCCCTATATATTGCTTCTGATAGACTGTGAGGAGATTGGAAAACACCAGGGCCCTGTAGAGGCTGTAATCCGGCAGCTCCATCTCTCTTGCATAGACGATCAGCGGAACAGAGCATGCAATTCCCTGATTTCCGCTTCCGGAATTGATGACAACCGGCATATCACAGCCACCCATACGTGCCTCGGAAGCTGCTGCAGTAAGACTTCTCATTCTGGTGAGCATATCATGAGAATAATTTTCACGGATCACGCGCCCGATACCCAGGCCGTATTTTCCGGTCATTCCCTCATGAGCAATGGCCATATTGCTTCTGATCTGCGCATCCAGAAGTTCCTTTACATCGGAAAGCTCTACGGTATCCGCAAATTCCCGAATATCCTCCAGATTTAACAGGCCGCGGTCCGTCTCTTCCTTTTCTTCCACAGCTTTGTCTGCATCAAGGAGGATTTCCCCGTTTTTGCTGATCCTGGTCACGTTGATATGGTCGTATTTGATCTCCAGGCTGACGGTATCTTCACCGGCATACATTTCGATGATAATGTGAAGGACCACCGGCGTATCCAGAAGCTCTACCTTACAGATATCTGCCTCCAGAAGTTCCCGGCAGCGTGCCCTGCCCTTTTCATCGACTTTGGAAAGAACCTCCATATCCAGAGAAGCATCTCCTGCTACCGCCCCAAGGATCACACCTGCAGGAATTCCCTTTAATCCCCCGGAATTGGGAATGATCACACAACGCACATTTTTGATGATATTTCCGGAACATTTTGCTACGATACGCTCCGGCTCTTTCCCAAGGATCTCTCTTGCTCTTGCCGCACCATAGGCCAGAGCGATCGGTTCTGTACATCCCATAGCCGGGATCATCTCCTCACGGAGGATCGCCAGATAGTTTTTATATATATTTTTGTCCACTTTTTTATTTACCTTCCCGTATTTTATGATTATTTCTTTTCCTGATATTTATGACATGCTACCATATGCCCCGGCTCCACCTGACGAAGTGCCGGGGTTTCCTGTCTGCAGCGTTCCTCACACCACGGACAGCGGTTATGGAAGCGGCAGCCCCCGATAGATCTGGACTGTACTCCGGTATCCGTAACGATCTGATCCAGAGTTTTGACTCTCGGGTCAGGAATCGGAATCGAGGAGATCAGCATTTTTGTATAAGGATGCAGCGGATTGGAATAGAGCTTATCTGCATCTGCGATCTCCATGAGATTTCCAAGATAAAGCACCCCGATCTCATCACAGATCTTCTGGACCACCTGCAGCTGATGGCTGATGAACAGATAGGTCAGCCCGTATTTTTCCTGAAGATCCTGAAGCATCTGGACAATCTGGGCCTGCAGGGAAACATCCAGCGCAGAAATGGGCTCATCGCAGACTACAAATTCCGGCTGTACGGAAAGTGCTCTTGCAATGGAAATCCTCTGACGCTGTCCGCCGGAGAACTCATGAGGATACTTCAGAAGATCCTGCTCTTTGAGGCCAACCACGCGGATCAGTTCTTTTGCACGCTCCTTACGTTCTTTCTGCGTGTACATTTTATGGATCTCCATAGGCTCACAGATGATATCCTGCACTGTATGGCTTGGGTCCAGAGAGGAATAGGGATCCTGAAAAACGGACTGCATTTTTTTGCGGTATGGAAGCAGTTCTTTTTCACCCATGGCTCCGATCTCTGTTCCTTCATAAAAAATCTCACCGCCTGTGGGTTTATGATAACGTAGGATTGCCTTTCCGATGGTAGATTTTCCGCTTCCGGATTCTCCTACCAGACCGAAGGTTTTCCCCTTTTCAATCGAAAAGCTTACCTGATCCACAGCCTTCAGTATGCCCGGCTTAAAGGACAGAAGCTTCGGAGATTTCTGTTTAAAATATACTTTCAGATCTTTTACTTCAATTAAGGGCTTGCTCATCTCTTCTCCTCCCTTCTGTGACAGAATATCCTGTGTCCCTCTGAAGCCTCATAATATTTCGGAAGACAGGCTTCACAGGTTTTGTCCGCATATTTACAGCGATTCAGGAAGGGACACAGATTACCGTTTCCGTCCGAAAGATCTCTCTCCAGAAACTGTTCAAAGGTACCTCCCACCCGCGGCATGCTTGCGATCAGTGCCTGTGTATAGGGATGTCCCGGATGAAGAAAGATCTCTTCTACAGTTCCCTCTTCCACCACGTAGCCACCACACATGACAGCTACCCGTTTACAGGTCTGCGCTACAACGCCCAGATCATGGGTGATCAGGATGATGCTCATATTGTTTTTTTTCTGAAGTTCCAGAAGCAGATGAAGGATCTGCGCCTGGATCGTAACATCCAGGGCTGTGGTGGGCTCATCTGCGATCAGAACCTTCGGATCACTGCTCATGGCCATGGCGATCATCACACGCTGGCGCATACCGCCGGAAAGCTCGTGGGGATAGCTGTTCATAGCCTTTTCCGGGTCTGTGATGCCAACGGCTGTGAGAAGCTCCAGCACCCGGGCCTTTGCTTCTTTTTTGTTCATATTGGTATGGCGCCGGATCAGCTCTACCATCTTATTGCCAACAGTGTAAACCGGATTCAGTGCGGAAAGAGAATCCTGAAAGATCATGGCGATCTCACCACCGCGGATCTCACGGAGCTCTGCTTCATTTTTCTTCAGGATATCTTCTCCCCGGAACAGGATCTCACCACCCATGATCTTACAGTTGGATGGTCCGAGACGGAGAATGGATTTGGTGGTCACGCTTTTTCCACTTCCGGACTCTCCTACAATCCCGAAAAAATCCCCCTCACCGATGGCAAAGCCTGCACCTTTTACTGCCTGTGTCTCTCCAAGGTCTGTAAAGAAAGACACCTTCAGATCTTTTACTTCCAGTAATTTTTCCATATGTAAATGTCCTCCTTACTTGGGCTCGAATACTTTTCTTAATACTTCTCCCAGATAATTGAAGCTGACGACCGTGATCAGGATCAGGATTCCGGGGAAAATAGCCAGATACGGTGCCTGCTGGATATAGCGCTGTGCATTGCTCAGCATACTTCCCCAGGAAGCCGTAGGCGGCTGGATACCCAGGCCGAAAAAGCTCAGTGCAGATTCCATCAGGATGGCATTGGCAATGTTCATGGTTGCAGCCACGATAATGGTAGGCATGATGTTAGGCAGGATATGATGTACAATGGTGGAGAATTTCTTCTGTCCGGAGATCTTTGCATAGATGACATACTCTCTCTCGTTCAGGGAAATGGTCTCGCCACGGACGATCCTGGCAATGTTCATCCAGGTCAGAAAGCCGATAATCAGGACAATGTTCTGAAGTCCCGGTTTCAGGAAGGCATTCATAACGATCATGATCAGGAATGTCGGAAGGCTCATCAGTGCATCCACCAGACGCATCAGCACTGCATCCACCGTTCCTCCCACAAAACCGCTGATGGAACCGATGATCACACCAAGGGCTGTAGAAAGCACCATGGAAAGGAAGCCCACCAGAAGGGATGCTCTTCCTCCGTAAATACAGCGAGCCAGATAATCCCGTCCCATATCATCCGTACCGAAAAGGTGAGCCATGGATGGAGCATTCAGTCGCTCTGTGGCGCTGATGGCATTGGGATCTACCGGATACAAAAAGGCAAAAATGGAGATCAGTGCCAGCAGGATGATCGCTGCTGCACCTACCACTGCAAGTTTATTTGTCTTAAAACCAAGTTTGATATTTTTCCAGATATTTTCTCTCATGTCCCTTTACCTCCTAACATCCTGCTTTGCGGATCCTCGGATCAAAGACAGCATACAGGATATCTGCCAGAAGATTTCCGAGCACCACGAGAAGCGCGGTAAACATGGTGATTCCCATGATCAGGGGATAATCATACTGCATAACAGCGGTCACTGCCAGCTGACCGATTCCCGGCCATGCAAAAACCTGCTCGGTGATAATGGCACCGGAAACCAGAGACTGCAAGCTCATTCCGAGAACTGTGATCATAGGAAGCATGGCATTTTTCAGTACATGCCGGAAAAGGATTCCAGACTCTTTCATTCCGTAAGCCTTCTGCACCATAACATAATCGGAGGACATTTCCGTAATGGTACTGCTTCTTAAATACCGGATGTACTGTGACGCATTTGCAAAGGTCAGAACTGCGCAGGGCATGACCATATGCAGGATCAGATCTCCTAAGGAACGGTTGCCGTCTGAATGCATACCGATACTTGGCAGGATATGGAGATGCACACTGAAGAGATAGATCAGCATGATACCGAACCAGAACGTAGGAATGGAGATACCTACATAACAGAACATGCTGGTGATCTTATCCAGAACACCATTTTTATTCTTTCCGGAATACAGGCCCAGTACAATGGCAATGAGAAAACCAAGCAGCATGCTGGTTCCCATTAGGATCACGGTTGCGGGAAGCCTCTCCAGCATCTGTGTCAGGACCGGTCGGTTATTCATCAGGGAATTTCCGAAATTCCCGTGAAGGATCCTTCCCAGCCACAGAAAGTACTGCTCATAGACAGGCTTTGTAAGTCCCAGGCTTTCTCTCAGGTTCTGGATATATTCTTCACTCATATTTGGTTCCACATAAGTCAGGACAGGATCTCCGGGCGCTGCTTTTGTCAGTGCAAAGCAGAGAACAGAGACAATAAACAGTGTCAGAATACACTGTATCAGACGGTTTACGATCTTCTTCAAAATGTACCTCCTTTATTTTCCCCGAAAACAGGAAATCGGCTGGCGCAAAAACGCGTCAGCCTCTTTCTGTTTCCGGTATTCATCCGCTATAAAATTATTTATTTCTCCAATGTGTAGATCTTGGAATAATCATAATAAATAGTTTTTAACAGACATTCATCAAAGCCTCCGAAATCTTTACTTACCGCATAGAAACCATTGGAATAAGCGATCGGATAGATATACATGTTATCATTGATCGTATTCTGGATCTCCTTATAAATCTCGCCACGTTTTGTCTCATCTGCAGTACTGTTGCCCTCTTCCCACAATGCATCCAGATCTGTATCCTTGATCCTGGAATAGTTGGAACGGCTGACGGAAGAACTCATGTCTGCATAAAGGCTCGGCTCTTCTCCCAGAGTGTAGAAGCTCAGTACCAGATCATAATCTGTACACTCCGTATCCTTTGTCTTATTCTTGAAGGTAGACTCATCTGTAGGAAGAAGATTGATGGTGATTCCTACATTGGCAAGGGCAGACTGTACATACAGAGCCTCACTCTCCATTGTCTTATCTGTGGAGATATACATCAGGTTCAGAGAAAGACTTGTCTTTCCTGCTTCGGAAAGGAGCTCCTGTGCTTTAGCCGGATCATTGTCGTAGGTATTGTCCGGTTTTGTATAGTAGAGTGTATCCGGTGTAAAAATAGAATCTGCAGGCTCTGCATAATCCTCGGAAAGGAAAGCAAACTGACAGAACTCCTCTTTATTCAGTGCGTATGCGATCGCCTGACGTACCTTTACATCCTGAAGATCTTCGTTCAGCTCATTCATGAACATGGCGTTGACACGTCCGGAATTATAGGTATTGATGTTTACGTTATCGTAAGCACTGACGGTATCGTAATCATCTGCGCTGATCAGACGTGCATCCAGATCTCCGCTTGCAAGTGCCGCATTGGCGGAGCTGGAATCCTTTACGATCTTGAAGGTGATGGAATCCAGATTTACATCATCAAAATAGTCATCGAATTTTGTTACTTTATAATACTCTCCGGATTTGTATTCCTCGAACTTAAAAGGACCACTTCCCACCGGTTCATTGTTGAGATCACTTTCTCCGATATTCTCCACGCCGTCATAAATATGCTTCGGAATACAGTAAACCTGGCTCAGTCCACCAAGAAATCCTGCGGAAGATGATCCAAGGGAAATCTTGACTGTAAGGTCATCAACCTTCTCTGCCTCTACTGCCTTGTCATTAACGTATCCGTAAGAAGAATACGGAACATTCTGCTTCTCATCTACCAGCACCTGCATGGTGAATACCACATCATCGGCTGTAATCGGCTGACCGTCATGCCATTTCAGTCCGTCTTTGAGCTTCAGTGTGAATTCGCTGGCATCATCATTGGCTGTTACACTTTCGCAAAGTCCGTTTCCGTAATACATCTCTCCGTTCACGATCTCAAAAAACGGGCTGTACAGTGCCTGCATCATATCGAAGCTTGTCTGATCCACAACATAAAGCGGATTGATGTTCTGCGGATCTGCTGTTTCTGCAATGGTAATATTTCCGCCTTCCGCCTTGGTTCCTTCTGTTTCTGCTGCAAAAGCAGTCATTCCTGACATAACAGTTGTTCCTGCCACTGCAGCTACCAGAAGCGCTGCCAGTACTTTTTTTCTCATTTCCTGTTCCTCCTGTGTTTCAGTGAGTATTCCTCTTTTCCCACCAGTTTAATATGATATAGGTAAAATAATACTATACCATATTACCTTTGTCAAGCTGTCCCTGGCTCTTCAGAGATTTTTTTACTGCATTTCGTTAAAGCTTGTATTTATTCTACATACAGATCACACAGGCGTCAAGATAAATTTTCTGTATCTTGCCTCTGATCTATATATATTTCCTTAATTCGTCATATTTTTGATCCAGTGTCCGTAATTGCACTTCAAAAATGCAGGCACACATTTAAAGATCTGATCTGCATTCAGGCAGCATACCACCACTGCCGGAGATGCCTTAACCACAAATGCCATAAACATGGACAGAGGGATCACGATCCCCCAGGTACTGATCAGGTCCACCTTCATGGAATAGGCAATGCTTCCGCTTCCCCGGATGATACCACCGTTTGTCGGCATCTGATAGGACATTCCTACCATTACTACACTTAAGTCATTACCGAAAGCCCGAAGGCAACCCCTGCAATTTCCACACAGCGCAGTGTAGCAAGCAGGATCTGCGTCACCGCAAAGAAAAAGTAAGTAAACCGGATGATCGCCAGATAGGAAAGACCGCCTTCGATAATCGTCTGGTCTGTTGTAAAAAGCCCCAGCAGCTGTGTTAGAAAAAGGCTGGCCAGGATAAACAGCATAAGGGCAATAAAAAAGCCTGTGCGCATGGCCCAGGCACCGATCTTCCTTACCGGCTCTGTCTCTTTCTTTCCCCAGTACTGACTTCCGAATATGACAAGTCCGTCTCCCAGCGCCATAAGTAGCTGCTGAAAGACGAACTGTACCTGATTTACGGTGGTCACACCGGATAATGCAGTTTCGCTGAAGGCTCCAAGCATAATGTTGTCCGCAAGATTGACACTTAAGGTCACTACATTCTGCAGCACCAGCATGGAGCATAATTTCAGAAAATTACGATAAAAATTCTTCATCAGTCTTTTACGATGGCAATAATATCATCAGCGTTGATCACCAGATATTTCTCACCCTCATATTTGATCTCGGTTCCTGTGTATTTTCCGTAGATCACACGGTCGCCCGGCTTTACCTGTACCGGTACTTCTTTACCGTCTACGACCTTACCGCCACCTACTGCGATAACCTCTGCCTGCTGGGTTTTCTCCTTGGAGCTTTCCGGAAGTACGATGCCGGATGCGGTTTTGTCTTCTGTCTCAAAATATTTTACGATAACTCTGTCTGCAACTGGTTTTAATGCCATATTCATTTCCTTCTTTCTGTGATTATTAGCACTCTTAAGCTCCGAGTGCTACTCTTTTTTTATCATACTACATATCCGAAAATTGTCAAGATATTTGCAGATATGTAGTATGATATTATTTATGATAGGGCTCTCCGCTGATGATACGATAGCTACGGTAGATCTGTTCCAGAAGGATCACACGCATCAGCTGATGAGGAAATGTCATCTTCGAAAAGCTTAAAGCATAGTCTGATCTCTTCAGTACTTCTTTTCCAAGACCGATAGAGCCGCCGATCACAAACTGGATATGGCTGGTCCCACGTATTCCCAGCTCGTTGATCTTCCGTGCGAAGTTCTCAGAGGTCAGCTGTTCGCCTCCGATCTCCAGAGTGATCACAAACGCATCATCCCGGATATATTTAAGAAGACGCTCCCCTTCCTTGTTCCGAATGGCATCTTCTACTGTTTCGCTGGCATTATCCGGTGTTTTTTCGTCGGACACTTCTATGATCTCCAGCTTGCAGTAACGCCCGAGGCGCTTGGAATACTCCGCAATGGCATCCCGCAGATATTTTTCCTTGATCTTCCCTACTGTCAGGATACTTATTTTCATCCGCCGTTCTCCTCCAGATAATTCTCAAATTCTTCTGCTGACATCAAAACCTTCCTTGGCTTGGTTCCTTCCTCCGGACCTACCACTCCTGCGTCACAAAGCTGATCCATGATCCTTGCCGCACGGTTAAATCCGATCTTGAACATACGCTGGAGCATACCGATGGAGGCCTTTTCCTTCTCAATGATAAATTTACCGGCTTCTGTAAAATAGACATCTCTGTCACCGCCGCCGGCTCCTCCCGGGACACCGGCTGTATTGACCTGCTTCTCGATGGAGGTATCATAAACAGCACCCTGGTTTTTGTCAGAAACATATTCTACGACTGCACTGACCTCCTCATCTGAAACAAAAGCACCCTGCAGTCTGGCCGGCTTCTGATACCCCTGAGGATAAAACAGCATATCGCCCTTGCCAAGAAGCTTCTCGGCACCGTTCATATCCAGGATCGTTCTGGAATCCACACCGGAAGATACGGAAAATGCGATCCTGGACGGCATATTGGCCTTGATCAGACCTGTGATGACATTGACCGATGGCCTCTGGGTAGCAATGATCAAATGGATACCTGCTGCACGTGCCAGCTGGGCCAGACGGCAGATCGCATCCTCAACTTCTCCCGGCGCAACCATCATAAGATCCGCAAGCTCGTCCACGATGATCACGATCTGCGGCATCTTCTCAGGTGCCTTTTCTCCCTCCGGGACCCGCATATTGGCAACCTTTTTGTTATATTCTCCAAGATTACGTACCCCATATTCCGCAAAGGCATTGTAACGACTGGTCATCTCGGAAACAGCCCAGTTCAGCGCACCGGCCGCTTTCTTCGGATCTGTGACCACCGGAATGAACAGGTGCGGGATCCCATTATATACACTGAGCTCCACCACCTTCGGATCGATCATGATCAGACGCACCTCATCCGGTGTAGCCTTATAAAGGATGCTGATGATCAGCGTATTGATGCAGACGGATTTTCCGGAGCCGGTTGCTCCGGCGATAAGAAGATGCGGCATCTTGGCAATATCTGCCACTACCGGTTTTCCGGCAATATCCTTACCTGCTGCAAAGGACAGCTTGGATTTTGCATTTTTAAACTCCTCTGACTGAAGAAGATCCCTCAGCATGACCGGGCTGTTCTCCTTGTTCGGGACCTCGATCCCCACGGCTGCCTTTCCCGGTATCGGTGCTTCGATGCGGATATCCGGTGTAGCAAGATTCAGCTTGATATCATCGGAAAGACCAACGATCTTGCTGACCTTCACACCCATTTCCGGCTGCAGCTCATAGCGAGTAACGGTAGGTCCGCAGCTCACATTGGTAACGGTTACATTGACACCGAAATTATGCAGGGTTTCCTGAAGCTTCTGCGCTGTTTTGCGCAGATGTGCATCGGAATCTCCCTGAGATCTGCCATCTCCGCGCTTCAGAAGCTTCAGCGGCGGATACTGATATGGTTTCTTCTCCGGAGCTTCTCCCTGGCTGATCTCATGCTGGATATTTCTGATCCCATGCTCGATCTCTGTCTGAGATGACTTCGGGTTTCTGGAGGGCTGATGGGATGCTTTCTGTTCAGCTTCCGGCTGAGGATCCTCCTTTATCTCAGCGGGAGCAGCTGCCTTTCCTGTTTCCCGGGAAGCTTTTGCTGCTACAGCTGTCTTTGCCGGCAGGATCTGCTGCATCTCGGGAATATCTACATCCTCGTAGCCGGAATAAGCATCCTCCTCTTCGGCTTCCTGCATTTCTCTTTCGAAATCCGGCTCCTCCGACTCTTCCCGGGCCGGCTGGGACTGTGAACGGTGGATCTGGAATTCCAGCGGCTGAGCATGCTCCTCCGGTTTCTCATCAAGCCCTGGATCCTCTTCTGTCAGATCTGTATCTGCCGGAAGTACAGCCTTTTGTTCATCAAGGAAAGAAGGAAGATTAAATTCTCCTTCCCGGTTCGCCTTCACCGCAGCCTGTCTTTCTTTCTGCGATCTTCTTGTTTTTTTCTTTTGTTTTTTTGAGATATTTTCCGGATCTTTCTCTGTAAGGGCAAGTTCTTCTTCCTCCAGCTCTTCTTCCAGCCGGCGGATCTTCTCCGCTCTTTTTTCCGCACGGATCTTTCTGCGAAGCTCCTTCTGCTTTTCTCTGTCCGGCTGTCCCTCAAGATAAGCTTCTCTGCCCTCTCTTGCTGCATCTGTAAAAAAGTCCAAGATCTTATTCATAAATCCGAAGAAGGATCTCTGTGTTATGATGATGAGAGACACAAGAAGCACCAGAACGATGATCACAGTTCCGCCCACAACGCCAAAAGCGGATGCTGTGGAAATACATACTGCACCACCGAATACTCCACCGCCGGTACGGTATTCCGAACTCAGTGAATAATAATCCGAAAACGTGGTACTTGGCGTATAGCCCTCTGTGATCAGCTGAAGAAAGCCGCAGAGGAACACAAAAAATACCACGCCCGCCAGTACCTTTTTGTAGGCAAGGCGGTTGGTATTGTTCACGATCAGGAACGTAACTCCGGCAAAAAGCAGGATCGGGAAAATATATGCACAAAGTCCCATGATGCCAAAGCATACGGCACTGATGGCATTTCCTACGATCCCTCCCATACCAAATGCACTGATCATCAGGATCAGGCAGGCCGCAAACATCACAAGGATCAAGATCTCTGTCTGAAAGCGGTTACCGACAGGCTGCTGCTTCGCCGCAGGTTTTCTTTTTCTTTTTTTTGTCGTTTTTGAAGCTGCCATTGTCAGACTCCTCCCAGTTGATATCAAATATAATTCGCTGCCAGAATAAGGATTCCGGCTGCAAAAGAATAAAATGCAAAATAACGCAGTCTGACCTGATTCGAAAGCTTAAGCATAAAACGGATCACCAGATAGCCTGTGATCCCGGCCACGATCATTCCAAGAACATAAGTAAATCCCTGGCCAACAGTCATATGAACAGAAGTGAACTCTCCCATCTCCACAAAAAAAGCTCCCACCACAGCCGGAATGCTCATCAGCAGCGAATATTTCACTGCAAACTTCCGTCCGAGGCCGCAGAAAAGTCCTGCGCTCATGGTAAGTCCAAGCCTGGAAAGTCCCGGAAACACAGAAAGGCCCTGACAGATACCCATCCACATAGCATCTCCGAAGCTGGTTTCTTTTGTTCCCTTGCTGCCATTGACATTACTGTAGTCCACAACAAGGAGGATCACACCTGTAAGAAGGATTCCGATCCCGGAAAACATGTGTGAGGATGCGCTTCGCACAACAAGTCGTTTGCACTGATATCCGATCAGGACTGTAGGAATGGTGGATACCATGATCAGGGCAGTAAGCTTCCGGTAAGTTCCGCTTATGATCTTTGCGTAGGTAAGCTCTTTCCCAGTCCTACGGTTATAGAGAAAAATATTGGCATTTCCGATCAGATCCAGTATCATTCCGATCAGCTCGATCCCGATCTTCTTGATGTCCTTCAGAAAAACAAGGATCAGAGCTATCATAGTTCCCAGATGGAGCATCACTTCAAAAAGCACACCGGAGCCTCTGGTACCGCCCAAAAGATCCTGCACTCCACAGAGATGTCCGAAACTGCTCACCGGCAGAAATTCGGTGATTCCCTGAATGATTCCCAATATAATCGCATGTATCACTGACATAATGATATTTCCTTTTCTTAAATTTTTTCCAACACATTATAGCATAACTGAGTAAAACTTACAATCTTCACTTGGCAAAAGTTTCAAACAAATGTTCTTTTTTTGATCTGCAAGAAAAAAAATCCTCCGGCTGCATCAGAAAACACAGTCGGAGGATCTGTTTATAAACAGACTTTCTGCTTATTTATTTTTCAGATATTCGTCGATACCTTTTGCACCAGCTTTACCTGCACCCATGGCAAGGATTACGGTAGCTGCACCTGTAACGGCATCACCACCGGCATATACGCCGTCCTTGGATGTCTTACCGGTTTCTTCCTCGGCAACGATACATCTTCTCTTGTTGATGTCAAGGCCCTTGGTTGTGGAAGAGATCAGAGGGTTCGGTGAAGTACCAAGAGACATGATGACAGTATCTACATCCATATCATACTCGGAACCAGGAATCTCTACCGGACGTCTTCTTCCGGATGCATCCGGCTCACCAAGCTCCATCTTGACAACCTTCATACCGTTTACGTGGCCGTTCTCATCAACGAGGATCTCCTTCGGATTTGTAAGAAGATCAAAGATGATGCCCTCTTCCTTAGCGTGATGAACTTCCTCTGCTCGTGCAGGAAGCTCTGCCTCACTTCTTCTGTATACGATATGTACCTCAGCACCAAGTCTCAGCGCTGTTCTTGCAGCATCCATGGCAACGTTACCACCGCCGACAACTGCAACCTTTTTGCCTGCTGCGATCGGTGTATCATAGGAATCATCGAATGCTTTCATGAGGTTGCTTCTTGTCAGGTACTCGTTTGCAGAGAATACACCGCTTGCATTCTCACCCGGGATACCCATGAACATCGGAAGTCCTGCACCGGAACCGATGAATACAGCCTCAAAGCCCTCATCCTCGATCAGCTGATCGATGGTAGTGGATTTACCGATGACAACGTTTGTCTCGAATTTAACGCCAAGCTCTTTGACCTTCTCGATCTCTTTCTTAACAACCTTCTGCTTCGGAAGACGGAACTCTGGAATACCGTAAACAAGAACACCGCCAAGCTCATGAAGAGCCTCGAATACAGTTACATCGTATCCTGCCTTTGCAAGGTCACCTGCACAGGTAAGTCCGGATGGACCGGAACCGATCACTGCAACCTTATGTCCGTTCTTAACCTCTGCTCCTGCAGGTTTGATATCATGCTCCAGAGCATAGTCTGCAACGAATCTCTCCAGCTTACCGATAGAAACAGCCTCGCCCTTCTTACCGCGGATACACTGTCCCTCACACTGGGATTCCTGCGGACATACACGACCACAGATAGCTGGAAGTGCGGAAGATAAACCGATCACCTTGTAAGCCTCTTCCATGTTGCCTTCTTTGATGTGCTCGATAAATCCCGGAATATTGATGGATACCGGACATCCCTCTACACATTTCGGTTTCTTACAGCCAAGGCATCTCTGTGCCTCTTCCATTGCTTCTTCCTGATTATATCCAAGACATACTTCCTCGAAGTTTGTCGCACGTACCTTCGGATCCTGCTCTCTTACAGGAACTTTTTTTAACATTTTTGCATCTGCCATTAGTTGTCACCTCCGCAATGTCCGCATCCACCGTGGTGGGTATCGCCTTCCTGAAGCTTCAGTAATGCACGGCCCTCCTGGGTCTTATACATCTGGCTTCTCTTCATAGCCTGATCGAAATCAACGAGATGTCCGTCGAACTCCGGTCCGTCTACGCAGGCAAATTTGATCTCATCACCGACCTGGAGACGACAAGCGCCGCACATACCGGTTCCGTCAACCATGATCGGGTTCATGCTGACAATTGTGTGGATACCAAGCTTCTTGGTAAGAAGACAGACAAATTTCATCATGATCATCGGTCCGATCGCTACACAGACGTCATAATGCTTGCCCTCGTTTGTCACAAGATCCTCAAGAGTCTTTGTTACCATACCGGAACGGCCATAGGAACCGTCATCTGTTGTAACATAAAGATTGGAAACAGCGCCAAGCTCTTTCTCAAGGATAACCATATCCTTAGTCTTGGAACCAAGGATAACATCCGCTGTGATGCCGTGCTCATGGAGCCATTTAACCTGCGGATAAACAGGTGCGGTACCGACACCACCGGCTACGAATACCATTTTTTTCTTCTTAAGTTCTTCGATATCCTCATGGACGAACTCAGACGGACATCCCAGAGGTCCTACGAAATCACGGAATGAATCTCCCGCCTTCAGTGCGGACATCTTAATGGTAGATGCTCCGATCTCCTGGAATACGATGGTAACTGTACCGGCCTCGCGATCGTAATCGCAGATGGTAAGCGGGATCCTTTCTCCCTTTTCGTCAAGTTTCACAATGATAAATTGTCCTGGCAGACAGTGGCTTGCAACACGTGGTGCATGCACAACCATAAGATGGATCTTAGCTGCCAGCGTTTCAGCTTTTAAAACCTTATACATGGTCTTCCTCCTCGCGCAAATTATAAACCTTTATTAATAATACGCTAAAAATCAGCATATGACAAGAGTAGATTTACAATTTCTGTCAAAATTCTTTACCACAGCACAGCGCAACCATGTTAGTCTTATGCAACTAATATCATCAAAAGCCACATACAAAACTGGTTATTTCTGTGTTTTTTTCCTTTCGATAAGGGTATACAATCGGTCCAGTGCCTCCCGGATCCCTCCTACTTCATCGATGAGTCCTTCCTTTACCGCTTCCTCACCCTCCAGCATAGTCCCCACATCTTTTACAAGCTGGGAGGTATCTAGCATCAGCTCCTCCATCCGTTCTGCCGTGATATGTGAATGTCCGGATACAAAGGCAATGATCCGGTCCTGGATTTTTTCCATATTGCGGTAGGACTGCGCTACGCCGATGAACATTCCGTTCTGGCGCACCGGATGGACCACCATGGTAGCACTTGGCACGATAAAGGAATAATCTGCTGATACCGCCATGGGTACACCTATGGAATGTCCCCCGCCCAGCACCAGGGAAACCGTAGGGATACTCAGAGACGCGATCATCTCCGCAATGGCAAGCCCTGCCTCCACATCTCCTCCTACCGTATTTAAAAGGATCAGAAGTCCCTCGATCTCCTCATCATCCTCAATGAGAGCCAGCTTTGGCAGTACATGCTCATACTTGGTTGTTTTGCTGTGAGACGGCGCGGATTCATGACCTTCGATTTCCCCGATCACCGTCAGAAGCTCCACTTTATGCTTCCGGGAATTTCCATCGAGCACTGCCTGCCCGGTTTCCCGGATCTGTTCGTTCTGGCTCGCTTCCCGGTCCAGTTCCTTCTGTTTTCTCTCTTCGCTCTGTTTTTCCATAAAAAAATACCTCCGGAATCTGAAATTCTGGAGGTATTATATGCAAAATATTACTTTCTATTCAGAGATCATTCGTCCCAGTTTGTCCATACGTCAGTAACGTCGTCGTCATCATCAAGAAGATCCAGTGTTCTGTGAAGATCTTTGATAGCCTGATCATCCGTCAGCTCCACATAGGTCTGCGGGATCATGGCGATCTGTGCTTCTACAAGCGGGATTCCGGCTTTCTCAAGAGCCTCACGTACAGCACTGAAATCGTCCGGTGCTGTGATGATCTCAAAGCTGTCCTCTTCCTCGTTGAAGTCCTCAGCACCTGCATCCAGAGCTGTCATCATCAGCTCGTCCGCATCCATCTCGCCGCACTCATCCTCAAGCTCTTCCTTATCGATGATGATCTGGCCCTTCTGGTCGAACATAAAGGATACGCATCCCTGTGTTCCGATGCTTCCGTTACCCTTGGTAAACGCGTTACGTACATTACCTGCAGTACGGTTCTTGTTATCTGTAAGAGTCTCTACGATAATAGCAACACCGTTCGGACCATATCCCTCATATACAGCCTTCTCGTAGCTGTCTGCAGAATCCGCACCTGCTGCCTTCTTGATTCCACGATCGATCGTATCGTTCGGCATGTTGTTCGCTTTTGCTTTTGCGATGACATCACGAAGCTTGCTGTTGTTTGCAGGATCCGGGCCGCCGGCCTTTACTGCCATAACGATCTCACGGCCGATGACTGTGAAGATCTTACCCTTCTTGGCATCATTTTTCTCTTTCTTATGTTTGATGTTGGCAAATTTTGAATGTCCTGACATGGTATCTTCCTCTCCTTGTTACCGTATATTTTCTTTCGTGCCCTGCTCATTTTGGGTACCGTTTTACATAATTGCAACTCGGTTTAATATAGCACTTATGAAAGATTTCGTCAAGAATCAGAAAACAAACCGGTCAAAATTCCTCATGTTTCCCTAAAAAGTCAGTTCCAGACTGATCTCAAGCGCATGATTCACCTTATCAAGCATAGCACTGTCCAGATGACACACCTTATCCTTCAGACGCCGCTTGTCGATGGTGCGGAGCTGTTCCAGAAGGATCACGGAATCCTTTTCGATCCCGTAGGCGGATGCATCGATCTCAATATGTGTCGGCAGCTTTGCCTTATTCATTTTTGATGTAATTGCCGCACAGATCACTGTGGGACTGTGACGGTTGCCCACATCGTTCTGGATGATCAGCACCGGACGGATGCCGCCCTGTTCACTGCCCACCACAGGTCTTAAGTCCGCGTAAAAAATATCCCCTCTTTTTATAACCACACAATTCACACTCCGATTCTGGTCCGGCTTATTTGCAAGCCGTATTCCTTTTTACAGATAAGTATTTCCACAATTTCTTTGTGTATACCATGCGTGGTACTTTTTTACCGGCCTTATGTCTGACCCGGCGTTTTCCGGATCCGGGTATTTACGGATCTACTGGAAAAAGCTCTCCTCTTCTCCGCATTCCTTACCGTCTTTGATATAAACCCGCGGAACACGTTTACTGATCCCGCAGACAAATTCATAGGAAAATCTTCCGGAAAGATCTCCCAGTGTCTCCACACTGATAAATTCCTCTCCATCTCTTCCCATCAGGGTGACCTCGTCCCCGGCCTTCACCTCCGGGATATCTGTGACATCAACCATAAACTGATCCATGCAGACCCGTCCGAGGATCGGAGCTTTTTTGCCCCGGATCAGGACCCAGCCCTTATTGGAAAGCTGTCTCGGATAGCCATCTGCATAACCTACGGGGATCGTTGCCATTCTGGTAAAGCGTTCTGTAACAAACGTTCCTCCATAGCTTACCGCTGTTCCACGTTCCACATTTTTCACATAGGATACATGACTTTTCAGCTCCATTGCAGGTGTCAGCTTCACAATATCACGTTCTACCTCCTCTGACGGATAAATACCGTAAATGGTGATGCCGGCACGAACGACATTGAGATTTGCTTCCGGAACACGGATGATACCTGCACTGTTGGAGCAGTGACGTACCGGAATATGAACGCCTCTTTTTTCCAGAAGCTCTGCAAAACGGAGATAACGGTCCAGCTGCACCAGTGCAGGAGAACGGTCGGTCTCATCCGCCCTGGCAAAATGGGTAAACATTCCCTCGATCACCAGATTCGGGATTTTTGAGATTTTTTCGATCTTTACTGCATTTTCCGGAATATCCGCATATCCGATCCTTGTCATTCCCGTATCCAGAGCCAGATGAATATGTACATTTTTTCCAATGCGTGCACCTGCTTTTGCATATTCTGCCGCTGTATTAAGATCCGATATGGTGATCCGAATATCATTGGCTGCAAGCTCCTCATAATATTCCTCAAATACAAGGCCAAGGATCAGGACAGGCTTGGTGATCCCTGCATGCCGAAGCTCCAGTGCCTCCTCTGCAGTAGCTGTTGCAAATCCCCAGATATAGTCATAGTCCTGGATCAGACGGGCAATAGCTCTGGCACCATGGCCATAACCGTCTGCCTTGATCACAGCGATGATCTTTGTCCCTTCTTTGACATTTTTATGCATTTCCTCAAAATTGTGGGCAATGGCATCCAGTGATACCAGTGCTTTTACTCTCTCGTATTTTTTCATAATCCCGACTCCTCTTCACCTATAGCTAATGCCTTGGGCAGATATTCTATGATATCTCCTGCCAGCATACTGCGCTTTCCTTTTTCAGCGGCTGCAAGATCACCGCAAAGTCCGTGAAGATAAACACCTAACGCGGCCTTTAAAACCATGGGAGGCTGTTCCTCCGTTTTCAGATACATACATAACACTGCTGCCAGAATCCCGGAAAGCACATCTCCGCTTCCTGCAGTTGCCATTCCGGAATTACCGGAAAGATTCAGATACATCTGTCCTTTCTCATCTGCGATCACCGTACATGCATCCTTCAATACGCACACAGAGCCTGTTTCCGCAGCACATTTCAGTGCAGTATCTGCGATCTCATGCTGGATCTCCTGGATCGTTCTGCCACTGAGCCGGCTCATTTCTCCGATATGCGGTGTCAGGACTACATGCTCTCCCAGATACTGATACCACTGTGGATGTGCAGCCAGAAGGTTCAGGCCGTCCGCATCCAGGATCAGCGGCTTTTTCTCCCGGGCAGCCGCCGTGAGAAACCACTGTTCTCTCTCACGGCTGGCCACTGATGTTCCAAGTCCCGGTCCGATCACGATCACATCACACCAGGATAGAAGCTGTTCATTGGATTCCTGATCAAAGCGGCTGCAGACCATAGCCTCTGGAAGGAGTATCTGCAGTGGGATCCTGTTGGCTTCCACAGTCTGGATCTTTACCATTCCCGCACCGGCACGAAGTGCTGCACTGGCGCTTAAATAAGCGGCTCCGCACATTCCCTCACTTCCGGTCACAAAGAGCACTTTTCCGAAGGTACCCTTGTTTCCGCCGGGATCACGTTCCGGAAACAGCTTCAGATCTTTATTTTCCAGACAGGCGGCAGATGCAGTCACAGCTTCCTGCTCATAGATCCCGATATCGGCGGTAACGATCCTTCCTGCATACAGTCTTCCCGGATAAAAGCAAAGACCTCTTTTCCGGTAGGCAAATGTGACAGTCAGATCGGCGCTGAAGGCAATTCCCATTTCCAGGCCAGTATCTCCGTTCACTCCTGACGGGATGTCAACTGCGATCTTTTTGGCCCTCGCACTGTTCATCTCATGGATGATATCAGCATAATGCCCCTCGATCGGACGCGTCAGGCCTACCCCAAACACGGCATCTACTATAGTAGTATATTCACTCCACTGCGGGTTATTCACCTCCGGGACACGATAACCGGAAGCGATCTTATACTGAAGAGCTGTCTCTCTGGTCATTTTATCTTTGTTTCCGACCATATAAAACTCTACCCGGATTCCCTTCAGATGGAACAATCTGGCAACTGCGATACCGTCACCGCCATTGTTTCCGCTTCCGCAGACTACCAGGATCCTTTCGTCCTTCTGGAGATACTTTTCTGTTTCCTCTACCACCTTCAGTGCCGCCCGCTCCATCAGAACCTCGGAGGGAACTCCGATCTCACGGATCGTTGTGGAGTCCAGATCCTTCATTTCTTTGCAGGTAACAAGCTTCTTCATTCTGTCTTCTGCCTCCCCTCTGTCATAGAGAAAGCTGCCGTTTCCGGCAGCTTAACAATTCTTACTTATCCACATGTTCCTGCCTGTATTTGCTGAGATTATAAGACAGTGTCATCAGACTCTCGGAAAGATGAACGTTCTCTACGATCACATCATCCGGTGTCTCAAGATCAAGATGTGCAAAATTCCAGATTGCCTTGATCCCGTTCTCCACCAGAATATCTGCCATTTCCTTGGCTTTATTCTTGGGAAGTGTCAGGATCGCGATCTCCACGTTATTCTCTCTCAGGAAAAACGGAAGCTCACTGAGCATCTGGATCTCAAGTCCACGGACTGCGATGCCCTCAAGCACAGGATTTACGTCAAAGATACCAACCAGCCTGAACCCGCGCTTCTCAAAATCCACATAATTGGCAAGTGCCTGTCCCAGATTACCGGCACCCAGGATGATCATCGGATGAACGGTATCCAGTCCCAGGATCTTACCGATCTCTGTATAAAGATAGTGTACATTATAGCCATACCCCTGCTGCCCAAAACCGCCGAAATTATTAAGATCCTGACGGATCTGAGAAGCTGTGGTATGCATCTTCTTACTTAACTCATTGGAAGAAATACGTTCTACATTATCTTCCATCAGCTCTCCTAAGTAGCGGTAATAGCGTGGCAGACGCTTAATCACCGCTTTCGAGATTTGTTTTGTCTCCACGATAGTTTTCCTCCTTACCTTACACTAGGTTAATTATAACGAATTGACATTTTCCTGTCAATTAAAGTTGTCTATTCTGTACAAATTTCTTTATAATTTTTCTAATAATTGATTTTTTCTTTGAAATCCCGGCAGTTTCCGTTATAATAGGTGGAGGATTTTTCCCTGTTCAGGCATAAACAGGGGTGATTCTTTATACAGGAGGACAGTTTTTATGATTTTATCATGTCAGAATATATGCAAGGCCTTTGGCGAAAAAGTAATTTTAAATGATGCATCCTTTCACATTGAAGACCGTGAAAAGGCTGCTCTGATCGGATGCAACGGTGCAGGAAAGACCACACTGCTGCGGATCATCATGCAGGAGCTTTCTGCTGATTCCGGTACCGTGGTGCTTGCCCGGGATAAAAATATCGGCTATCTTGCCCAGTACCAGGATATCCACGGACATCATACCATCTACGAGGAGCTTCTTACCACCAAGCAGCACATCATCGATATGGAACGCCGTATCCGCAATATGGAACAGGAAATGAACACGGTGACCGGTGATGAGCTGAACCGTCTGATGGAAACCTATACCCGCCTGACCCATCAGTTTGAGCTGGAGAACGGATACGCTTACAAAAGTGAGCTGACCGGTGTCTTAAAGGGTCTCGGCTTCACGGAGGAAGATTATGACAAGCAGATCGAAACTCTTTCCGGCGGTCAGAAAACCCGCGTGGCGCTGGGCAAGATGCTTCTTTCCAAGCCGGATATCCTGCTTCTGGATGAGCCAACCAATCACCTGGATATGGAAAGCATCTCCTGGCTGGAAACTTATCTTCTGAATTATCCGGGAGCTGTTTTTATCGTCTCCCATGACCGTTATTTTCTGGATAAGGTAGTCACCAAGGTCATTGAGATCGAAGCCGGACAGACCCGCGTATACAGCGGCAACTACTCTGCCTATGCTCTCAAGAAGGCTCAGCTTCGCGACGCACAGTACAAGGCATACTTAAATCAGCAGCGGGATATCAAGCATCAGGAAGCCGTTATCGCCAAGCTGAAATCCTTTAACCGTGAAAAATCCATCAAGCGTGCGGAAAGCCGTGAAAAAATGCTGGACCGTGTACAGAGGATCGAAAAGCCTCTTGAGCTCCAGGACCGGATGCGTATCTCGCTGGAACCACGGGTGTTAAGCGGAAACGATGTGCTCCACGTGGAAGCGCTTTCCAAGGCCTTTCCGGGACAGACCCTGTTCTCCGATATCTCCTTTGATATCAAACGCGGCGAGCGTGTGGCACTGATCGGAAACAACGGAACCGGAAAGACCACCATGCTAAAGATCATCAACGGTCTTATTGAGGCAGATGCCGGCAAATTTTCCCTTGGTTCCAAGGTTCAGATCGGTTATTACGATCAGGAACATCATGTTCTGCATATGGACAAGACGATTTTCCAGGAGATCTCCGATACTTATCCGACTCTCACAGAGACCGAGATCCGAAATATGCTTGCCGCATTTCTCTTTACCGGAGATGATGTTTTCAAGGAGATCTCCGCACTTTCCGGTGGAGAAAGAGGCCGTGTTTCCCTTGCAAAGCTGATGCTTTCCGAAGCCAACTTCCTGATCCTTGACGAGCCTACCAACCATCTGGATATTGCCTCCAAGGAGATCCTGGAGGAAGCACTGGTCAGCTACACCGGTACAGTCCTTTATGTATCCCATGACCGTTACTTTATCAATCAGACTGCGACCAGGATCATGGAGCTGACAAACCAGGCAGTGGTAAATTACATCGGTGATTATGATTACTATCTGGAAAAGAAGGAGGAGCTGACCAGTACCTATGCACCGGGAAGCACTTCTCCGGAGGCACCTGCCGAAGAAAAAGCGGTTTCCGAGAACAAGCTTTCCTGGCAGCAGATGAAGGAAGAACAGGCAAAGAAACGAAAACGGGAAGCCGAGCTGAAAAAAGTCGAAGCCCGTATCGAAGAGCTGGAAACAAGAGACAGCGAGATCGACGAGACTATGGTCCTTCCGGATGTCTGCACCAATGTAGCGGAATGTACAAAGCTGAGCCGCGAAAAAGCAGCCATCGCTGAAGAACTGGAAGAGCTTTATGAAAAATGGGAAGAGCTGGCCTGACGGTCAGCTCTTTTTTATCCCCTTATGTTTTTATGGAAGCAGCATGCCGAGATGCTGTTCAAAGCATACACCATCGTTACGGTCTGTTCCTTCCTCCACCGCATCCCGGATCGATGCCGAGATAAAGTCCACGGCCAGCTCTGCACAGGTTTTCATGGAATATCTTTTTACCAGCCCTGCACTGAGCACGGATGCAAAAAGATCTCCTGTCCCGGAATAGCTTCCGCCGGATTTCTCTGCAAATACCCAGGAGCTGTTTCCGTTTTCCAGGACAAGATTCCCCATTTTCAGAGGCTGCCCCTCCTCCCTGTGATCCACTCCAGTGATCACAACGGCAGGAAGTGAAAATTTCCGGGCAAGTCCGCACCCGATCTCCCGGATTTCTTCCATCCGCCGGGCCTCTGATACCTTTTGCAGTTTATTCCAGATCTCCTCCATTTTTTCTTTTCCGTAGAGAAGAAGGAGGGCTTCCGTAAGGTTCGGTGTGATCACATAGGAACGACGTGTCAGTTCGCAGAACCGGCTGCGGAGTTCTTCTGTATAGATCGGATAAACCGCGCCGTCATCCCCCATCACCGGATCTGTAAGGATCAAAGTATCCTTTCCTGCAAACGCATCCATAAATTTCAGGATCCTGTCTGCCTGCTTATCATCAGAAAGAAATCCTGTATAGATCCCATCCGGGAAAAATCCTCTTTTTTTCCACTGCTCCATATATGGTTCCATATGCTCTGTGAAATCCTCACAGAAATAACTTTCATAACCGGTCTGGTTGCTTAAAACAGCGGTGGGAAGTGGACACGCCTGGACTCCCATCACCGAGATCACCGGGATCGCTGCTGTCAGTGAACATTTCCCCAGCCCGGAAAGATCATTGATCACTGCTATTTTTTTCATGGTAATTCTCCAGTCTTGAGTTTTTTTCTGTAATATTATAGAATGAACTGTCAGGTTTACGCAATCATTTTTGGAAGGAAATCATCATACTTATGTTAAATATATCTGCAGAACACAAAAAAGAACACCTTTATCTGGAGGTTTACCACTATTATCGGAAGCTGATCCTGGAAGGCCGTCTCCTTCCCGGAAGCAAAATGCCCTCCCTCCGCAAATGCGCCCAGGAGCTGAAGCTGAGCCGTACCACCATCGAAAATGCCTATCTTCTGCTGGCAGCAGACGGCTATATCATCGCCAGGGCACAGAGCGGCTATTATGTCACCGGCATTGCTTCCAAGCAGCATCTGCTTACCCCCGAAAAACAGGATAAGGATATCACGCCCTGCCTTTATGATTTTGCCTCTTCCGGTGTTGACCGGGAAAGCTTCCGTTTTGATCTGTGGCAGCGTTACATCAAAAGTGCCCTCCGCCAGGGCGACCGTATGCTTTCTTATGGCGAACCCCAGGGTGAAAGCGATTTCCGGGAGGTTCTCGCAGACTATATCCGGGAACGCAGAAATGTGATCTGCTCCCCGGATGACATTGTAGTAGGGGCCGGTCTCCAGCCCCTTCTCCAGATCCTCTGCCCTCTGATCCATGAACGGAAAACCGTTTCGTTCCCCACACCGTCCTTCACCACATGCAGCACCATCTTTCAGGATTACGGCTTTGATGTCCATTACCGGGACAAAAGCTGCGATGTGATCTATGTTTCTCCTGCTCACATGACGAAATGGGGCGAGATCATGCCGGTAAAACGACGCCTGGAGCTGATCCGTCATGCGGAGATCGATGACCATCTGATCATTGAGGATGATTTCGAAAACGAATTTGTTTATTTCCAGAAACCGACGCCTTCACTTTTCGGTCTTGCAGGTGGTGAAAACGTTGTCTATATCGGTTCCTTTTCCAGGCTACTGCTGCCCTCCATCCGTGTCAGCTTCATGGTATTGCCACGCTCTCTCCGGGAAAAATATACAAAAAAAGCAGCCTTTTATAATCAGACTGCTTCCAAGGCAGAACAGATCGCACTCTGCCAGTTTATCCGCGACGGGCATCTGGCTTCCCAGACAAGAAAGCTCCGCCGCCTTTATTCCCAGAAGCTGAAGGCTCTTTCCCAGGCTGTCCGGGAAACCTTCGGCCAGGACTGCCAGATCCAAACAGGAGCCGCAGGAACCAGCCTTGCCCTTACTCTCCCCTGTTCTCTCACAGGCAGTGAACTGACAGACAGAGCCCGGAACCATGGTCTGGGACTGGAGGTTCTCAGAGAAAACGGAGCCGAGGTCACCTTGGTCCTCTCCTGCTCCTCCATTCCATCCAAGGATTTTCTGCCTGCCTGTCAGCTTCTGAAGGAGGTTACCGGCTCCTAATCTCTCCGGTTATCGATCATGTAGAGCAGGGCATTTACAATGCACGCAGCGATGTTGCTTCCACCCTTGCGTCCTTTTGCCACAATATAAGGCACATCTGCGTGCATGATCAGCTCCTTGGACTGCACAACATTCACAAAGCCTACCGGCACACCGATGATCAGCTCAGGAGAAAGCTTTCCGTTCTCAATAAGCTCATAAAGACGTACCAGTGCGGTAGGTGCGTTTCCAATGGCAAAGATCAGCTTTTTATCCATCTCTGCGGCCTTGTCCATGCTGGCTGTGGCTCTGGTAGTCCCGTTCTTTTTTGCAAGGGCAGCCACATCCTCATCGGACATGAAACAGTAAGCCTCACCGCCGTAGCGGGCAAGTGCACGCTTGTTGATCCCGGCCTTTGCCATCTGGGTATCTGTGACGATGCAGGCACCGTTGCGGATGGCGTCCATGGCCATCTCCACTGCACCCTCCGAGAAGCAGAGATTTTTTGCATAATCAAAATCTGCGCTTGTGTGGATGCAGCGTTTTACGATCAGCTCTGTTCCCGGGATCAGGGGAGTATCCCCCAGCTCTTCTGTGATGATCTCAAAGCTTCTTTTTTCAATCTCCATGGGTTTTACATTTTCAAGCTCAACTTTCATTTCTATTCTTCCTCCGTAATCCCGTTTTCCAGTATCTCATAGATTTTTTTCATATCCAGATGCTTCCGCAACTCTGCAGCCAGAATATCATACTGCTGTTCCTTAAATGCCGCAAAATCCACGCCTGTCATATTTTCCACATCAATACCTTTTTTCTCGCCGATCACGCGGATGATCGCCTCTGCAGATGCTTCCTTATCGAAAACGCCGTGGATATAGGTTCCGCACACATTTCCCGCAAAAGCACCCTCTTCTTTTTTCTTACCGCTGACGCTGTCTGTGATCTTCGTGGCTGTTCCTGCATTGTCCTTCAGGATGCTTTCGCCCATATGGATCTCATAGCCCTCGATCTCCGCACCGGAAAGAGGAGCAAACACACCGGACAGCTGACCGAAATGCCCCTGCACCCTGGTCCTGGTTTTCTTTTCGGCAAATACCGTTTCCATGGGAAGAAGTCCCATTCCTTTCATGGAACCGCCATTTTCAACTCCATGAGGGTCGCTTAAGGTTTCACCCAGCATCTGATAGCCACCGCAGACACCAAAGATCAGCTTGCCTCTGGAGGCTTCCTTGAGAACTGCTGCTTCCATTCCGCTTTCCCGCATCCAGATCAGATCACCCATGGTGTTCTTGGTTCCAGGAAGGATGATCATGTCCGGAGAGTGAAGATCTCTCGGGTGTTTTACATAGCGGAGAGAAACTCCGGGAATGCTCTCAAAAGGATTAAAATCCGTAAAGTTAGAGATCCTTGGTGTACGGACCACTGCGATATCAATGACACCGGCTTCCTGCTTCCGGTCAAAACGTTCCGTCAGGCTGTCCTCATCCTCCACCTGGATATCCAGATAAGGCGCCACACCCACCACCGGGATCCCGCTTCTTTCCTCAAGCATGACAACACCAGGGTCCAGAATAGTCTTATCTCCGCGGAATTTGTTGATGATCAGCCCCTTTACCATAGCCTTCTCATCGTCCTCCAGAAGCTCTACCGTACCGATCAGCTGGGCAAAAACACCTCCACGGTCAATATCTCCCACAAGAAGGACCGGTGCCTTGGCCATCTTTGCCATACCCATATTTACAATATCCTCATCCTTGAGATTGATCTCGGCAGGACTTCCCGCACCTTCGATGACAATGATATCGTTTTCCGCTGCAAGAGCGTTGTACGCCTTCATCACATCCGGAACCAGGGTCTTCTTATATTTGAAATAATCCCTGGCACTCATGGTTCCAAGAACTTCTCCGTTAACGATCACCTGGGAGCCTACATCATTGGTAGGCTTCAGAAGGATGGGATTCATCAGGACAGACGGTCGGATCCCGGCTGCCTCTGCCTGCATGACCTGGGCCCGTCCCATCTCAAGACCATCCTCTGTGATAAAGGAATTCAGTGCCATATTTTGTGATTTAAAAGGAGCCACACGATACCCATCCTGCTTAAAGATCCTGCAAAGTCCCGCAGCCAGCAGGCTTTTTCCGGCATTGGACATGGTTCCCTGTACCATTATTGCTTTTGCCATAATATACCTCCCTCAAGTACTTCGATCAGTTTTACATTTTCTTCATGGCGCTTTACCGCGATCCGGTAATACCCCTTTGTAAGACCCGGATAATTGCTGCAGTCACGGATCAGGATCCGCTTGCGCAGACAGAAGTCAAAGAGCTCCTCCGGTCCTTTAAAGAAAATATAATTTGCTTCCGACGGAAATACTTTATACCCAATGCGGACCAGCTCATCCTTCAGCCACTGTGCCTCCCGAAAAACAAGCTGTCTTCCCTCCTCTACATATTCCGTCTCTGTAAGTGCCTGGAGCCCGGCTGCCTGGGCCATGGTGGAAACATTCCATGGCTGAACGCAGAGCTCCATCCTTTCTATCAGCTTTCTGTCAGAACAAAGGCCATAGCCCAGCCGCACCCCGGCCATGGCATATCTTTTTGTAAATGCTTTCAGGATAAAAAGATTATTGAACCCGGAAAGAGAACGCTTCAGAGAATACTCTTCCGGCTCCTTTACAAAATCAAGGAAACATTCATCTACCACCAGCAGGATATCCAGCTTTCTGCATTTTTCCAGGATCCTTTTCAGAAGCCTGTGGGGGATCAGCATGCCGGTAGGATTGTTGGGGTTACATAAGAAAGCCATATCCAGTCCCTTATGGAGGATATCCAGATATGCTTCACTGAGCACAAAACCGTCATTTTCCGTCAGCATGTAATATTCCAGCTCACAGCCAGTGCTGGCCAGAGCCTGTCCGTATTCCGCAAAAGTAGGCGCCGGGATCAGAGCCCGCTTTGGCTTTACTGCATGACAAAGCGTAAAGATCACTTCTGCCGCTCCGTTACCGCATATTACCTCTTCCGCTTTTACCCCTTCCGATTCTGCGATCCTTTCCCTGAGAACGCCGCATCCCACCTGAGGATACTGTGCAATATGATCCAGACTGTGGATAATGGCCTGCTTCACACTTTCCGGTGTTCCCAAAGGATTCAGATTTGCCGAAAAATCCAGGCAGTCTTTATGTTTATATACGTCTCCTCCATGTATGTGTTTTGTCATTGGTCATTCTCCTGTCTGTATTTATTGTTACCTTAATAACCCGAACCGGATCCCCGCACTGAACAGTCCAAATACAACCACCCCCAGTATGGATGCCGCGTACATCAGCCGGTTAGCTCTTTTGATATCCTCCGGCTCCACCGGGCGGATCGGATCCCCGATCGTGGGTTTTTCATATAATTTCCCGAAATAATATGCATTTCCCGCAAGCTGTACATCCAGCGCTCCGGCCATGGCAGCCTCTGTCTGGGCTGAATTGGGGCTTGCATGATTCCTCCGGTCACGTTTGTAGATCTTTGCCGCATTTTTTGTATCCATTCCTGTAAAAACAGTTCCTGCCACCATCAGCCATCCGGAGATCCTGGCAGGGATATAATTGGCCACATCATCCAGCTTTGCCGCAATACGGCCGAAATAAAGATATTTGTCATTTTTATATCCAAGCATGGAATCCATGGTATTGATACCCTTGTACAAAAACATCAGCGGCACCCCACCGATAGCCATATATAGCATGGGGGCGATCACGCCGTCGGATGCATTTTCCGCAACAGTTTCCACGGCAGCCTTTGTCACGCCAGTTTCCGTAAGTTCTCTGGTATCACGGCCTACGATCATGGACACCGCATAGCGTGCCTCGTCCAGAGTTCCGTTTTTCAGCCGGTCATAAACCTTCATACTCTCATCCTTCAGGGAACGGGTGGCAAGAAGCTGATAGCACCAGAAAACCTCCAGCACAAATCCGGCCACCGGCAGATACCGGTAAAGATAATAAAGCACCAGAAGCGGCACCCCGCCGCTGAACAGACAGACAAGCACTACGATCAGAAAGCCTCCTGTCAGCTCACCGCCGTGATTTTTCGGAAAAATCTTCCGGATCACCTTTTCCAGCACTGCAATCAGATTGCCGATGACACAGATCGGATGATAAAGCCATCTGGGATCTCCGATCAGAAGATCCAGCACAAATCCTATGACCAGTGCAGGAAGACTATATTTCAGCATCTTTTTTCTGCCTCCGTTCTTTCTTATATTCCAGTGCGTTCTTCAGAAAGCGTGCCGGAACCCTGGGATTTCCGTAATAATAAAGATGCGGAAATCCTGCCATCAGCCTGCCCTGGTCATGGATACAATCCCATCCTCTTTTAGATGCCGGCTTTGCCGCATGAAAATCCTCTCCGCAATCTGTAGAATCAAAGTAATGGAATTCATGAGCCGGGATCTCACCAAGTCCGGTATCCTGTTTTTCCGTAAGGGTGATATAGCCGAACCGGTTCAGCTTCGGTGTGCGGTAAGCCCTTCCAGGGATCACCCCGCAGACTCTGCGCTGCTTTCCTTCCATATCCTCCATCTCCTGATGAAGATACATGAATCCGCCACATTCTGCCAGACAAGGCATTCCGTCCAGGATAACTTCCCGGATCCGGGTGCACATTTCCTGATTTTCTTCCAGCGCCTCCCCGTTTAATTCCGGGTAACCGCCGCTTAAAAGAAGCCCGTCCAGATCCTCCGGAAGCTCTCTGTCATGAATGGGGGAAAAACGTACCAGCTCCGCTCCCATCTGCTCCAAAAGATTTAAATTATCCGCATAGAAAAAGCAGAAGGCTTCATCATCCGCCACACCGATCCGCACCTTTTCCTCTGTCCGGTATCCGAAGGCTGTATCCTTCTGTATAAGCATTTCCGGCTCCGGCGCCGCAAGCTCCGGTGCTCCCCCTGCAAGCTCCAGGATCCCATTGATATCCAACGTTTTCTCCAGCACCTCGGAAAGCTTCTGCAGACGGCTTTTCAGTTCCGGGATCTCCTCCGGAAGCACCAGTCCCAGATGACGGCTTTCAATCACACAGTCCTCCACCTTCGGAACATATCCCAGTACCTTTACGGAAAGCTCCTCTTCCAGAAGCTTCTTCATCCTGGGATACAGCATGGGAGACATCTGGTTAAAGATCACGCCGCAGATATGACTGTCCTTTTTGTATTCCAGAAAGCCCTTTACATAGGCAGCCAGGGAAACACTCATGCCACGGCTGTTTACGATCAGGATCACCGGTGTATCTGTGGTGGAGGCCAGATCATAGGCGCTGGCTCTGGAGGTAATCCCTCCTACACCGTCATAATACCCCATGACTCCCTCCATCACTGCGATCTCACAGTCCGATGCGTTCTTTGCCAGAAGATACCGGGTTCTGTCTCCATCTGTAAAAAACGTATCCAGGTTTCGGGATCTTGTACCGATCACACGGCTGTGGAACATAGGATCTATGTAATCCGGGCCGCATTTAAAAGAAGCCACCTTAAGGCCACGGTTCACCAGCGCCTGAAGCAGCCCGCAGGTGATCAGGGTTTTTCCGCTTCCGCTGGCACCTGCCGCAAGAAGTATTCTCGGGATCTTCACCTAAATCTCCTCCCCTCTTCCGCTGCAGGAAATGATATAGATCGGATTCTCACCCATCATCATATGATACCTTCCGATAGATTTGGATCTTGCCGCAGACAGCTGTACGATATCCACATCCGTCAGGCTGAAATCTCGTATGGCATTCATGGCTTCCGTCACCGTCTCCAGAGTGATGCAATTGATCACGATCCGTACTCCCGGATTTTTATCCAGAAGAAGCCGGATGATCTCGTTCATGTTTCCGGAAGACCCGCCGATAAAGGCATGTGTCGGAACAGGCAGTTCCACCATCGCTTCCGGTGCAGTACCAGGCACGATCTCCAGATTGTCTGTGGCAAATTTCCGCCTGTTCTCCTTCAGAAGAGCAAGGGCATCTTCCTTTTTCTCGATGGCATAGACCTGACCCTTCCAGGCACGAAGCGCCATCTCAACGGAAACAGAGCCTGTGCCCGCTCCCACATCATAGCAGACAGAATCCTCCTGAAGCCGAAGCTTGGACAGAGAAACCGTACGCACCTCTTCCTTTGTCATAGGCGCCTTCCCACGGAGAAATTCCTCATCACAGATCCCGTGAACTGCGGGCAAAGGTACTGCCTTTTCATTGCACGCAGTTACCACGCTTAACGCATCTCCCCGGTATTCTGTAAGCTCTGCCGCACTGGCATGAAAGATCTTTTCATTTTCGTAGGAAAGATTTTCGCCCACATAGAGGGTCACATCACCCATTCCATACGCAACCAGACGAGAAGCCAGACGAGCTACCCCATCCTCTGTTCCCAGAATGGAAAAAACCTTGGGGTTATGCCGGATCAGTGAGATCAGATTGCAGTCTCTTCCATGGGCACTGACAATCCTGGCATCATCCCAGGAAAGACCGATCTTCGCCATAAAATAAACAACGGAAGAAATCCCGCAGATCACCTGGACATCGCCATCCAGAAGATCGATCAGCTTCCTTGCACCGCTGTAGAAGCCCACATCGCCGGAAAGGGCAATGGCTACGGTACGGTACTGTGGATGTGTCTTGATATACTCCACGATCTTATCACTGCGGTACTCATGGAGAACCATCTGCCCCGGCCTCTGTACGGCATCTGTCATACGCTTTGCACCGATCAGAAGCTCCGCCTCATCAAAGGCCTTCTTTCCTTCCAAAGTCAGGTTTTTTTCCGCACCCATGCCGATGCCTACAAGAGAAACCCTCTGTGACAGGGTAAGGCCGAACAGCTTTGCCAGAAATACCCTTGCTTCCGGCAGGGACAGCCCCTCCTCCTGCAATGGTCTTCCGATGATCACAGGTGTGACGCCGCAGCGCTGACAAGCCTCCATCTTTTCCGGGAATCCACCAGCCAGACCGGTATCCTTGGTGACCAGATAGCTGCACTGAAACTGTCGAAGCATGGCTTCGTTGATCTCTGTAGAAAATGGCCCCTGCATACCGATGAGATGCTTTCCTTCGATCCCCAGCTCCGCACAGGAGCTGATCACGGAAGGGATGGAAAGCACCCGGGCAAAAAGCCTCTCCTGGTAATCCGGGATCACTGTAAATTTAGACAGCTCCTTGCTTCCTGTGGTAAGAAAAATGTTCCCCTCTGTACCGGAAAGAAGCTCTGCCGCCTTCTCCGTGCTTTCCACATAGATAGCTTCCCTGTTCTTCTCCCCCTCCGGGCGAAGGACACGCTGATAGCGGATGCTTCCGTTCTCACAGGCAGTCCGGATATTTTTTGTCACCTCTGCTGCATAGGGATGAGTGGCGTCCAGAACGATCTCCGGTGCTTCCCTCCGGAAAAGTTCCTCCATATCTTCGGTTTTCAGCCTTCCGGCGCTGACATGGAGAAATTCATTTTCCTTCAGAAGGGATCCGCCATATTCCGTAGCTGCACAGGCATAGACCGGAACATGATTTTCCGCAAGGAACTCACAAAGTGCATAGCCCTCGGTGGTCCCTGCAAAAACAATGGCTTTATACATTCTTATATCCCCTTGGTGTTACCATCTTGCCGTTTACATTCTTAGTCTGTGAATTTCCCACAAAAACGGTAGTAAACATATCCACTTCTGTATCACGGAGCTCCTTCAGTGTCATGACCTGTGCAGTCTCGCCGTCACGTGCGATCTGGGCAACCGTGCCGCAGACAGTATCCGGAGACTTGTATTTCATCATCAGATCACAGGCCTTCTGAAGATAATCCTTACGTTTTCTGCTGGACGGATTGTAAAGGCATACCACAAAATCCGCCTGTGCTGCTGCCAGAAGCCTTGCCTCGATCTTCTCCCACGGAGTCAGAAGATCACTTAAGCTGATCAGACAGAAATCATGGATCAGCGGTGCACCCAGCACTGCGGCGCCGCCTGTGGCTGCTGTCACACCCGGGATAATGGTCAGCTCCACATCCGGATAGTTTTCTCCCACCTCATACATCAGACCTGCCATACCGTAAACACCGGCGTCACCACTGCAGATCATGGAAACGGTTTTTCCTTTTTTTGCCTCGTCAAAAGCAAGTACACAGCGGTCTACCTCTTTTTTCATCGGTGTGGTCATGAACTCTTTGCCTGCAAAATACTCCTTTACAAGATCCACATACACCGTGTAACCGATGATCACATCACTTTCATTTAATGCACGGATCGCTCTTCCAGTCATCTGGTCATACGCACCCGGGCCAATTCCTACAACATAAATCTTACTCAAAACGTATCCTCCGATTTCCGGCTGCAAGGGCGGTGGTCACACCGTCCCGGCCTGTTTTTTTTCTGATCAGTGTACCCTGTCCGCAACCCAGAACCGCGCTTCTCTCACAGACATTCTCTACACCTGTTATCTTTTTTACAAATTGTGACGGGGTAAATTCACCCTGCACTGCCTTCAGCTCTTCCTCTGTAAAGGTCAGAAACGGAAGCTGCCAGGCTTCTGCCAGAGAAAGAAGTCCCACCTCTTCTTTCTTCAGATCAATACTGGCAACAGCTCCCAGTGCTTCTCTGTAAACATCTGATTCCTTCAGGCATTCCTCTGCCGCCTTCTGTATGGAGACTGCATCCTTTCCCCTGCGGCAGCCCATTCCCAGAACTGCAGCGGGCGGCACCACATGGACTGTATTTTTAAAGGGCAGACAGCCTCTGTGGATCGTCACCGCAATACCTGTTTCCGGTGCCTCACCGGCTTTCTCACCATTCTCCGGATCCACTGCAGCTGAGGGCCTTCCGTCTTTTCCGCAAAGCACCAGACCCTCCGGCAGCTCTCCGTCCCATGGAAACTCACTGTAAAAGCCAACGCTCTCTCCTGCAAGAAGGGCCGCAGAAGCCTCCTTCGCAGCCTTCATATGAAAAATAGCACAGCCATTCTTTTTTGCAAAAACATCCACTGCAAAACGACTGTGAAGATCTGTGGCTGTTGTCACAACCGGCACTGCCTTAAGATATCCGGCACAGCGAAGTGCCAGCTCATTGGCTCCGCCAAGATGTCCGGAAAGAAGAGCAATGACAAATTTTCCGCACTCATCGATCACCAGCACAGCCGGATCCGTCTTTTTTCCGACAATGTAAGGTGCGATACTGCGCACTGCGATCCCGCAGGCGCCAATAAAGATCACGCCCTCTTTTCCTGCCCGGAACTGTTCCCCTGCCCACTGAGAGGTGGAAACAGAGATCGGATCCGGAAGGTAACGGCTCTTTTTTGCAAGGGTGACACTCTCACCCTCTTTTTCCAGAGCCCTCTGAAGCCTTTCCCCTGTCTCCAGCCCTGTCATACTGAAGCAAATAATGGAAATGTTCATATTTTATTTCGTAGCCTCACGGAACTCTGTGGTAAAGCCCGGATCATACAGCTTGGATCTGTCATAGCTTGCAGCATTGACCGCATCACCTACCAGCATAAGAGCTGTTTTTGTGATCTTGTTCTCTTTTGCTGTCTGAGCCAGAGTACCCACTGTACAGATAAACTTCTTCTCATCAGGCCAGGTTGCCTTGTAGACGATAGCAGCCGGTGTGTCCTCACGGTATCCGCCCTCCACCAGTCTGCGGCTCAGCTCCTCCAGCATACCTGTACTGAGGAAAATAACCATAGTCGCATTATGAGCGGCAAAGGACTGAATGCTCTCTTTTGCCGGCACCGGTGTCCTTCCTTCCATTCTTGTGATGATCACACTCTGGGAAATATCCGGAAGTGTATACTCCAGGTTCAGTGCAGATGCAGCTCCGCAGAAGGCACTGACACCCGGGCAGGAATCGTAGGGAATCCCCTTTTCATCCAGGATATCCATCTGCTCACGGATCGCACCGTAGATACAAGGATCGCCGGTGTGGAGACGAACGGTCATCTTACCCTCAGCTTCTGCTCTCTCCATAACAGAGATCACTTCCTCAAGGGTCATCTTTGCACTGTTATGGATGGTGCACACATCCTTGGAATACTCCAGAAGCTGGGGATTTACAAGAGATCCCGCATAGATGATCACATCTGCCTCTTCCAGATACTGTTTACCTCTTACTGTAATAAGATCCGGTGCTCCCGGACCTGCTCCTACAAAATGTACCATAATCTATTCCTCTCTTCTGTCTTTGTTTTCTTTGATAATGATCAGGGAATAATATCCTGCATCCTCAGGGATCTCCTCCACGGTCCGGTAGATCTTTTCGTCCGGCATTCCGCAGTTTTCGATCATCATGGCCTCTGCCCCCTGGGAAAGAAGCTCCGCCTTCACATCCTTCATTTTCTTTCCGGCCTTCATAAGGACCTTGGTACCGGAAAGCTTCAGCGCATCCTCAATCTGATAGGAAGCCGGGATCACGTGAAGAGGCTCTGCCTTCTCCACAAGTCCGGTATTCAGACGTGCGGAAACTGCACAGAAGGATGTGATTCCACAGACGATCTCCGTCTCATAGCCCTGAGCCACAAGTCTGTGATGAATATAGAGATATGTGGAATACACGGTAGGATCTCCCAGTGTGAGAAATACCACGTCTTTACCCTGGTCCAGGACAGCCTTGACTTTTTCTGCTCCTGCATCGTGATAGCTTTTCAGCACTTCAGGATCCTTGGACATTGGAAAAGGAACTGCAAGAAGCTCCTTCTTTCCAAGCTCCGGATAAGCGCCCTCCACGATCTTAAATGCTACCGTATCCTCCGGAACCTGTCCCGGAAGCGCGATCACCTCTGCCTCCTTTACAAGACGAAGTGCTTTTAAGGTAAGAAGCTCCGGATCTCCCGGTCCTACACCTACACCATATAATTTACCTGCCATATTTCTTTCCTCCTAACTATATTTTCCAGACAGGATAAAACCTGTCTGTTATTTATATCAAATTTTGTCCTGAAATTAAAAAAATTCCATCCGGACTGGGGTTTCCTGTCATGAAATATCATCCACCCCGACTGCCTGCTCCTGTATCTTATGGATCAGCTCCTCTGCATCCCGGGTCTGCCCCAGCAGTCCGTATACATTGGAAAACACCACAGCGCCCAAAAGGATCTGCTCATAGGATCTGTGGTCCAGATAAAACTGGATCTTCTCCATGACCACAGCCATAGTCTCTTTCAGGATACCATAGCTGTCAAGAACAGCCAGCGCCTCATCGGTAGTCCCCGCCTCCAGGATCTCTCTGGCACATTCCAGAGAGCCCCCTGCACGGATGGCACTTGCACAGAGAACCTCCATCCTTCCGTCAGCACAGTGCGAATGGGTATTCATGATCCCGGCGGCAACCTTTACAAACTTACCGATATGAGCCACAAAAAGAATGCCCTTTACGCCCATATCAATGGCCATGTCAATGGTCTCTCCTACATAATTGCTGCACTTGATATTATTCTCAAAGGGAATGGACATATGCTCCCTGAGATAATCCGCACCGTAATTCCCCGGTGTCACCAGGATAAAATCTTCTCCCTGGCAGAAATGCTGCTTCATCTCCACATGGATGCTTTCGATCAGAGCCTTCTCACTCATGGGCTCTACGATCCCGCTGGTTCCAAGTATGGAGATCCCGCCAAGAATGCCAAGACGGGGATTAAAGGTTTTCTTCGCGATCTCTTCCCCCTGAGGGACGGATACGGTAAGCTTCAGACCGCCCTCGTAGTCATATTCCTGTGCCGCCTCTTCGGCTTCCCGCAGGATCATGGCTCTGGGAACCGGATTGATCGCCGCTTCCCCCACGTTCTGGGAAAGTCCCGGCTTGGTGACACGCCCCACCCCGATCCCACCGTCCAGGATGATCTGAGGCCGGGATCTCTCTGTTTTCTGCTGCTGCCCGGCCTGTTCTGCTGCTGAAATAGAAAACTTCTCCGCTTTTACATAGACCAGGATCCCGTTGGTGGTATCCGGATCATCCCCTGCATCCTTCTGTACCGCACAGGAGACATACGTTTCGCCCCGGGTAATATCGTGAAGCTGTAACGTGAGAGTGATCCCCTTTGGGGTATCAAGCTCTACCTCAGAAAGAGTCTCTCCCGAGAGCAGCATCCGGACTGCCCCCCTGGCTGCCCCGGCTGCACAGGAGCCTGTTGTGTAGCCATAACGGAGGCGCTTGTTGTTTTTTATGACATACTGGTCTTCCAGTCCATTCTTCATATATACGATGCCCTCCTTTTCAGATTACCTTGTGCTCCAGCCATTTGCGGCTGTGGAAACGCCAGGTAAAAATAATCCCACGAACAGTCCAGTCTGCAAACATTCCAATCCAGACACCCATAGGCCCGAAGCCCAGGACACGGATCAGGAAAACACAGAGACAGAACCTGCATGCCCACATGGTACAGCAGGAGGTGATCATGGAAAACTTCACATCACCGGCTGCACGAAGACCATACCCCGGCACGAACGCCATTGTCCATACCACAGGCTTTACGATGGTGATCCATGTGATCATGTGGATGCACATTTCCGCACTGGTACGCTCCATTCCGCCAAGGATCGTCACCGGTCTGACCAAAATATACACGATCAGACAGCTTACGATAATAATTGTCTCTGCAATGACGCAGAGTTTTTTTATGTAATAGACCGCCTCATCCTTGCGGCCGGCACCAAGACACTGGCCTACGATGGTCATCAGGCCCACACCTACTCCGATGGCCGCGATACCATTCAGGTTCTCAAGGATATTAGTCATTGCCTGCGCTGCGATGGCTGCTGTTCCCAGTGTGGAAACCGTAGACTGGATGGCAAGCTTTCCAAGCTGAAACATACTGTTCTCAATTCCCGAAGGGATCCCAAGTCCCAGGATCCGTCCGATCATGCTCCAGTCCGGTCGGATCTTCAGATAATCCTTCACAACGACAGGCTGACGATCCTTACGCAGCTGCCAGAGAACAACCACTGCACAGAAAATACGGGAAACCAGTGTGGAAATCGCCGCTCCTGCAACACCAAGGTGGAAAACCCAGATCAGAACCGCATTTCCGCCAATGTTCATGATATTGGAGATCATGGAGATGGTCATAGGCCCCTTGGTATTCTCCTGGGCACGAAAGATCGAAGCCGCAGAATCATAAGCCGCAATAAAGGGGAATGACAGTGCCGTGAAAAAGAAATAAATTTCCGATGCACGCATAACATCCGCATCCACCGCACCGAAGATCAGCCTCAAAAGCGGTTTCTGAAAGATCAGACAGACTGCAGATACCACTACAGAGATCGCTGTGATGATAAAAAGCACCTGCCTGGCAGACATGTTCGCCTTCTCATAATTCCTCTGTCCGATATACTGGGCGCAGACAATGGCGCCTCCCGCTGCCAGCGCCGAAAAAGCCTGGATCAGAAGCACATTGATGGAATCCACCAGCGATACCGCAGAAAGAGCCGCAGATCCCACATTGCTGACCATCATGGTATCTGCGGTTCCCATTATCGAATTCAAAATCTGTTCCAGCACTACCGGCACCAGAAGATTACGGATCATCCGGTTGGTAAACATATGCTGCTGTTCCATTGTTACATCCTCCGCCTCACTTATTTATGACCTGACAAAGCAGAAAAAAACGTCTGTATTTTATCAATCACACTTTCTCTGACATTATACCCTTTTCCCGCTCTTTTTCCAATATATTTTCTGTGTTTTTTGTACAAACTGCAAAATGCCGCAGGCGCGAAACCTGCGGCAGTCTTTGTATTTTGTGTTTTTTTATTATACAATTATGTTCCAAAGTCACTCTTTTTCATATTTTTCAATTAAACATTGATGTTCCTTGCTGGTTTTATCATAGTTAATCCCAACAAGCAGGATTTCACCTGTGTAATCCAGAATTGAAGAAGGATATTTTTTATCTTTAATCTGCCTCACGGCAGTCTGGGCATTTTGATTCCACTTCAGCTCTACGATCAACGCCGGATAAGAAGAACAGTACTCTATCTTCGGGATAAACACGAAATCAGCAAATCCACGGCCTGTCGGCAATTCCCGGACAGGTTTAAAATAGTACTGCATTGCACTTAAATATGCAATTGCCAAAACACTGCTCAACGAGTTCTCATTGTTATATTGAATGGAAGACGCATACTCGTTGTGGATTTTTTCAATCTGAGCAGCAACTTCTACTTCATCCATGTCCAACGTAGCATCAAGTAAATGTTCTGAATTTTTCTGGAATTCCAACATCTCATTCCACTGCTTACTTCCAACAGCAGCTGTAAGTTCTTGTCGAATCTCTTCGTTCGGCACAAAGGCAGTCTTTAATTTAGGGTTATATCCAAAATAGCCCAGGTGAATCATGTAGGTTAACACATCATCCTTACTTTTGATGCTTACCGTATCGTTCTTAAAGGTTGCTGTGTTTACTTTAACCTCTGCACCAGAGATCATTTCAATAATAGCTGTTTTCAAACCACCATAATTCATGTTGATCAGCGGAACAATGGCATCATAAGAAGCTGTTTCTGACCAATAGCTCTTAAATTCACCTCGAAGCATCACGCCGACAACTGCTCGTGGATTATAAACCTGATGACCATTCAGCAGATATCCATCATACCAACGCTTTACCTCATCGAAATCCTGATGATATTCTTCTGCCAGTTTCCGCACTTCATTCTCAGTAAAACCAACATACGGCGCGAGACTGCCTGGGCTCAGCATAGAAAACTCATCAAAATTATTCAGAGCTGACTGTGTTTTTTCCTTCTTTATGGGAAGAATACCTGTAAGGTACGCCAGTTGAATATACTTTGTAGGTTCTATTCCTTTGAACATTCCTCGCAGGAAATTTATATAATCTTCCTGTGCTTTTTTATTGGCCGCCTCATCACGAATCAGTACATCCCATTCATCAATGATAACAACAAACTTCTGTCCCACCTTATCTTTGATTCTTGAAAGTGCATCCGGCAAGCCAGATACTTCAAGTGGCAGAACATCCGGATAAACTTCCCGCAATTCATCCAGAACCGCCTCCGTGACATGCTTCACTATATTATCCGCATCATCACAGTTTGCCAGAAACCACTGAATATCGATATGGATCACATCATACTTGTTAAGATGCTTTTTGAAGTCGGCCTCCCTGCTTATCTGCAATCCAGAAAACATCTGCTCAGAATCTGCGCCTTTGCTATAATACGCAGCCAACATATTAGCTGCATAAGATTTTCCGAACCGGCGCGGCCGACTATTGCAGATATAAGCATTTGTTGTATCAAGAACACTGTTTGTGTACTCGATCAGGCCAGTCTTATCCACATATATTCTGGAGTTAAGAGCAACCTGAAATGCACTGTTGTCCGGGTTCACAAATCTTCCCATGCTATTCAGACTCCTTTCTGAAGCTGTTCCTCAAGCACGAGGTTACAACTCACCTGTTTTATTTTGATTTTATCATTTCATAGAGCAAATAACAAGTTGATGGCTGTTTTACTTTGTGCAACATATGCAAATCCCACTCGAACAGTACGCTCTTTCCCGGTTCTGTCAACCATTATTTCATTTTGATCTCGCTGTTATACGAACATCTGCTGATCCTTCTTCTGTTGTGGCATTCCTCCACCGCTTCATCGCTCTGTACCTCCGCTGCCGCTCGGCTCCAACACTGATCTTATCTGCCGGTGCTGTACCTGGAAAATACACACCCTTTTTGTACGGAAGATATGAAGTAACAGAGGACCTGGACAGGCCAAGAGCATTTGCAGTTGAAAGGACAGCAGCTTTATGATCCTGTGTTTTTCTGAAATCATCAAAGGTCACCTGCACCTTCTCCGCCATATCCGATACATACACACCGGCCGTGATAAGCAGCTTCCGAATCTTGATTGGATTCAGCCCCAGCTCATCTGCAATGGCCTGCAAAGACATCCCCTCTTCATAAAGCACAACAGACGGATTCATCAGTTCCTTAAGGATCTTCCCGGCATCATACTCCGGCTTAGATTTCCTGCGGCCACCTCCGGGCCTTCTTGGTTTATACGCTCTTTTCTCACCCATAGATCACAAAACCAGCTCATACATTTTGAAGGTCATCTCACCAACCACCTTATAAAAAAGTGTCTTTGTCTGGATGTACCGAAAACCCAGTTTCTGATACAGACCTTCCGCTGCTGTATTGTTCTCGATCACATCAAGCCTCAGCGCTTTCTTTCCGGCTTTTCTTTCCGATTCCACAATGTGCTCCATCAAATTCCGGGCCAGACCCTTACCACGCTGCTCCGGATGCACTGCCAGAACATGAACGATTATAACCTCATCCGAATCGATCTGCCACGGCACATCTGCGTAGCCATCCACCTTTTCATCATTAACTATCGCACAGGCCGCAATCTCGCTGCCATCTGCCAGCACATACAGTTCCTCCTTACCAATACTGTTACGCAGCATTTCATCAGAAGGATGGATACCCTTCTTCCAATGTGGAAACGATGGATCACCCTGCTCCTGATCGATCAGCTCCCAGTACAGAGATTTTATGTTGTCAAAATCATCTTTTACTGCCTTACGAAATATCATTTGCTCCATCTCCTCTTACTCATGCAGCTCCAGCGGCAGTCCGTCCGGGTCATGAAAAAACGTCATCTTCTTGCCGGTAAAATCATCCACACGGATCGGCTCACATTCGATCCCGACCTCCGCCAGCTCTTTCACCGTCTGCTCCACACTCTCCACGCAGAAAGCAAGATGACGCAGGCCACAAGCCTCCGGACGGCTCACCCGCTTCGGTGGGTTTGGTTCTGCAAAAATCTCCAGCTCCGTGTGCTCATCCACACGCAGATCCAACTTCCAGTCCCTGCGCTCCGCACGGTAGTTTTCTCTGATAACGGAGAAGCCAAGCTTGTTTACGTAGAAATCCTTTGCGGATTCGTAGTTGGATACGATGATGGCGATGTGGTGTATTTTTGATAGGTTCATTTTTTTGTACTCCTTTTTAGTTTGTCTTATTTTCGTTATAAACTATATAGCGGTATTTAAAATATACCGTGTGTGCTTTGGCTCTGAAGGAGCATGTGTTTCACACACGGCATTATTTTTATTTCAGTTTTTCACACATGTTTTAGTATATCATAAATCTGCAAATAAACCAGCCTTGTACACGTATTTTTTACTCCACTGTAACACTCTTTGCAAGATTTCTCGGCTTATCGACATCCAGACCCTTAGCAACAGAAACATAATAACCCAGAAGCTGCAGAGGAATCACTGCCAGACTGCCCACAAAGTGCTCATCTACCTTCGGTACATACACAGTGAAGTTCACCTGATCCTCAATCTCGTATTTACCATATGTAGTCAGCCCCATCAGGTAGGATCCGCGGCTCTTGCACTCTAACATATTGCTTACAGTCTTCTCATACAGTCCGCTCTGAGTCAATACACCAATGACCAACGTTCCCTGCTCGATCAGACTGATCGTACCATGTTTCAGCTCACCTGCTGCGTATGCTTCAGAATGGATATAGCTGATTTCCTTCAACTTCAAACTGCCCTCCAGACAAACTGCATAGTCAATACCACGGCCTACAAAGAATACATCATGGGCATTGGCATACTTTGCAGCAAACCACTGGATACGTTCTTTATCTTCCAGGACCTTCTGCATCTTTTCCGGAATAGTCTGCAGCTCAGAGATATAGTAACCATACTGCTCATCTGTGATCTTTCCTCTGACTTTTGCAAACTGAACAGACAGACAGTACATAGCCACAAGCTGTGCGCTGTATGCCTTGGTCGTAGCAACAGAGATCTCCGGACCAGCAAGTGTGTAGAACACCTTATCTGCTTCACGGGCAATACTGCTGCCAACCACATTGACGATCGCCATCGTGGCGATACCCTTTTCCTTTGCAAGCCGCAATGCTGCCAGTGTATCTGCTGTTTCACCAGACTGGCTGACAACGATCACCAGGGCTTTCTGATTAACTGGCATTTTGCGATAGCGAAACTCAGACGCAAGTTCCACACGTACCGGGATATCTGCCATATCTTCCAGTACATATTGAGCAGCCATACCAACATGCCATGCAGAACCGCAGGCAACAATATAAATCTGCTCAAAGTTCTTAATCTCGTCCTCATTGATCTCCACGCTGGACAGATCAATGGCACCATTCCTGATCACGGAATTAAGGGTATCCTGGACAGCCTTCGGCTGCTCGTGGATTTCTTTCATCATGAAATGTTCAAAGCCGCCCTTTTCAGCAGCCTCAGCATCCCACTTGATTTCTGTAGTCTGCTTCTCAATCTCGTCACCGTTCAGATCATAAAAATGAGCCTCGCCCGGTGTCAGCTTTGCAAACTCAAGATTACCGATATAATATACATTTCTCGTATATTTCAGGATTGCCGGGACATCGGAAGCCACATAGGTCTCGCCATCTGCAATACCAATGATCATCGGACTATCCTTACGCGCCACCCAGATCTCGCCCGGATAATCACGGAACATCAGCTCAAGAGCATAAGAACCGCGGACACGGACCATTGTCTTCGCAATGGCATCAATAGGACCAAGGTTGTACTTTTTATAATAGTAATCAACTAGCTTAATAACCACCTCTGTATCTGTCTGACTGTAAAAAGTGTAGCCGTGCTTCAGCAACTTCTCTTTCAATTCTGTGTAATTCTCAATGATGCCGTTATGTACACCAACAACCTCAGACTCCACTGCACCGGAACCTGATTTACTGCAGTTACCGGAAACATGAGGATGTGCATTGATCTGGCTGGGCTCACCATGGGTAGCCCAGCGTGTATGTCCAATACCACAGGCTCCTTTTAACGCTTTGCCTGCATCTGTTTTCTCGACCAGATTCGTCAGACGGCCCCTTGCCTTCACGACCTCTGCCAAAGCCTCTCCATCACGGACAGCCAGTCCAGCTGAGTCATATCCTCTATATTCCAGTTTCGACAGACCATCCAGCAGGATCGGTGCTGCCGGCCGTTTTCCTGTAAAACCAACGATTCCACACATAGGTTTATCCCTCCCGTTATTTAAATCTCTCGTCTAATATACGTAAGTGCCTCAAAACATGGCGCAGGGTAAAATAACAGATTTTCTGTTATGATATCTGCATCATTGTTTGAGGCACTTACGGAATATCAATTAATGTAATTCCTGGTCACAGCACTGCAATGCTGCCGCAATCACTTGATCCATATCATAATACTTATACTCACCCAGACGGCCGCCAAAAATCACCTTCTCTTCCTTTTCTGCCAGTTCCTTATATTTTCCATAAAGAGCACTATTCCTCTCATCATTTACAGGATAATAAGGTTCATCTCCTGGCTTCCACTCAGAACTGAACTCACGGCTGATCACAGTCTTCGGAAGGTCATTACCCTCCTCATCCTTTCCAAACTCAAACCATTTATGTTCGATGATCCTGGTCCACGGAGTTTCACGGTCTGTATAATTCACAGCTGCATTTCCCTGGAAATTCGGCTTGTCCAAAGTCTCTATTTCAAAACGAACAGAACGATATTCCAGAGTTCCCAGTGTATAACCAAAATACGCATCAATAGGGCCCGTATAAACCACCTTATCTGCAATGGCATCCAGTTCTTTTTTGTCCTCCAGATAATCTGTATTCAGGCGAACTTCAATTCCTTCCAGAAGATTTGCTACCAGTTTTGTATAGCCGCCTACCGGAATTCCCTGATACAGTGCATTAAAATAATTATTATCAAAAGTCAGGCGCACTGGAAGGCGCTTGATAATGAACGAAGGAAGATCCTTACAGTCACGTCCCCACTGTTTCTCCGTATAACCTTTGATCAGTTTCTCATAAATGTCACGTCCAACCAACGAAATTGCCTGCTCCTCCAGATTCTCAGGCTTTGTAATCCCCGATTCTTTCCTCTGTTCTTCAATCTTCTCAGCAGCTTCTTCCGGAGTCACAACACCCCACATTTTATTAAAGGTATACATATTAAAAGGAAGACTGTATAACTCTCCTTTATAGTTTGCAACCGGACTGTTTGTAAAACGGTTGAACTCCGCAAACTGTGTGACATAGTTCCATATTTTTTTATTATTTGTATGGAAAATATGCGCACCGTATTTATGCACATTGATTCCCTCAATTTTTTCTGTATAGACATTTCCTGCAATATTAGGCCGTTTGTCCACTACAAGAACTGTCTTTCCTAATCTTTTTGCTTCGTGAGCGAAAATCGCACCGTATAAGCCGGAGCCCACTACCAAATAATCATACATTATCATTCACTCCTCATATTTTGTAATTTTAAAGCTAAAATCATCACGATCTCACCATTGACAACTATAATAATAATCATTTTTGATTCTCAATACCTGAATTTTGCTGTTTCTTAAAAATAACATCTGGAATCATATTAATTAAAAAAGACAGAACTTGATAAAATCACAATAATCAAAACAACATCGGAATAATGTATATTCCCAAGGCAACTATCGTTACTATTATAGTAATAATCTTCCAAATATTATATTCTCTATCCATTTTTTCTTTAGTTAAAACATCTGGTTCTTCAATATCACCAATTTCTTCCTCAATTGAAAGCATCTGATGTCCCTTATTATGTGTATATACATAATAAAATACAATACATACTATTGTAATAATTCCTGCTGTAAGTAAGGCAACTTTATCAGCAAAGAGTAACATAAAGCAATATATTACAATAGTAACCAAACAGCCTAATACGCCTAAAGGAGCTTTATATGGCCTTTTCATATCCGGATAACTTTTACGAAGTCCTATATAGGATAAGCAGCCAATCATATAACATATAGCTAATGAAATCAATGAAACGGAAGCAATATAATTTATAGATCCTGTTGCGATCAAAATAAAGTTAATAAGCCCAACGCCTATTATAGCCACATACGGCGTTTTAAACTTAGGGTGAATCTTGCTAAGAAACGACGGAAGGGCTCCATCTTCTGCCATTGTATAAATATATCTAGCTGGTGCCGCGATACCTGGATTAATTGTAGATAAATCTCCGCCAAATGCGATACCAATACATAAAAGTATAATTGGAAATCCGACTAATCCAACAGCCTTTAATCCCTCAGCGTAAGGCGCATCTGCCACTGCCAAAACACCATAAAATTTCTTAGGAACAAGTCCAACAAGAAACCACTGGAATAATGCATTTAACGCAAATACTAAAAATACAGAGATCTTAAGAGCTCTGGGTAACGTATACTGCGGATATTTCGTCTCTGCTCCCATAGATACGCAAGTTTCAAATCCTGTATAGCACCACCATACAAGTCCAAAGATATACATCATCTCATTAAAAGGTGGTAGACTATTCATTGCAATACCGCCAAAATATTCTATATGTATTTTGGGAATCATGTACAAAAACCAACAAACAGAACAGCCCCAGAAAAAAAACATAAATGCTATCTGCGCCTTCCCGGATTGTTCAATTCCTCGATAATTTAATATTAAAAAAACAGCTACAAGAGCAATCGCAATTACGCGAGAATCCAGCCATGCAATGTTAAGATTAAATTGTTCCAATAGAATTTTAAAATAATTAGCAAATGCAAGTGTCTCTCCTGCACCAATTGCTACAACTGAAATGATATAATGCCATCCTGCCATATTGGCCCAAACCCTGTTTAATCCTCGTTTTGCGTAATTATATGTTCCTCCTGCACAGGGCAACGCAGCGGACATCTCTCCATAAATAAGGCATGGCCAAATTGAAATCAGCAATGCTATAAATGTAAATCCTATAATCCACGATCCCACTAAGCCAATTTGTGCTGAGCCACAAGTAAACAATCCTACCCCTACTACAGTTCCTATCGTCATGCTGATAGATTCTTTTAATCCAAGTACTCGAACCAATTTATTCTCTTTCATATATCATTCTCCTTCACAGTCTAAAATATGATCTGCATACTTTTCTGCCATATCTCGCCAATTAATAAGAGCGTCTCCCATAACTGCTCCACAGGATTCCCGATACAATGCCCATACGTACCAATAATAAGCAATAATAGCCGTATATGCCCAAAAATGATAATACCTCTTCTCAGTATAACTATCTTGTAAATATTCTTTTATGAAGCGTTCCGCTTCATCGAAATCATACATTGCGTCAACAATATAATATCCAACATCGATTCCTGGATCAGAATACCCTGAATATTCCCAGTCAATAAGTATTACATTACCGTCTGGCTTAATCATCCAGTTAGGTTTATAGGTATCACCATGACAAAAACATTTTTCGACCCCATCACCAACAGTCTTTTTATAAAGTAATTCGATCTTCCTTTTTAATTTCTCATTTTTTTCAAAACATTCCGGGGCTTTTTTTCGAAGTAGTTTTTCAATCTCCAATGAATCTTTCCATGGTTCCATCCCATAATCAACTTTAATACCCGAACCGTGAAGTTTTCTGAGTACACTTATAATTCTTTTTGAATCCTTAAACGAATTATAATCCGGTTCTCTGAATTCTGATACGAATACTGATATTTTCCATCCTTCATTAATGTCAGCATAAATGTAAGTAGGATCAATCCCTATTTCTTTTGCTTTAATCAGAGAATTTTTTTCATTTTTACGACTAATAATGCTGTCCGTCCCATCCCCGGGATGACGGTATATGTAATCCACACCATTAATTTCAAAAATAAATGATGTATTTGTCATTCCCTCACTTACATTGCGAAAATTCACGATATCTTCTTCATCGCATCTGAAAATAAGTTTAATATTACGGATAATTTCACTATGTGTATGTCCCTGATACTGGCTGTCAAACCTTCTCAAATCCTCGAAATAGTCAAATTCATAAATATTTCCTTCTTCATATTCTTTAAAATAGAATGATGGCAGATTATTCAGATTATCTTTAACCATCCATTCCCAAAAACTCCGATTATACTTTCCGACAGTCCTGTCTGCTTCCATAAGTTTAATAAAAGCGTTCGAGAAATCCTCATTCCAAAACGAATGTCCAAATAATACTTTTCCTGAATTCCTGTTTTTTTCCATCATAATGATTTTTCCATTTTCATCAGTATCAACATACATCTCATTCGTTTTTTTCTTAATACTTATCCCTGCGTTAAATGTCTGATACTCATACTGATTAAAAGGACTTTCAACAAAATAGCTATCACTTACACATATATACGTGTTTCTCAGTTTTTCTTTTGCCAGGTACAAACTTTCTATGTTATTCTTTATATTAAAAGACTCATTTATTATAAAATTAACTCCATATTTGTCCTCCAAATAATAAAACATTTCTTTTTTGTATCCAAGCACAATCGTGATGTTCTTTATTCCGGCATCTTGAAGCTGCTGAATCTGTCTTTCAATCAGCTTTTCTCCTTTTACTTCAAATAAGCCCTTAGGTTGTTCCAAAGATAAAGGAATAAAACGAGTAGATGCACCAGCTGCTAAAATCACAGCATTATTTACACGATATGGTTCCAAAGCTTCAAGCCCAGTAGCAGTGATTTTAGATCCATTTTTCGCTATCAGTCCCGCTTGTATTAAATAATTAAAAACTTCTTGTTTTTGTAATGACTTTTTAACGTCTAAATCAGAAGAACAATTAATTCGTCCAACGCTACCATTATAAAAACTATTTAATATATTGAATTCATCTTTTTTCATTAACTCTTCTTCCTCTCATGCGTTATTTTGCAAAATATCCATCTCATAACTGATTTGAGTATATTTTCTCTGCCGCTTTAATGCTCTTTGCACAAATATGGATTTTCATTGCTGCCTTCATTTTTTACATTAAGTCTTGTATAAAAGTCAGAAAAGAATCAGTTTGCTGATGATATGTTTACAAAATCAAGAAGTAATATATCTTCACCCAATTTAATCATTTCCGCAGTTATATGCTCTTCTCAACAAGGTATGAAACTGCAGCATCACTTTTATTTACATTTTCGCAACTATTAAAGTGAATAAAAATCCACAAAATCCTGATATGTATTAATTCCGTAATCTTTGAAATTATATTCCTCTCTCTCACCTACAAGATCATGATACCACTGAAGGGTTTCCTTCATATTAGGCACATCAAGATTTACATACTCCGCGATCTGTATTAAAATCACCAGCCCGTATGAAAAATCAGCGGTAAAATATCTTGAATTAAAATCAGGGATATATCCCCCTTCTACTTTTATCGTTGGACTTGTCAGTCCCTTAAATCCGGTAATTCCCGATATCTTCTTTGTCATCGCTTCTGCAGTCGGGCTTTCATAATGAACACACAATGATTTTACATAGGATAAGTTAAACGGCAACGTCTTGCATAACTGCTGAACCTCTGTATCACAGGCGATAAGAAGCTCTGACGTTTCGTTATTCCAGTTTTCATAAAAAAGGGGAACTTTCTTGTAGACAACCCCTTTTTTCCAATCTCCGTACAAATTTCTGAGCCGCGTGGTATGGAGAATAGGGTTCGAAGGAGTAAGTGTAATATTTAAATAATTAGGAAGTGGCGTTGTTTTAATACCAATAATATTTTCAATTATCTTACAGCATTCTCCCGTCTCTTTATGTGGTATCGCAGCCACAAACATTTCATCTCTATATCCAATTGCCTTTACAGTATTTCCATATTCAGTAAGGCGGGCAACACTTGGCACTCTTTGTACCCCGAAAACTGTAGCACCTTTTTTAATACATCCATAAAATGCACACTCTCCACCACCAGTGCCCGGAACAATACATATTTTCAGCCCTGGTTTAACAAAAGGCTCTATTTTCTGTGCATTCAGCCGCATCAGTGTAGCAGGCATGGTCACAAAGACCAGATCAGCATTGGAAAATGCTTCCTTCTCATCATCTGTTGCTTTCTCAATGATTCCACGATGAATAATTTCATTCTCTTCATTTACAACTGTTAAAAGTTTGTTTATTTTTTCCGGTTTTGAGCCGTAAACTACAACCTTGTGCCCATTTTCTGCACAATGAGCAGCAAATTGAGTCCCTATATTCCCTGCTCCTACTATCGTTATATTCATATCAATCATCCTTATCTATATGTTTCATCCAATTGAGCAAGTTCATAATAATTATCTATCTCCATAATATCCTGTTTATTGCATTGTCTTATCTCTACTTTATAATTTTCTTTTTTGAGAATTAAAGGAACTTCCTCCCAGAAAACGCCTTTATTGTCTTTATATATTTCAGCCCAGTCTGATCTTAGTTTCTGACAATCTTCCTTTGTCCAGTAGGAAATACCATAATAATTATAGCAATAGGTATTACCCTTTTGATATTCCGAAATATAACCATCTTTAAGTCTGAATGACCAATCATCTGTCTCCAGTGAATAGGAACCTAAAATATTAGATACATATTGATATTTTCTAAGCACCTCTGGATTTGTAATATATAGATCCGCTTCACAAAGATAACCGTTATTAATCTCTTTCGAAGCTAAGATCACTGAAGATATATTATTTTCTTTATCATACCGGTCATTATCTATAAAACGCACAAATGGATATTTTTCAAGAATTTCATTAAACCGTTCCTTTTTATATCCCCTTATTATTACAATATCTTTAATACCAACCTTCACCAGCGCATCAAGCAACGTATCTATAATTCGTTTGCCATTAACCGTTACCATGGGCTTCGGTCTGTCAGCGGTAGCAGGCATCATTCTTGCTCCAAACCCCGCTGCCATAATAACCGCCTTTTTAACTCTATAGGGTTCAAGTGCTTCTATACCTTTTGAAGTTATAGAAAGCATCTGTTTTCCCTCAATATACCCAGAAATTTTGGCTTCCTGCAAACTTTTAGATACAGTATTCCCCGAAATCTGAATCGCATCAGATATTTCTCTGATTCCATATTCCTTTTTTCCATTTTTCTCAATGAAACATAAAACTTCAAACAAATATCTGTTCACTATCTCACCTTTTCTCTTTCTATCTATTTGTATATTCTGTATATGATTTATCTGTATCAAAGAAAACGTTTCCATGTAGCGAAGTACCTATAACAAATTTCATATAATCACCATATGTCCGCGATAAAATAGCATGATAATTAACTGGTACTGGTATTTTTAAGAATTCAAAATCCATCATTTCACATTTATCAAAATCATCTTTATATCTGTAAAACTTTGTATTCAATGGAGATAATGATAAGGGACCTTTTTTTTCACAGATTATCGAATCATAGCTTACTGCCGCCTCTTCCATTTTTTTATAATAATACAGAGAACTCTTGCTTTTTAGTTTATAAAGTGGATAATATAATGTCTTTATCAACTGTTTTATTTTGCTATCTGATGATGCAAAATCACTCCAGACCAGGCTGGTTTTATAAGCTTTTTCCTTCAACATGGCAACTTTTTTCCGAAGTGCTTTTTCTTCTTCTGCATCATCCGGGATATTATCAAATGGAAATATATCTACAAATATACCTTGATTAAACTTTATATTTTTCCTGGTATCATTTGCCAATATAGCTGCCGTATCAGTTCTTCTGATCTGAACATGTCCGCGCAAAGAACCTGGATCTGTATATTCGGTCTGAAAAAAATACGGATATTTAAATTCTTTCATTCCAACCTCACACAGTTTATTATAATTTTCACGGTCCATTTCAAAATCAATATCATCATCCCATGGGATAAATCCTTTGTGCCGGACAGCTCCAAGGGTTGTTCCGCCATCACTAAAAATCTTTATATTATATTTTTCACAGACTTCTATGATTTTCGCAGTAATATCTAATTCAACCGCCCAGACCTCTTTCATCTTTGATGCTACCGTATATCCACATCTGACTTCCTCATCTAAAAATCCATCTGGCAACTCTATATTTAAATCAACCATTTTAGTATTTATTCCTCCACTCTTCCGGGCATAAAATATGCTATAGAAATATCTTCAAGTATTATTTCCTTCTTCTTATGATTTTCAAAGCATCATAAATAACATTATCTTTTAACACAATTAACATAATTCCATATAATGCCATGCCAAATATGACCTGACATGCAGAAATGCTTATACTTCCCTGATAGTTTCCACCTATAAACAATACTGCCCAAAACATCACAAAACCAGCAATCAGTTTCTTCCAAAGAACATTCAAAATTTTTTTCCAATTTATAAATCCCTTGCTCATGTGAACATAAATAGCACTGATGACACACTCTGCCACAACGCTTGCAAGCGTAGCACCATTTGCACCATATTTATAAATCAATGCCAGATTCAGCAAAAAATTGGTTACTGCTCCCGCAATAATTCCTTTGGAGCTTCTAGCACGCTGACCTGAAGGGGTTAAATATTGCGACCCCATAATATTGCTAATACAGATCACCAACGGTAATGGACTCATTAAATACAGAAGCGTAACTACCGGTTCATAACCATTTCCAAAAAACCATGGAACAAAATTCCTTGCAGCTCCCCAAATTCCAAACATAATTGGAACCGCAAGCGCAAAAATAAATTCGAAGCTTTTATTAATTTTATCCTTAATTTCTTCTGTCCGACCTTCGGCAAAAAGATACGATTGTCTGGAAACCATTACCGTATTCAAAGAAAAAAGCAGACTTTCTATCATACGGATAATTTTTGTCGCCTGCTCATAATAACCGTTTAATTCTTCAGACTTAGTAATTGCGCCAATCATTGTTTTATCTAACACAGTATAAACAGATGTTGCAACTGTAGGTATGAAGTATGCGAACGTCTGCTTTAAATGGATTTTGAATGGATGAAGCGTTTTAAACTCTACTTTCGTTAATAATTTAGGAAGATAAGTCCACATAGAAATATTACCGATCAATCCTGTGGCAGCCATAATGCCTACATACAGGAATATGTCGGTTTCTTTTTTTACAAAAAGAAACAGTAATATAATTCCTGTGATTTTGACCAAAGTATTTCGAATAACAATATATTTAAATTTTTCAAATCCTCCAAAATACCAGGATATATCAAACGCAACCGCCAAAACTGATAAAGTCAGTACACTATAAATTGCTGTATACTGTGTTGAAATAAAAATCCATGCTATCCAAACTATTAATGATACTGCTGTAGTCGTAAGTGAAAGAATTTCAATTTCCCAAAACAATTTAGAAGATGTTTCCGGATCATCACGATGCATTGCTATTTCTCGCTGTCCATAAGAAGCTGTTCCTAAAGCTGCAAATAGTGTAAAATACGTCACTATTGAATTTGTGTAACTATAAATTCCAACTCCGCTAGAACCTAACACTCTGGAAATATATGGTGCAGTGATCAATGGAGTGATTAAAGAGAGCACTTGATATATCGTATTATATATATAATTTTTTTTTATGCTGGTTTGCATCATTTTCTTATGACTTGCCATATGTTATGATTCCTTCATAAATTTCAATTTCTAAAAAATTAAAGTTTAGCTTTCAATCTGTGTTTTATAAAAACTAATCTCTAAATATTCTCAGTGTTATCAAAGTTTTATCTTGATCCGTCTTTGTTTTGTAACCACTCTATTTGGCATCCCTTCTCTTTTCTCATCCGTAATCTTATTGGATAACAATAATTTTATTCCTAAAATTAATAATGGATTCAATGCTGTATTAAACATAATATTATTAATTACTGAAAAAACACATATAGCAAAACACCAACTAATTAATTTAATATTGTTCGTTTTCATAGCATAATGAGAAAGATAAGTATACAAAAACATTATTATTGCAAATAAAATCAATCCATATCCTATGAGCATATAAACATATCCACAATCTATATAAAAATAATGATTAACAAAATTTTGATCTATATATTCTTGGTTAGACTTTATTCTCTGTCCTAACAAATTTACTCCATATTGCTCAAAACCTTGCAGATTAAATTTCAACCTGTAATTAACCATTACATTGAACGCAGATATAATTGCAGAACTCTTATATTTTAAAGATGCTAAAATTACTGATGCTGCCGCAAGCGGATACATAAACGTAGCAATACAGGTCATAAATTTATGCTGCTTATTAACGTTTATGCTTGCTAATATCAAAACAAACAACATGAAAATAATATATACATAGAATTCCAAACGTACTGTACATACTTTATATACCAAGATATGTACAGGTAAACTTAAAATCAAGAACAATCGTTCCATCTTTTTAGACCGAATAAGCCAATAAATTGCAAACGTTTCCATTAAAATAATACATGGAACATTTGAATAATATGCAAATCCCAAACAATGTGCTTTCATATTTTCATGATAATAAATATCATCCGGTATGAACCCCAACAAAGCTGGTATAATAACTATGCATAAAAAGATAGCATTATTTATCACACTACTCTTCACAATTTTACGTACATCAATATGAAGAGATGTAACAATGGATATTCCATATAACGCAAAAGTAATATCATGCATGATAATTGCTGATATAAGTATTACAACTCCAAATAGAAAAGCACTCACAAAATCAAAGATTTTATATTTATCGATGCAGAAAGACCATAAAAATATCACAGCTGATAAGTACTGTACCACTTCACATATTTGAAATCTATTAGCTCCAAACAGATATGAATTTCCAATTACCACTGCTGATAATCCCATGAGAAAATATCCTACTAAATATAAAGTTTCTTTATTAATCTTTATTAATTTTTTCATATCATCCTACTCTGATTTACCTTTTTCCAATAACTCTGATTAAAAAAAATCGACTACTTAAGCATTCCAATCTTCTTAAACAAAATTGTAGTTGGTATAAAAAAACTATAGTTAGTTTTTCTGTTAATTTTAATAAATTCCATAATTTTGCCTTTAGGTCCGTTATACAACTCTTTATTCCGTTTTTTTAACCATTCGTCAAATCTTTTAATTTCATTTATAGCTTCTTTAGGAGACATATGTAGATAAATTACATATTGATTATAAATCGCATATTTAATTCTCAATATAACAATTTCTTTCACCTTGATATTCAAATCATCCTCATGTTTTTTATAAAATGAAACCAGTCGTTCAGTTACTTTTAGATGCTGATCTCGGCGTTTAATCATATTTTCCATATTCATACTCTGTGTCTGAGAACCAAGTAAATACTGATAAACAGGATAATCTAAACATACAAAAGAATTTATATGCAAAAGTGGAAATATACAATATTCCATATCTACATAAAAACAATTTTCATCAATAATTGCCCCCATTTTCTGGATTACTTCTCTACGAAATGTAAGCGAATGCATGTATAATACAACTTTGTCCAATTCCTCCAATCCATGAACTTCTTCATAACTAACCTCATTGTCCCAAGGATTCATCTGCCTTGTTTTTGTTCTGGTATTATATTCAATCTCATCATAAGGATTTAATACCATGTCTGTATCTGTTTTCTCTAAAAATGCTACAAGTCTATTTAAATTTTCACTATTTACCCAATCATCAGAATCTAAAATTTTATAATACTTTCCGCAAGCATATTTAATACTGGTATTAATTGTTGAACCATGTCCTCCATTTTTTTTATTTATCAATCGAATGGAATTTCCATATTTTTCTACATATTTCTGGACAATCTCTGCTGTATGATCTTTTGAGCCATCATTTACTACAATAATATCCAACTGTTCAAGTACATTGGAGCGAATTAATGAATCCAAACAATTTGCAATATCTTTTTCCGCATTATATGCAGCAATACTTAAAGATAATACTTTTTCCATGTTGTAACTCCTATATTTATTAATTATTTTTATCCGTCACATTTTTTATATTTAAAAGCAAAACAATTATTATATTTAAATTATTCTTCAATAATTTTAGCAAAATATAGTGATCCTTCTGCAATTTTTTTCTCACTACATCTAAGTACTTTGTGTTTTCCTGGAACATTCCATCTTTACGAATTTTTTTCAAGTATTCTACCTGTTCTCTCATGGATTTCCAGTGATTATAGCGCGACTGTGTAATTGCCCGCCCAGCCGTTTGCAATACTTTTATAGCAAACAATTCATCAAAGTTTGGAACTTCCCACTTTCCACTCTGTTTTTCGATTTCTTCAAAGATTTTTTTAAATGTAAAATAATAATTTCCATCAAACTTACCCGTCATTCCTGACCCACAACGATAATTATAGATAGTCTCATTTAGATATACAAAGGTTTTTGCATTACTAAAAAATTCAATTGACTGCAATGTGTCTTCTCCTGTGCTGATTCGTCCAAATTGCTGATATTTTTTCTCCACATCAATGCAGTCTCGTTTAATCATTTTTCCACACACACTCACAATACTGTGGTAGCAGAGAAATTCTTTTAAAACGTCTTTTCTCTCTACAATACACTCCTTATTACTAGTAAAAATATCTTTAAATGCAATTGTTTTATTTTTTCCATCATAAATATTGTGATTATAAATGACGATATCAGGATATTTATATTTTTTTACAATCTTCTTCAACTTTACAAGTGCTTCATCCTCAAGCAAATCATCTGAATCACAATTTATAACATAATCACCTTTCGCCTGCTTAAATCCAAAACGTCGTGTCCATAAAAGGCCATGATTTGTGTTGTGATATACCATTATTAAGTTTGGATGTCTTCTCTGATATTCATCACAAAGCGATCCGCTTCTATCTGTAGACCCATCATCCACCAAAATTATTTCATAGTTTTTTTCATCATCGATTTGATAAATTATCGATTCCAGGCAATCTTCAATATATTTTTCAACGTTATATACTGGTACAACAATACTAAACAACATAATTTCCCTCACAATTTATTAAGGAGAACCTTGATATCGTATGTCAGATTCAACCCTTTATTATAAAAATTTATATATCTCTTATTCAACAAACTTTTCTTAGCTTTGAATGATTTTTTGTATCCACATACTTGCTTTGCCAATGTCGCATATTCAGGTACCATTATATTTCCATAGCCTTTTAGAAGTTCTTGCATCTGTGCTTCAACATTGTATTCGTTCAAATATTGATTCACCTGTTTAAAATACGCAGGTAAACTTCTTCCCAAACCAACTGTATTTCCTCCATGCTGTCGGTAGCTCATATGCGGTTTCGTATCAACAAATACTTTTCCATTCAAGCAAAGACACACTTTAAGAATCCATGTATCATGCATTAGCATATACTGTGGCTCATACTGAATTACTGCATTCAATAATTCTCTATTAAAAACACCTGTACATCCTGCAAAATCAGATAGAATAAATCTGGTTATCAATGTTCTTTTATCATTCAATTCATGATTTGATAAGAAATTTAGGTTTCTATCAACCAATCGTTGCCCACAATAATATAATGCCGGAATTCCTCTATTTACTGATTTCAACGATTGCACTGCAATATATAATTTATCCGTATCCCAAACATCATCTTGATCAGAAAAAGCAATATAATCCCACTCGAATTTTGCAGATTTTTTCATCAAATCAAAATAACCTTTTTGAACATTTAAATGCTCTCCTGTATACCAATTCAACTTATTGTTTTTTGAATAGCACTCAAGAATTTCTTTTGTTTTATCGTTCGAACCATCATCCCTTACAAGAATATCGACTTGAATATTTTTCTGCCGTAAAATGCTATCTAGTTGCTCCTGTAAATACTTTTCTCCATTATATGTTGCCATTATTACTAATACTTTAGCTATCATCTCATCTTCCATACATTTCACCTACCAGCTTTTCCAGTTCCTCGTTGAACTTCTCGTTATTGCTGATCATGCCATGACCCATCCCAGCAACAATCTTGTCATAGTTTGTTATAATATCTCCTAGCGTTTCAATATCTTCTACATCAATAATCGTACCCATACGTTTTGACACATTACGCGCAAACTCCACTTGGTGATCATTGACATGCTCATTGAACTGATGCTGCCGTGGCACGACAATCGGCGTCTTTCCAATCTGCAGTGGCATAATAAAACTCGCTGGTCCTCCGTGGGTAATCACAATACGAGCATCTGCCACATTTTTGACCATCTGCTGATAAGGGAGTAATTTACTCCACTGGCAACATTGGGGCCTGTATGTACTAAATCCCGTTTGAATAATCACATCATCCTGAATTGTTCCATTTTTTTTCAATTCGTCTATTTTTTTGAGCAACCGATTAAATGGTTGTTCATGTGTTCCTACCGTCACAAAAATCATCGTTTTCGTCCCCTACCTAAAATATGCTGCCCAGGTTAATTGCTTTCGGATAAACCTTTTTCTGTTCTTCCCACTGCACAATAAACTTATCTACAATGGGATAAACCATCTTGCCGGTCATTGTCGGCTTATCAATACGATCAAACACCTCAATGTAAACCAGTTTTGCGCCCATCTTCTTTCCAAGATAAAAGAAAGGAACAGCCACAGCTGCGCCACACGAAATGATTAGATCTGGTTTTTCTTTATGAAGTACTTTCCATGCAATTTTCGTATTTTTAATAAGTGCTCTTAGACTACGATTGGTTGGATAATAGCAAGGATACATTTTTTCTCCTTCTAAGAGACTTCTCGCATCTTCTTTATCAAATGTTACCCAAAAATGCTCTTTATCTTTCCAAAAAGGTTTTAACATATAAAGATGGGTTAAATGACCACCTGATGAACCTACTAAACATACTTTCATGTTCTCTAGCTCCTTTATCTCCCAAAAATATTTATGTATACATCGGAATGAGAATTTTTTAGTATTACCTTTTTTCATAACTCTCTTCTCAGCATTTATATAAGAAATATATCTCTCATTTGCAGGCTTTTTAGATATATAAGTTCAACAAACCCGTATGTTATACGCATAAATATATTTTTAACTACTCTTCATTCTTATAACTTCGAATACACCCCACACCCAAAGGGCACAGTTCTTCGACGACGCCTGCGTTGGGCCGCCTGGCGGTATTCAACCGGAAAGAAGGCGTCACTGGCGCTTCCTCTCTTGCTGATCACTCAGCATTTATATATAAGAGGCATTCCTGCCGCTTATTAACTTGGTTTGTTGTTTTTCCGGAAGCTTTCCTGGCATTTGCGGCCCAGGTTTCGGGCGCCGTTCAGGAAGCGGTTGACCTGATGGCCGTTCTGGCAGATGAATATGCTGCCCTGTTTTTTTCCGGTGGCTCCGCAGATGGAACATTGCTTTTCTGTTCCGTCGGCGCGTAGCTCAAGTACCAGGATTCCTTCTGCCCAGGCTTTGTATTTCAGATAATTCCGGATGCGGATACTTAAGTGAAGGGGCGAATAATTGCCACTCCTGTACATGGATATCCTAGAAAAATCTTCATCATACTCCGGCAGTACCAGTATCCCGGTGTGATTTTCTTTACAGAAATCCATGATCTCCTTACTGACCTGATGTGCATAATGTTCATTCAGGTGCTTGAGATGCATGTAATATTTCCTGTTTGGCTGACTGACGTTGTCTTTATCGGTAAATGCCCTGGATGCTTCTACTTTTTTCAGCAAAGCTTTGCAATGATGTCGGTATGCATTTCCACCTCTGCAGTTTTTTACAGCCAGCTGCCTGGATCCCTCATCCAGAACTGTGCATACTGCAAAGCTGTCCGTATTGGTAAAGCGGACGCTACATACTCTGGCGCCTTCCTGCATTCGTTCCTTTGCTGTCCGGGCATCGGAGTTTTCCTGCTTGACAGGGACATGGAACATGAGCCATTTTTCCTCATGGACCAGTGTTGGGGAAAGAATCGCTGCTTCCTTGGGGAAGGGGCGTCCTGTAAGTCCGCATAGTACCCAAATCCATTTCTTTCCGTTCCAGAGCTTCAGCACTACGGAGGTGTCTGTCAGGTCTTTGTACATTCCCTTGAAAAAGGTGATGTTGGCATCGATCTTTTCGGGGAAGCTTTCTGCGCTTGCTGCGGTCTTTACTGCCATTGCAGCTTTGTTCATGGCAGATCTCCGAAAGTAAACGGGGAGCTTTCCGCCTGGCGGGATGTACTTTGGTTCTCTTCCGTCTCTTCCGGGAACAGTGAGTTTTTCCAGATGTCCCTGGATGGTCAGCAGATTTTCGGCCCAGAGTTCTTCTCTTTCTTTCAGTAGCTCGTAGTAAAAGGCTACGGCTTCCCGATACAGGGCTTCGGTTGTTTCGATCATCTGCTTTTCCGGACAAAAGAGCCGCATTTTCCATGTTTTGATACTGTATCCTGTTTTCATGGCATCTCTTTCTGCTGTCAGGTATCGCTTAATATCTTCATTAGCCAGAAAAAAAGATATAACACCATGTTAAATACCATGATTTTCCTGTCAAGGCGTGCCAAAGACATGAAGCATGCTAATAATGTGTTTTTTAAGCATCATATGTAGCAGTTTTCTATCAAAAAGTAAATAAACAGTCTGATAATCATCGAAATCTAACATTAGTGGTCACTAAAAGTGGTCACTTTTTTCTTGCGCAAATCCGCGTAAAATCAATACTTTTCAGGCATTTTCCTCTTTCTTTCCAATTATTAGTGGTCAAAATCGTGGTCAGCTTGCCGGAAAAGCCAGCATTTAACAGTGTTTCAGGCTTTTTTTCGGCTAATGAAGATAATAAGCGACACAAATCCCATAATCCACGAGCTGTCCAAGGATATTTCCTCTTGTACCAGCTCTTTTTTTATGTCTAATCGACATTTCCATGCACAAATGCTATACTATACTCGCAGGCCGCGCGTTTTGGCTTTTGGCCTGCTAAATTTCAGAAAAGGATTTTTTTCTATGGAGAGAATTATTACCTATACGATCTCAACCGGGGAGTCCGGGGTAAATGTTCTTGGGTTTCTTCGGAAGAAGGGTTTTTCCAAACATATATTGACGACTATGAAGCGGGCGGAGCATGCGATCCTGCTGAACGGGGAGCCGACTTTTGGCAGGACAGTTCTAAAAGAGGGGGATGTTCTCCGGATCCTTGTTCCGGAGGAGACCGGGGAGGGATCAGAGTCTTCCATTATTCCGGTGCCGCTGCCTCTGGATATCCTGTATGAGGATGAGGATATCCTTGTGCTGAACAAGCCTGCTGATATGCCTGTGCATCCCTCTGCCGGGAACTACGAGAATACGCTTGCCAACGGTGTTGCCTGGTATTATAAGCAGCAGGGAAAGGCTTTTGTCTACCGCTGCATCAACCGACTGGACAGGGATACCACCGGGGTGCTGGTGCTGGCCAAGAACCCTCTGAGCGGGGCTCTTCTCTCTGCCCAGATGAAGCAGCGTCAGATCCGACGTACGTATCTTGCACTTACTGACGGGATCCCGCCGGAAAGGGGGACGATCTCCGCTCCTGTTGCGAGAATGGATGCTTCTGTGATCACAAGGGAGGTTAATTTTGAGCGTGGGGAGGCTGCCGTGACTCATTATGAGCGTCTTGCAGTCAGCAACGGATATGCTCTTGTGGAGCTGCATCTGGATACGGGGCGGACTCATCAGATCCGGGTGCATATGAAATATATCGGCTGTCCGCTGCCGGGGGATTTTCTGTATCATCCGGTTTTTGACCGGATCGGACGCCAGGCCCTGCATTCCTTCCAGCTGGAATTTGTTCACCCCATCACCGGGGAGCCTATGTGTTTCCTGGCACCTGTGCCTGAGGATTTCCGCAGAGCATTTCTACAGTAAAAAAATCAGCTGTCCGGTACGTGTTTCCTGCACCGGCAGCTGATTTTTTTGTTTTTATTTATTTTTTTTGTAGATCACAAGGAGTCCCTTGAGCAGAAGGTCCTCATCCAGAATGATTTCTTTCTTACAGTGAGAAATGATCTTTTTTGCAAGACCGCCTGTTGCGATCACGGTTGTTTTCTCACCAAGCTCTTCTTCCACCCGGTCTATGATCCCGTCGATGGCTGCTGCGTTGCTGTAGAGCACGCCGCTTTTCATGCATTCGATGGTATTGCGCCCGATCACATGCTTCGGGGCATCGATGCTGATCCCGCTGAGCTGGGATGCTCTGGCTGTCAGTGCATCCAGGGATATTCCGATGCCAGGAAGGATCATTCCGCCAATGTATTGCTTTTTGCTGTTGACAACCGAAACTGTAGTAGCGGTTCCCATATCGATCACAATAAACGGAACCGGATATTCATTTAATCCTGCCACAGCGTCTGCCACAAGATCCGCGCCCAGCTGTCCGGGGTTGTCCATCATGATGTTCAGACCTGTTTTTACTCCTGGTCCCAGGACCATGACTTCTTTTTTGAGGATCTTTTCTGCTGCCAGCTTGGCAATGTTGGTGATCTGCGGGACTACAGATGAAATGATACAGCCTTCTATGTCTGCCTTTTTGATGTGGTAGATCTCCAGTAAAGTTTTCAGGTCTACGGCATATTCCAGTTCTGTTTTTGTTCTTACGGTAGCAAGTCTCTCGATGAAGTATGTTTTCTGATCATCGATGCAACCCACGACTATGTTGGTATTTCCAATATCAATTGCTAATATCATAATTTTATTTTCCCTGTCTTTATGCTTTTGTCTTCTCACGGCTGATCTGTGCGGATGGGATCAGATGTGCCTTGGAAAGTGCAGCTCCCACTGCTCCTGTGATCACTGTGGAGGAAATCATTTCGCATACTGCGTTGATCCCTACCATGAGACAGCAGCCGATGATGATGTTATGACCGCCCATCAGATTTTTTACATAATCGGTATTTCCGAACAGTCCTACAAGTGCCGCCATGAAGAACAGTGTATTCAGGAATGCGGAAAAGAATCCGGTTACTGCACATGCCACATAGGTATTGCTGACCTTTCGCATGCCTTTAAAAATATATCCGAGGCAGATACCGTCCAGAAGACGTGGGATGAAGCGCTGGATAAAGGCAAATACCGGATTGATACCGAAAAGCACAACTCCCATTGCACTGGAGCCGCCTACTCCTATGCACTGGAGAAAGCTGGTCAGGCCGAAGATCGCACCTGCCACGGCTCCTCCTACAGGTCCGAGGACGACTGCACTGATGGCTACCGGGATCACGTTAAAGGAAATGGCCAGTGGCCCGATGTTCAGATATCCCAGTGGTGTGTAGGCCATCAGCAGAAGGATCGCTGCCATCAGGCCCAGTAACGTAAGCTGCGCTGTTGTAAATCTGTTGTTTTTCATTTCTTCTCCTCCTTGTTACCGTTCCGCTCTGTGAATATTTCCGGAAATACAGCATTTCCCGGCGTTTTCTGCGGATACAATACGGTGATGGAAAGCGGTGATCTTTTTGTTCCGCTTTTCGTTGTTAAAACCGGTTCCCTGACCGGCTCTGTAGCTATGCTTCTGCCTTTGTGGTAAGCAGAAGGATCTTATCCAGGATCTTTAACGCTGCATCCTCCTTGCTCATAAGCGGGAGTGACACTTCTTCGTCCTGTGTGATCAGAGTCAGGACATTGGTATCTCCCTGGAATCCGGCGCCCTCTACCTTCAGGTTGTTGGCTGCCACCATATCCAGGTTTTTCTTCTCAAGCTTAGCTCTGGAATTGCGGAGCATGTCTCTGGTCTCCATGGAAAATCCGCAGAGAAACTGGCCCTGCTTTTTGTGCTGGCCCAGATATTTCAGAATGTCGTCTGTCCTCTCCAGCTCTATGGAAGCCTGATCGTCTTTTTTCTTAACCTTGTCTTCGCTGACCTGCTTCGGACGGTAGTCTGCCACTGCGGCAGCCTTGATGATGATGTCCTGTTCATTGCTTAAGCCGGTGACTGCTTCAAACATATCTCTGGCGGATGTCACAGGTACCACCTTCACAAAAAGGGGCGGCTCAATAGCAGTAGGTCCGCTTACCAGCGTAACCTCCGCTCCTCTGAGCATGGCCATTTTTGCAATGGCGTATCCCATCTTTCCGGATGAATGGTTGGTGAGACAGCGGACCGGGTCGATGGCCTCCTGGGTAGGTCCGGCCGTTACCAGGAGCTTTTTGCCGGCAAGGTCTTTCTGGAAGGCAGCTTCCTTCAGGATATATTCCAGAAGGGTTTCCGGTTCCGGCATTTTTCCGGCTCCGGTGTCTCCGCATGCCAGGTAGCCGCTGGCCGGTGTAATCACCTCATATCCGTAGTTTTTCAGCTTCCGGATATTGTCCTGTACCACGGGATTCTCATACATGGCGGTATTCATGGCCGGTGAAAGAATTTTCTGACATCTGCAGGCCATTACCGTAGTGGTGAGCATATCATCCGCAAGGCCATTGGCCAGCTTTCCGATCACGTTTGCACTGGCTGGTGCGATCATCACAACATCTGCCTTCTTGGCAATGGATACGTGCTCTACCTGGAACTGAAAGTTCCGGTCAAAGGTATCCACCAGGCATTTATTCCCGGTCAGTGTTTCAAATGTGATCGGATTGATAAAGTTCGTTGCATTCTCTGTCATCAGTACATGAACATCTGCATGAAGCTTATGTAATGCACTTGCCAGATATGCGATCTTGTACGCAGCAATACTTCCTGTGATGCCAAGAAGCACTGTTTTCCCTTTCAGCATCCCTGTCCCTCCTGTCAGTCAACCATACGGATACTCTCGATCACCGGCTGCTGGTCCTTTGCAATGGTTCCGTTGCCGTCTGTCGGCTTGGCATCCTTGCAGATCTGATCTACAATGTCCATCCCGGAGGTCACGTGTCCGAATGCAGCATAGTCGCCATCCAGATGTGTGGAATCAGACTGTACGATAAAGAACTGAGAGCTTGCGCTGTCTGGATCTGTGCTGCGTGCCATGGAAATGGTTCCTCTTACATGAGAAATATCGTTCTTCACTCCATTACTGGAAAATTCGCCCTTGATGGTGTCCTCTGCTCCGCCGGTTCCGTCTCCGTTTGGATCTCCGCCCTGGATCATAAATCCGTCAATGATCCGGTGGAAGGTCAGACCGTCATAAAAATTGTCCTGTACCAGCTTTACAAAATTTGTGACTGTAATGGGTGCAGTGTCTGCATCCAGCTCTACATCGATCTCACCATAGTCCTTTACGGTAATGGCAGCATGATGGGTTCCTGTCAGCTGCTGGCTGGTATCAATCACAGTTGTTCCTGCCATTTGTGCATCCTCGGAACCATCGGAAAATTCTCCGTCTGCGCTGTCTGTATCCTCTGTACTGTCTGCGGAGCTGTCTGCAGAAGCTTCGGTTTCATGTGAAGTGTCCCCTGCATTACCGGAAGCCTCCTGATCATCGGCGCTTTCTTCATGATCTGAAAAGCCTGCCGCCTCAGCCTCCTCCTCGGATACTGCATTGGCTGCTGTCTCTTCATCTACGCCTGTCTGTCCTTCTGAGGTTTCTTCCTCCAGAGATTCTTCCTTCTTGTCTGCTTTGTCAGAAGTGCTGTCTGTGCTTCCGCATCCGGAAAGCATTCCTGCGGTAAGAGCTGTCGCAAATAATACGGCTAAAACCTTACGTTTCATATTTATAAGTCCTCCTTATCAGATCCCGAAAACGCCTGTTCCGGCATTTTCAGGTGAGCTTTTCACTCTCCCCCCTGTAAGCTTTTCTCAGTTTAACATCATCTTTTCATAAAGTCAACTTTGCACGGAACCAGGTGCAGGATTCCCTTTGTTTTGCCTTGTATCTCTTCCGGTTCTCTGCTAAAATCATGTATGGAGCTTATTATGGGCTCCGTACATATAAGAAAGTGAGGAATCAACATGGAAAAGATCACAAGTTTTACCATTGACCATATCAAGCTTCAGCCTGGCGTATACGTTTCACGTAAGGATCCGGTTGGAGATCAGGTGATCACTACCTTCGATATCCGTATGACTTCTCCCAATGAGGAGCCTGTTATGAACACAGCCGAGCTTCACGCCATGGAGCATCTGGCGGCTACCTTCCTGCGGAACCATAAGGAGTTTGGTCCGAAGGTCATTTACTGGGGTCCTATGGGCTGCCGTACCGGAAATTATCTTCTTCTTAACGGGGATTATGAATCCAGAGATATCGTTCCGCTGATGATCGAGATGTTTGAATTTATCCGCGATTTTGAGGGTGAGATCCCGGGAGCTTCTCCCAAGGACTGCGGAAATTATCTGGATATGAACCTTGGCATGGCAAAATATCTGGCAAAGAAATTCCTGAACGAGGTTCTCTACGATATCAAACCGGACCGTCTTGTTTATCCGGAATGATCTGCGGGTACGATCCGCTGGCATGATCCTTGTGTTCTGAACGGACTGGACTATATGCCGAAACAAAAAAACAGGCTGCCTGTATCGATGTTCTTTCATCGGATACAGCTGCCTGTTTTTTTATTATATCAAGGAGATATCTGCAATTGAAGCAGGATCAGGATTTCCCTGATCTGGTCAAAGCCTGTAGTCTGTGCTCTACTGTGCTGCTTCTGCGGTAGTATCTTCTGCGGTAGTATCTGCCGCCACTGCTCCTACCGGCGGGGTTGTGCTGACATAGTCACCGGATGCGTAGCAGGTCTGTCCATTATAATCCACACGGATCCATCCATTGTCACAGACACCGGTACACTTCAGGGATTCTCCGGAAAGGACACCTGCCACAAACTCTGCCTCTGCATTGGCGTCAGAACGTAAATTCACACCCTCCACTGCATAGTAGGTGGCATCCTGAGCCTGTACGTTGATGCCGCTTGGGGTCTGCTCCGTAGCTGCTGTCTGTGCTGCGGGATCTGCTGCCCCGGCTGTGGTGGAGTCTGCCGCCGCTGCTGCTCCGTCTGCTGTGGAATCTGCTGCTGCCTTCGGTGTAGGTGTTGCAGTTGCCTTCGGCTTCTCTGTGGGCTCCGGCGTCGGTGTGGAATCTACTACTGTTACCACTGCATCGGTTCCTTCCTCATATCCACAGCCCTGTGCAAGGAAAGCCGCGCCTATTATCAAAGCCATAATACATTTTTTCTTCATTATCCGATTCCTCCTTATACGCCGGTAAAAAATTCTCTGCGTCCAATATACACGATTCTGCAATATTATGCAAGTCCTGGCCGGTTCTTTCACATATTTACCGGCTCAAAAAGCACCCGGACAGTTCCGCCGCAGATCATTCCCAGATCTCCTGCCCCCTGTCCCAGCTCGTAAACCTTTGTTTCCGTATTTCGGATATTTACTGCGTGTTTTCCGGCTTCAAACTCCACTTTTCCGCCGCCGATGCTTCCTGCCGTGCTTCCGTCCCGGAATACGAACATCTTGCTCCCGGTTCCTCTTGGTGAAGAGCCCTTCTTCTCGATGATCGTGACCATGGTGCCCGGTGTCCTGCGGCGTACTGCTGCCTCCACCTCCTCATCACAGTAGGTGCGGAAATGCCGGTTCTTTTCCTGCACGATCTCTGCCATGATGCTCACGGCGATCTCAGCCGGCATCTGTCCTCCGATAGGAAGTCCGATGGGGGCATGGATCTGATCCAGCTGTTCCTCCGTAAAGCCCTCTTTCAGGAGCTTTTCCCTGGTGATCCGCACCTTTGTCCTGCTTCCGATCATTCCGAAATATGCAAAAGGTCTCTTAAGGATCGCTCTTGCACAGGCGGAATCTCCCAGATGGCCTCGTGTCACCACTACATAGTAGGCATTTTCATAGGGAGGGATCCTGTCAGACAGGGTATCAAACTCTCCAAAGATCCTCTCATCTGCCATGGGAAATCTTTCCTCCGTCACAAATTCCTCCCGGTCATCCATGACTGTTACATGAAAGCCCAGCATCCTGCCGATCTCTGCTACCGGAAGAGAAACATGGCCGCCACCCAGTATGATCAGCCTGGGATTCTTCTCGTAGGTTTCCACAAATATCTCCCGGTCTCCGTTTTTCACAACGCCGGTTTCCACGGCTGCTTCCACGGAAGCCTTCAGGAATTCTTCTGCTTCTTTATTTCTTTCTGCTCCCTCCGGATAAAAAAAGCTTCCTTCTTCCGAAAGATATTTCAGCCCGGCATCCTTTCCGTTCAGAAGGATTCCTGTTTTTACACGCCCTCTTTTTTCTACCACATCATATATTGTCTGATACATTCTCTGTGTCCTTTCTGTCCGTCTTTCGCTGTTTATTCCTCGGCAAGCTCCTTTACCGCCCCGGCAGCAGTGTCCACCTCTTCTTCCGTATTAAAATAAGAAAAGCTGAAGCGGACGGCTCCTGTTTTTTCGGTTCCCAGTGCTTTGTGCATCAGCGGTGCACAGTGACCGCCGGCTCTTACACTGATCCCGTACTCTTCATCAAGGATCATGGCCACCTCTGCCGAGTCCATCCCTGCAATATTCAGAGTCACCACAGGGGAGCGTTCTTCTCCGGAAAAATCTCCGTACAGGGTGACTCCCGGAATTTCCTTTACCTGGTCATAAAAACGCCACATCAGCTGCTGCTCTCTTTTTCGGATCTGTTCTGTCCCGGTTTCCCTGATCCAGCTGATTGCTGCGCCAAGGCCTGCGATCCCGTGGCTATTCAGGGTTCCGGCCTCCAGTGCCTCCGGCATATCCTGCGGATGCTCCCTCTGAAAGGTGAGGACGCCGCTTCCGCCTACCTTCAGAGGCTCCACAGCTACCCCCGGCCGAACACAGATGGCTCCTGTGCCCTGAGGTCCCATAAGGCCCTTATGTCCGGAAAAGCAAAGAATATCTATATGATCTTTTTTCATGGAAATCGGAAATACTCCTGCTGTCTGAGCAGCATCCACAATAAAAAGCTTCTGGTGCTTCTGTGCGATCTCACCGATGGCGTAGATATCATTGAGATTTCCTGTCAGATTGGAAGCGTGGGTACAGACGATCACCTTCGTCTCCGGACGGATGGCTGCTTCAAGCTCCGTAAGGGAGATCCGTCCCTTGCGGTCTGCCGGCAGGATCGTAAGCTTCATGCCGTTTTTTTCCAGGCGGTACAGTGGACGGAGCACACTGTTGTGATCCATCTCCGTACAGATCGCATGGATAGTTTCTTCCTCCGGATGAAGTGTTCCCTGCAGGGCGATATTGAGCGCTTCCGTGTCATTGGATGTAAAGGCCACACATTCCGGTCCCCATATGTCAAACATCTCTGCAATCTGGCATCTTGTATTAAAAATAAGCCTTGAGGCTGCCATTGCTTCTCCGCTGCTGCCTCTTCCGCTGTTTCCTGCATGCTGCATGGCTTCCACCACAGCACGAGGCACACAGTCCGGCTTATGAAAGCTTGTAGCCGCGTTATCCAGATAAATCATTTCATTCTCCTTGTGATTTTTATCAAATACCTTTATAATAAACTCTGGCTTTATTTTATACTATCCGAGGAGGTTTTCCAATGAAAAAAACATCTTTTTTCAACAGTCTGCCATTTAAGCTGCTGGTCGCTGTGATCCTGGGGATCATAGCCGGGCTTATCCTGAACCGGTACAGCACCAACGGAATCTCCATGGCAGTTCTCAATATCGCAGTTACTATCAAGTACATTCTGGGCCAGATCATTACCTTCTGCGTACCGCTGATCGTGCTGGGTTTTATCGCTCCGTCCATTACCCGGCTTGGCAAAAATGCTTCGCTGATGCTGGGGGTTGCGGTTGTCCTCGCTTACGGCTCCTCTGTTGGCGCGGCGCTTTTTTCTACGGCCTCCGGCTTTCTGATCATTCCACATCTGTCTATCCATTCCTATGCTGCAGGACTGAAGCAGCTGCCGGAGGTGATCTTTGAGCTGGAGATCCCGCAGATCATGTCCGTTATGAGTGCTCTTGTTTTTGCAATGATGCTGGGCCTTGCCGCTACCTGGACAAAAGCGAAGCTGATCACAGGACTTCTGGATGAATTTCAGAAGATCGTTCTTTCTCTGGTTGCGCGGATCATCATCCCCATTCTTCCGCTGTTCATCGGCACTACCTTCTGCAGCCTTGCCTACGAGGGAACCATTACCAGACAGCTGCCTGTTTTTCTGAAGATCATCGTACTGGTCCTGGCCGGGCATTTTATCTGGATGGCTCTTCTTTACATCCTTGCAGGAATCTATTCCGGAGAAAATCCTCTGGAGGTTGTCCGCCATTATGGTCCTGCCTACCTGACTGCCGTAGGGACCATGTCATCTGCAGCCACACTGGCCGTTGCACTGCAGTGCGCCTCCAAGGCAAAACCACTCCGCAAGGATCTGGTCAGCTTCGGGATCCCTCTGTTTGCAAACATCCATCTCTGTGGCTCCGTTCTGACAGAGGTTTTCTTCTGTATGGCGATTTCGAAGATTCTGTACGGTTCCGTTCCAACGCCGGGTACCATGGTTCTGTTCTGCCTTCTTCTGGGTATCTTTGCCATCGGAGCTCCCGGTGTTCCCGGAGGAACTGTCATGGCATCCCTTGGCATCATCACCGGAATACTGAAATTCGACAGCTCCGGCACTGCACTGATGCTTACCATCTTTGCACTGCAGGACAGCTTCGGAACTGCATGCAACGTGACCGGCGACGGTGCGCTGACACTGATGCTCACCGGCTATGCAAAGCGCCATCATATTGAGGAGCAGCAACTTGATGTGGAATTGTAAGTTCGGAGCTAAGTCAGGCGGATATTTGCAATCCGATCCGCTTCGTTGCTTGCTCATAACCGGATATCAACTGTTTTATGTCTTTTATGAGAAAATACTGGCTCGAAATGAATTTCCATTGTGACCGTTTCAGGAGTACGGCGGTAATTTTCTGTTCCGTCTTTCTCCTGCGGTTCTGAGATAACGATTTTACTGTTCAGCCGGTGGGAACGTTCTCTGTGTTCCAATATTCAACACCATCCGGATATGCATTCATTTCAAATATGATATCTTGTTTTTTTAATTCTTCCCTATACAATTCAGCTATATATGCCGGACCATTGCACCACAGCTTTGTGTTCTCATCATACAGTGCTTTTCCTGTCTTTGAACATAGAAAATCTGTCAATACCTCTTTTCTGTCCTTGCCCGTCTCTTCTGCGATTTCTTCTGTCACCATAGTGATAAGAAGGTCGATTGTATAATCCATTTTTTCTTTTGGAATTGTTACAAGTGGATAATCTGTTCAACAGGTAAATGCCACTCTTCTGAAGCAAGCCGGATTAATCTGGTTTGCATGAAAGTAATCTCTGTTTTCTCACTCATTATGAATCCTCCTTAATTTCTTGGTCAATAAGTCGAGTAGACTAAGACCTCTCAATCTTAGCCCCTCACAGATCCGTACGTGCGGCTTTCCCGCATACGGCTCCTCATAGTAACATTTGCTTCAATATAAACAATAGTACGTTTTAGGTTTTGCTAACGGGTAATACTTGAGCATTTCCACAAATCCATTCCATGTGTATGCCCGTCTACAACCTCTCCGATTCATGGCTTTGAATAGAAACTGTTGTACTCTATGCAGGAATGTTGTTATCTTCCGAAAATTCCATGTAACACCATAATACCGATAGTGTCCAATTAGTTTTACGTTCAACTCTTTAATTATTTCTCGCATTGGTCGATTTCGATTATCGTAAATCCAGTTCTTGTATGCTCTAACCTTTTGCTCAAACTTCTTTCTTGAAGTCTGTACCTTTGGCACGAAACCTCCCTTTCGAGTTTTGCTACAGTAGAAGGTAAACCCTAGAAAATCAAATGTTTCAGGCTTACATTCTCCTCTTGCTCTACGATTCTGCTCTGCAAATCTCCCAAATTCAATCAGTCTGCTTTTACTACTTTCCAGCTCCAGTCCAAACTTTTCCATTCGTTCCTTTAACTCTTTATAGTATCTTTCAGCTTCTGACTTATATTGAAATCCTGCAACAAAATCATCCGCAAAGTTGACGAGAAAACACTCTCCCTGCATTTCCCTTTGCACCACCAGCTTAAACCACAGCGTCAGCACATGATGCATGTATATATTTGCAAGCATCGGACTCATTACTGAGCCTTGTGCCGAACCTTCCTCTGTTGGCTCGAATTTTCCTTGCTCCATTATTCCTGCTTTAAGGTATTTACGTATTAGCCACAATAAGTTCTTATCCTGTATATTCCATTCAAGGAACTTCATCATCCAATCATGGTCGATATGGTCAAAGAAACCTTTGATATCGGCATCTACGATATAGCTGATTTTTCCATAGCTTATCCGTTGGTATACTTCTTTTATTGCTTCGTGACACCCCCTATTCGGTCTGAATCCATACATGCAGTTTAGGAATCTCGGTTCATAAATAGCTCCCAGTATTTTCTTCACTGCCATTTGTACAATCTTATCTTCATAGGAAGCAATCCCTAATGGTCGTTTCTTTCCATTTCCTTTAGGTATATATACCCTCAGTGACGGAAGTGGCTTAAAGGATTTGTTTTTCAACCTCTGTACCAGTTCCTTGATATTTCTATCAAGGTTCTTCCCATACTCATCCTTAGTTACCTTGTCAATTCCGACTGCTTTGTTCCCATCTAATTCCTTATGGCATTGCTTTAGCATATCTTCATTTATCAAGTGGTACACTGATGTAAATATAGGATGTTTTGATGTTGCCGATATCTCAGCTATTCTCACTAATTTCGTTTCCATTATTTCCTCCGTCCCTGAGTACGGATAATGTGTCCTCAGTAAGACCTTTACTATGCAATCCCCTTCCCTCCATCGGCATTGCCCGATTTCCACAGTACTATGGGATTGTCCGACCACCTACCATTCATTTGAAATCCTCCGTTTTCAGTTGCAACTTCATACTCTTCTTCGAGAAATGGCAGGTTCTCCCCAGTTGATGTGTATTCATAATGTAAAACATGATTGGTTCTCTGACTCCGCAGTGCCACATAACACTCGCCATATCGCATTATATGATATTGTCTTCCGCACCAGTTAAGACGTCGACCGACTGAAGTTAACGTTTCGAAGCTCAATCACTATTCAACCCTGCTTTCTTGCTGTCTACGCTTGTCAGATGCCGTTACCGGCATCGTCCCAAGACTCGCTATTATCTGGTTGGCTAAACCTTGGATAAACCGGAATCCCACCGGCTTGACTACACACCCTTAGCTGGGCGCACAACTGGAATTGGTTATTCTTTTACGATTTTATCAATGCAGAAATAAACAGCTATCATAATTAAAGATATTACCAATCCAACATAAAACTCTGGAAAAGCAAATTCGATACTATTATGAATACTCATTTTCCCTGTTATATTCATTATGTGCCAAGTAAAAAAATTGTATATTTCAGAAATCACAATTCCTACTACTCCTAATCCACCAAAAACTTTATTGATTTTTTTATTTTTAAATGGAATCCATACACCTATAATAAAAAATAACACAGATATAATGCCTATTGGATTATACAAATTAATTAAACCACTAATCTCTTGTACACCTTTCATTCCACCATATTGGTTTAATAACATTGGTAATAAACTAATAACAAATGCTATTGTTAATATAATCTTCTTTTTTATAAAATACATCTCACTTTCAAATTCTGATTGTTCGAGCTTTTCAAATACTAACGTACTTATTTCTGTTCAATAAGTGATTTATAGTAGTTACCAAAGTCAGCAAGTGAATTAACAATTGGAAGCATTTTTGTTCCGAGTTCCGTTAATCCGTATTCAACTCTCGGTGGCTGCTCATGGTAATCGTGGCGATATGCCAGTCCATCACTCATCATTTGTCTTAAACTATCTGTCAAAACCTTTTGTGAAATACCATCTATACTTCGTTGTAGCTCATTGAATCTCCATGGGCGCTCTTTCAAGTTACGCAAAATCAGCAGTTTCCATTTTCCTCCGATGAGAGATACTGCTGTTGCAACTGGGCATTCCGGTAATTCTTCTTTTGCTCGCATAATTCTCACCTCCGAGTCTATTGTAACACATTCAATTTTGAGTGTACAGTTACAAAAAGGTGCGTACTTGTTTTTGTATGTGTCTCACACTATACTAATGCCATGTAATTAGAAACTACAAATCAACTATGGAGGTATTATTATGACAAATTACACAAAAACAACTATTGGAAAGGAAAACCGAATTGAGCTGCATGAAAAGTTGTCTTTAACAGGTGCAGAAATCAGTTTAAACGAACTACCTGCAGGAGCAAATGTCCCATTTGTTCATTCTCATAAAGAAAATGAGGAAATCTATGGAATTCTTTCAGGTAACGGCAAAGCCATAATTGATGGAGAAGAAATCAGCCTTTCAACTGGAGACTGGCTAAAAATCGCACCTGCTGCAAAGCGTCAGTTTTTTGCATCCGATATTTCCGGAATTACTTATATCTGCATTCAGGTAAAAGAAAATTCTCTGGAACATTTTACAGCAGAGGACGCCGTAATCGGCTAATTAAAAGTATTTATTTACAAAAATGCACAGTTCTCGATAAGCTAAGAACTGTGCATTTCTTTTTTCTTCAATTTTACAATTTCTCGATTTTTCAAACAAGAACTTCTCGATTTCAAATGGCGATAAATAAATCTCTCCACCATCATCAGTTTAATTTTCGTTTAGATTAACGATTTCTTTTTCCTGTATTCTCTGTCCCTCGGATTTCCTCATGATAGAAATAATCTACGATCACCGGATGTCCCTGCGGGACTCTGCCATAAGGCATTTCATTATCCACAAATGGGCAATCATACTTCTTAGCCATTTCCTCAGCTTTTACTTCAAGTGCTTCAAAGTAGCTGCGGTTATGCTTGTTATAGATCTCGTCGTAAAGTGGTACAAGATCAGGATATTTTCCGGCGATATAATCCATAATTGTCTTTTTGAAACCGCCTCGAAGATTGAGATTTTCGAGCCAGAACAGATCGCACTGATCCTTTACCCGCTCAAAGATTGCTTCAAAATCCGTGATACCGGGGAATACCGGAGATACGAAACAGACTGTACGGATACCTGCTTCATATACCTGCTTCATAGCAGCGATACGGCGCTCAATGCTAGAAGCAGAGTCCATATCGTTCTTGAAATTTTCATCTAGTGTGTTGATCGACCATGAAACGGTTACTCGTCCAAGCTTCTTCAGCAGATCAATATCTCGTACCACAAGATCCGACTTTGTGCAGATCAGAATATCTGCGTCACTGCCGATCAGCTGCTCCAGAAGTTTTCTGGTATTCCCGAATTGCTCCTCCTGTGGATTGTAGCCATCTGTCACAGAACCGATGACCACCCGCTGGCCGGCGTATTTCTTCGGATTCTTAATTTCCGTCCAATGCTTCACATCAAGGAAAGTGCCCCATTCCTCCTTGTGCCCGGTAAAGCGCTTCATAAAAGAAGCATAGCAATACTTGCAGGCATGTGTACAGCCCACATAGGGATTGACCGAGTAACCGCCTACCGGCAGACTAGACTTAGTCATGATGTTCTTTGTTTCCACCTCACGAATGAGGATTCCATTTATTACTTCTTCCATGATTTCTGTACCTCTAACACTTTATTAAATTCTTCCGGCATTTCCTGAATCATATTTTCATCCCCTATGATAGGGACAAGGTCTTCCTTCATAAACACCGGAATGCCGAGCTTATGTGCCTGGTCCGCCAGAGACCATGCCCATTCCGGCTCCGTATGAATCTTCCTGCTCTGAGCTCCGGTCATGGTGCCGACAACGATCCAATTGATTCCGGAAAGATCAACTGAACCTGGATTGTCGAATAGCGGCTCAAAGGTAACATGATAGTGTTTTGCTCTGACATTTTCCCGTAGTGCGTCAATACGCCATAGTTCTGCTTTTCTCGTCACCGTAACACCAAACCATGCGTTTTCCAGATCGGTATCAAAATCCAGCAAATCAGGTCGCTTGGTAAGGAACAGGAACTGATGCTGTGGATTTTCACGGATCTTTGCAAATACCTCGTCTCTCCATTCCGGCTTCCATCCGGAGAGATCGCTCATCCCGGTAAGAAGAAAGTTCTGCGGACGTTTCTTTTCCATCATCTTGAGCTTACCCGGAAAGAATTCAGGGTCAGCGAAGTCATCAATCATATGCCAGCGTTTCACGTTGTTGCGGGCATAGCAATATGTACACCCCACTGTGCAGCCAATGACGATATTCATGTTTTGAATCTGATCTTTGATACAAATACTCATGATTTCTGCCACTCCTCAAGATTCTTTCTGATACGGTCGAGGTATTCCTCAAACTGGGTAATTTCTTCCTCCGAAAAACCTTTGTAGTAAATACTGCCCATTTTATCAGATACAGAATCGTATTCGTCCTTTAAGGCATGTGCTTTTTCAGTCAGAAACAGGAGTGTTTTCCTTTTGTCCGTTTCAGACTGAACGCGTCTTATCAGCCCTTGATTTTCCATTCTTTCCAGCATCGTAGTAAGAGAAGTTATCGCTAATCCACATTTAATCGAGAGTGACCTGATTGAGATTCCATCTTCCTGCCACAGTACATAAAGAATACGCCCCTGGGCTCCGTTAAACGCATCAATATTCTTTTCGCTGAGAATCTTCTCAAAGATTCGATCTCCAAGTTGTTTTATTTTGGTAACAAGAAATCCGCCATTCATTTTCATACAAAAACTCCTATATAGTATTTTATCAAATAATACTATATAGGAGTTTTACTGTCAACAGTTTGTATGTCTAAGTAGAAGTAAATCCCGATTTTACGCTTTCTTAATCGGATGTCTAATTACAGTTTTCCATTTATCTGGAGCAACCTTTCTTGCATCAGACATATAAATCTCGTGGTGCAATCTATCTTTGTTAATATCATTGAGATACCCATTTTGTTCTATATAAGTATCCATAAGAGCAACGGTTGCTGGCTCGTTATCAAAAGAACCTATGTGCATAATTTGAACGCATAATCCTTCATCAATCGTAAGATATTCTGCTGACGAACAATCAATTTTCTTCTTTTTCGTTGCTGTTTCTATCGCCCAGTCAAAATCAGCTTTAGATATGAAATCAGGCAAACGAATAACAGAAATCCAGTTAAAAGCAGATTTATTTGTATAATCTACACCCACAACATCATCCTGCCACCAAAAGCCTTCCAATGGCGGAACAACATATTCAAAAAAGCCTTTAATTTTATAATCGGTCTTGTAACTCATTTTTAATGTGTATGCAACAGCATATAGAATACTGATTGCTTGTTGATATGCCCCGCCTTCTTCATTTGGATTGCCTTTTCCTCTAACTGCAATATAATTTGCCTTAGGTACATTTACAATCTCTGGTTTATTCTTAGGCATATAAAATTCTTTAAATTCTTTCTTAAAATCAAAAGCCATAATAACCTCCAAAATACCGAGTTGTTAAAGTCCACAAGTCGAAATTTGTCACCTTCTACATATTGTATTTCCCAAAATCTATATGTTTTTGTCTGCTTCTGTAAGTTTCTATATACTTTTGTTGTTTCTATATGTTTCTCTGTTTACGGGCGGATCACTTTTCCTGCTTTTGTGAGCTTTTCCGCTATGGTATACATATTTGTTACGGTTCCCACTGCCGGTTCCTTCAGTCCATAGAAGTTCACACAGGTTCCGCAAGTCAGGATCTCTGTTCCCTGTTCCTGTAAGGTCTTAAGGTCTTCGATACATGGTGAATCCTGTGCAGTAAGTCTGGCTCCGCCATTATAAAACAGCATAACTGACGGCGGTGTCTCCAGCTGTGTCAGCGCATACACAAATCCCTTGATCAGGATCGCACCAAGCTCCGGATCTCCGTCTCCCATCTTATCAGAAGTGATGGCAACTGTATAATCTCCCTTAGGAACAGCCGGTGTGCAGACGATCTCAGGCTCTGCCTGACTTCTTGCAGCAGAATCTGATTTTACTGTCATATTGATCTCATAACCACCTTCTGTTTTTCTGGATACGAAGCTGCATCCGGTACTTCCGGCAAGTCTGCTTAAGTTGTTTACCGCCGTTTCGTTGTCTACCAGTATTAAGATCTCGTCTCCCTGCTCTGCCTTGTCAAGAATCTTCTTGGTCATCACCACCGGGATCGGACACTGCTTTCCCATCGCATCTACTGTGTGCTTCATACCTACTCCTCCTGTTTTCTGTGATTTTTTTATAATTGTTTTTTTATCATTATTATTTTTGATCATTATGCATTTTCGCCGTTTTCTTTTCTTTGATCTTTTATTTCTGCTCCAGTTCATGAGCCTGTTTGAAGATCTCACAGGCGCCTGTATTTACACATCTCTCATGCGCGCAGTCCATAAAAGTCAGCTTCCTGCTGCCGTCCTCCTGCCGTGTATACTCACAGCAGACGGTTTCGCCCCCGTTCATGGTACGGCAGAAACCGGATACAAATTCCTCTTCAATCTCCATTTTTATCCCTCCGACGGATTCTCAGCAATCTGGGCTGGTGTGATCTCCTCCAGCATTCCTGTTTCATTGTAGGCTTCAAACTGTTCCTCGATCTTTCCGAGGATATCTGCGTACTGACAGAAAGCCTCTGCCAGCTCATCCCTGTGTTCCGGAAGCTTCTTGTAGCAGACACGGTGCTCCATGCTTGCCCAGAGATCCATAGTCATCGTCCTCAGCTGGATCTCCACCGGAAAATACTCCATGGTATCCAGATAGTATACCGGAACTGCGATGATCACATGAAGGCTGCGGTATCCGTTGGGCTTTGGATTCTGTATGTAATCCTTCTCCCTGATAAAGATCAGCTCACTCTGCCGTTTCAGCGCATTTACAAGATTATATATATCATCAATAAAGTAGCAGATCACACGGATTCCGGCGATATCCCGGAGATGATCCTTGGCGTTCTGCACACTGTCCGAATGTCCCAGCTTCTCCAGCTTTTTTTCGATGCTCCTCTTGGATTTGATCCGTTCCTGGATATTGTGAATCGGAGATACGGCAGACTTCTGATACAGACTTCCGTTGAGCACTTCAAGCTTGGCGCGCATGATCTGGCATGCATTCTGGTATGGCTGGATGCAATCGTAATACTGTTCGTTTGTCATGAAAACCTCTCTTTCTCATTTGCTCAGCATATACTGTATATTACCTGACAAATGTGAGCGATCTGTATTAATTTCCTAAGATTTTCCTGACGATTTTATTAAAATTCTATAAAGTCTCCGGCATCAGTCTGAAAGCTTATGGATAAAAAGGCCACTGCGGAGCTTCGGCTCAAACCAGGTGCTCTTTGGCGGCATAAGCTTCCCCTCGTCTGCGATCGTCATCAGCTCCTCCATGGATGTAGGATACATGGCAAAGGCAGCTCCTCCTGTCTCATCTGCAGCTGCTGCCAGATCCTTCAGCCGGTGGTTTCCTCCCATAAAGCGGATCCTTTCATCGGTACGCGGGTCACTGATCCCCAGAACCGGACCCAGGACCTTATCCTGAAGAATAGACACATCCAGCTGACCTACGCTGTCTTTTCCCGCATAGATATCCGGATATGCCTTCAGATGGAACCATTCTCCGTCTACATACAGCCCGAAGCAGTGTTTCTCCACCGGTTTACATGGAAATCCCGGCATTGCCATCAGCTCAAAATTAAACTTCATGCTTCCGATAAAGGCTTTGGGTTCCATACCCTTGATATCCTTTACGATCCTGTGATACGGAAGGATGGTCAGCTGGTCATACGGAAATACCACCGACAGGAAAAAGTTAAATTCTTCTTTTCCTGTGTAGTCCGGATGCTCCGCTCTTCTCTTCTGTCCAACCTTTACTGCGGAGGCTGCTCTGTGGTGGCCATCTGCAATATAGATAGAGGAAATCCCGCCAAAAAGACTATGTATAGTCCGGATCTTTTCTTCCTCATCTACGACCCATACACGATGTGTGATCTCATCATCGAAAGTAAAATCATACACAGGAGCATGTGCATTTTTCCATTCTTCCATAAGAGTAAGAAGCTCTGCCGGATATCTGCACGCCAGAAAAATAGGGCCTGTGTTGGCATCACAGACATCCACATGACGGATGCGGTCCTGCTCCTTATCCTCTCTTGTAAGCTCATGCTTTTTGATCACACCATTCATGTAATCATCAATGGAGCTGACACCTACGATCCCGGTCTGGGATCTTCCCTTACGGATCAGTTCATACAGATAATAGTTCGGTTTCTCATCCTGGATCAGGATCCCTTCTTTCTGGAAACGATCCAGATTTTCCCTTGCCTTCTGATAAACCATCGGATCATAAAGATCAGTTTCCGGATCCAGATCCATCTCTGCACGATCTATATGGAGAAAAGATTCCGGATTTTTTTCCCCGATCTCTCGCGCTTCCTCTCTGCTGACTACGTCATAGGGAAGTGCAGCCACCTTTTCTGCTTTTTCCGAAGCAGGTCTTACTGCCCGAAATGCCTGAAATAAAGCCATTATGTTTTCCTCTCATTCCTGTCCGGCTATACGCCGGCCCTTCTTAAGATTTCTGCTTAGTTTGCAAAAAAATCATCTCGTCCATTCTAACACATATCAAAATTTCCCGCAAACCTTTATCCGGCCCGTCTTATGCCTTACGTTTATTCAGCTCCGGCAGTACTGTCGCCAGCATGGTAAAAAAGCATGCACAGCCGCCTACAAGGTTGGAAACCGGTTCCGCCCAGAACACGCCATCTGTTCCCAGACCATTCACATGAGGTAGCAGAAGCGTCAGCGGTACCACGATCACTACCTTTCGGAACAGAGAAAAAAAGGTGGCCTTTTTTGCCTTTCCAAGTGCTACGAACACGCTTTGTCCGGTAAACTGCAATGCCATAAAGCAGAAGCCAAAAAAGTAAATATGAAGGGCGGGAACTCCCTTTTCCAGAAGCCCGGAATCGCTGTTAAAGATCCGGATAAAAAATTCCGGAAGCAGCTTCAGGATTCCCCAGCCTGCCAGGGTATAGATCACACAGACAACTGTAATAAATTTAATTGCTTTTTTGACTCTGTCGTATGCTTTTTCTCCATAATTGAAGCTCATGACCGGGGAGGCACCTGTGGTAAGCCCATGGACCGGCATAGTGAAAATATCACGGACAGAATTTAAAACTGTCATGACACCAACGTAGATATCACCACCCCAGGTCTGGAGTGTGGCATTGCATACCACCTGCACAAGACTGTTTGTAAATGCCATAAAAAAACCAGACATACCCAGGCTTACGATACTGCCCACTCTTTTCCAGGAGATCCTCATAGCGCTTTTTTTCAGGTTCAGGATCGCCTTTTTTCCTGTAAGGAAGCGTAAGACCCAGATGGCGGAACAGAACTGGGAAATGATAGTCGCCAAAGCCGCTCCCCGGACTCCCATGTGCGTCCCAAAGATAAACAGGGGATCCAGAAGAATGTTCAGTACAGCACCGATCAGTATCGTGAGCATCCCTGTGTTTCCAAATCCCTGGCTGTTGATAAACGGGTTCATTCCCAGAGTGATCATCACAAACAGGGTTCCCAGAAGATAGATCCTTATGTAATCTGCCGCATAGGAAAAGGTTACATCACTGGCGCCAAAGGCATAGAGGATCGGTCTGTAAAAGATAAGGCCAATGGCTGTCAGGATCGCTCCTGTGCCGATCAGCATCACAAAGGTGTTTCCCATGAGCATTTCTGCTTCTTCCCGGTTTCCTCTTCCCCGTTCCATGGAGCAAAGCGGTGCTCCTCCATTTCCAAAAAGATAGGTAAATGCGGTGATCAGGGTGATAATAGGAAAACACAGTCCCACTCCTGTCAGTGCAGTGGCTCCGATCTCAGGAATCCTTCCGATATAGATCCGGTCTACAATGTTGTAAAGGAGGTTCAGGATCTGTGCAATGATCATCGGCACAGCCACTTCCATAATGTTACGATAGACATTTCCTGTTGAAAAGTCTGTCTGATGTATCTGCATTTCTTTACACCTTCCTGCTATTTCTTATTTAATTAATATACTATATCCGGCGTCCAAAGTAAACTTTGCGTTGCTGTTCTCTTCATGAACTACTGTTCACTCCGTTCTCAGTAATACTTTGTTATCTGTGTATTTATTTCTTGCTATTTTTGTCTAAAAAAGTTATAATAAATCCATAAAAACGGTAATGATTCCACGTAAAACCGGTCAAGAAACCACATTACTGGAATCTGTTCCGCATGGAGGTATTTTTATGGATAATAATTATAAGGGCATGGCTGTAGGTGTTTTTGAGCTGGATAACCTGGTTGCCTGTTTTGTTGCTCTTGATGCTGCTTCCAAAGCAGCCAATGTCAAGATCCAGAGTGTTGAACGTAACCGTCTGAAGAGTGGCGCCTGTGTCAAGATGCGTGGTTCTGTTTCTGACGTTAATGCAGCTATGGAGGTTGCGCTGGAGGCAGCCAAACCTCTTGGTAAGGTTGTTTCTCATACTGTGATCGCTTCTCCTTCTGAGGATACTGAGATCGCACTGAAGATGACGATCAATAAATAAAGGGGGCGATGGATTTATGAATTATGGTGCTTTTGGTTTAGTTGAGGTTGTTGGCAGCAGTAATGCGATTCTGGTGATCGACCAGATGCTGAAGACTTCTGATGTTTCTTTTCTTACCTGGCAGACGAAGTGTGGTGGTCATGCCACTGTTTTTCTGACTGGTGATGTTTCTGCTGTTACGGCTGCCGTTGACAGTGTAAAAGGGAACCCGCCTTGTGAGATCGTAGCTTCAGCAGTGATCTCCAATCCTTCCGGTGAGACGGTTCGTCTGGCTGAGGAAGAAGCGGCTAAGAATCATTTTATTTGAGATTTGTCTACCTTATAATTATAAATTATAACGAACGTACGCAGGGAACCGCCCTGGCGTAGCGGGAAGGGCTTCGTCATCCGCTGACTTCTAAGGTGCTGCCACACCACCTAAGAATCAGCAGGACTCCTGCAGAACATCCCGCCACGCCAGGGCGGTTCCCTGCTGGCTTTTGTATGCGTGAAAATTGCCTCAGACACGGTGCTTTCACCCTAGAGCGTGTTTGAAAAATCATTCTCACAATCTGCACGCCCCACTTTGCGGGAAATTTTGCCCGAATTCGGTTGCCGTAGCCCGCTACGACACCCTCGTCCGGACAAAATCTCCCACAAATTGTGACGCCCATCTTGCGAAAAGCATTTTTCAGACACGCTCTAGCTCACTCTCTATGCCACACGTCAACAGCTCTTTTTGTCATCTTCTTCAACCTCACACCTTCACTCCAGCACATTCCCTCTGTCACACGTCAACAGCTCTTTTCGCTATATTCTTCAACCTCACGCCTCCACTATAGCCTTCCACTCCTTCGCACGTCAGCCGGCGAGGTAGCGTCTGGTTTGGGCTGGCTCTGCAGGAGGGGTGCGCTTCTTAGGCGGTGGGAATCTGCGTTGCTGGAAAAAATCCAGCTGTTTGAGCGACGCAGGAGCGAGTTCTGGATTTTTTTCAGCGGTTTTAGCAGATTTCCAGCGCCTTAGAAGCCAGCCCCCGACGAAGCCCAGCCCAAACCAGACGGTACCTCACCGGCGTCCGTCCGCAAAATCCACATCCACCATCTCCCTTCCATCCTCCACCTTCATCACAGCCACATCCCCCCGATGTGCCACAACCACCCTCTTCCCTCCGACATCACCGGAAAGTTCCATCAGCTCCCCATAATACTTCTTCGAAAAAACACAGGGATTCCCGGTCTTCCCATCATGCTCCACACAGGCGATTCCTTTCCCATCTCTCAAAAACACATCCACCAGTCCCAAAACCGTCTCCCACCGCAACCACGGCTGATCTGCCACCGTAAACAGACAAGCATCCATCTCCCGGTTGACCCGCAGCCCAATCTTCAATGAGGAAGATATCCCCTCATCCGGATGCAGATTATAAAGAAACCTCGCGCCGAGCTTCTCTGCTTCCTGCGCGATCTCCTCATACTGTGTGACAACTGTGATCTCACACCTGTGCCCCTGTTCCTCCAGTGCTGCTTTCACTTTTTTCAGTTCCAGGAGGATATGCCTGTACATCGGCATTCCGTCTATCCCGTACAGCAGCTTATTGCTTCCAAACCGCCGGCTGTTTCCTGCTGCCAGCATGATCAGTCCCAGCTTCATATCACCGCTCCACTTCCTTTCGATTCTAGTACAGCGAATATTAAGTAACCGCCATATTGACTTGCCTGATTTTTCATCTGCTGCGTCAATATAGCAGAAACTTAATATTCGCTGTACTAGCTGTTTACACTTCTCTGCAGGCTTCCGCAGATTACCATGATCCCAGACTCCTGACCTTGTGCCATAAGCTTCTCCACCACACAAGGATCCTCCAGAGTATCTGCCTTGTTCAGATACGCGAGAAATCTTCGCCCGTCCACGCCTTTTTGCAATCCGGCTTCAGACCGGATGATCTTCCACACATCCATCCATGTCACAGGCTCATCTGTACACTTTCCCAGAAATCCCGCCACATCATCCGGACGGTGTGACGTATCACAGATCTTTTTGCCGATGCAGTCAAGACCAATCACTCCTACTACCATATCTGCAAAAGAAGGAATCACCGGCTCATGAACAGCCGGTACTTTAAGGGGTCGGCGCCTGGATCCGTCAGCTTCCACAAGAAGAAGATCACAAAAGCCGGGCAGCTTTTCCAGGATCTCCTTTTCGGGGCCGGAAATCTTTGGCTGCCCGGCCTTGTGATGAGCCGCGATGACGTATCCGTATTGTTCTATAAGCCGGCATGCTCCCGGAATGTCCTCTGCCTCCGCAAAAGGACGTTCCGGTTCCCATGCCATATGCGTGGTTGTGGTCACGATCACACGTTTTCCCTGTCCGGAAAATATTTCTGCCAGTCCAAGGATCAGACTGGTCTTTCCGCCGCCTCCTGTGAATGCCACAGTAAGCGCTTTTTCATTTTTCTTCATGACACACTCCATTTATCTTCTAACTTCTTTCAGGGACACTAGGCTCTGTATCGGTCACAGATTCTCATTCCTCACAGCTTTCTCTGTTCCCGGAAGCACTCCGCAGGAAAGCAGCACCTCCAGAACTCCCCCTGCGATACACCTCGCCTTGTCTGAGATCGTAAAACAGTTTTTCTTCTGTTCTGCCCTTGGGTCGATGTCCGCGATCTTCATTCCCTCAAAAACAGGGTAGCCGTCCCGGATCAATCCCCGGATCACACCGGAAATGGTAGCCTTCACCGGCGTATCACCTACCATGGCGATCACCTGGTCTTTTTCAACAAGATCTGCGATCTGACAGATGTTTTTCATGTTACCGGCTGCCGGTGAATGGATCACACGTTCCTTTCCGATCCCTGCGATCAGTCCCGGCACTCCGGTATTCGGCAGGGCACTGCCTTTTTTTATGATCCTTCCCAGGTTATGTCCACGCATGGTCTCGATCACGTAATCCACATCCTCCCCTGCGGTAAAGCCCGGGCCAAGTCCCACAGTCAGTGGTGCCATATCCCTGCTGGTCCCAAGATTCTTTTTTGCAAGGATGGCATCGATCACTGCCTCCGGCTCCAGTTCGCGGATATATTTTCCATGGGTATCTGTCAGAAGGGGGATCTCTCCCTGTGCCCAGCATTTCCTGCACTGGGTCCGGATATCGTTCTCCGTGATCCTCCTGCACACAACGCCTTCTACCTCTGCAGTTCCGTCATAAACAGCTTCACAGAAGGCCACATGACGGCGGATGGCACTTGGACGGTCACATTCCAGGATCAGGACTTGATAGCCACTCTGATGAAGCTTGTGGATCACTCCTGTGGCCAGATCTCCGCCACCTCTCACAAGGATCATTTTATCAGTAAATGCCGCTGTTTTCATCTTCATACACCTGCTGTCCGTTTCCCGGCATTCCTGCCGCAAGAGTATCATAAAGCTCCGCATAGGTTGCATCCTTATACGGGGATACATAAAAGAGTCCCGCGATCCCGGCCGTAATTGCCGAAAGGACAGACCAGGGAATAAAGGAAAGATCCAGGATAAAGGTATCCATCTTCTGGCCGTTCATCATCTCACGACTTTTTGCAAATACTTCCTTTGTGCTCATATCCGGATATTCCGCAAGAAGATAAGGGATCATCTTATATTCGTAGGATTTTACCACTCCGGGAATAATAAAAAGCAGCGTCCACAATACAAGATACAGGTCCCGTAAAAACATGATTTTTACGATATTACCGTAATTTCCGGAACGAAATACACTGAGGAGCTTTCCGGGCCCGGGTACAGAATAAAGGTTCTCAATGTAAAAATCTCTTCCGCCTACCTCCAGAACATTTCCCACAAAAAAATGGAAAAGGATTCCGATCAGAGCCACAGCTACCACGGCACTGGCACTCAGAAGCGCAAAAAGCACTGCCAGTGGGGAGCGAAATACATGGCTGACATAAGAAGTAACACCATTGATATCCGTACCCAAACGATACGTTGTAACACTGTAATCCGGACTTGCCGCATTTCCGGCACTGCCTGTGGCCGCACCGCTTCCGCCGGTTGCCATCACAATAGCCAGCACCAGACTTACCAGCACTGCTGACCAGTAATTTTTTTTGAATGCCTGTTTTCCACGCCATTTCAAGTCACTGCGTTTCCAACTGATCTTCTGCTCATTCATAACTTAACCCTCCATATATGCTTCACGGACACAGAGTTCTCTCCGTCCCTTCTGCCACAGCGCAGGCTCCAGCTCTGCCAGATAACCGCCGCCGTTTTTTACATGCCATTCATAAAAAGCCCTGGGTCTGTCCGCATATTCTTCCATAATGTTCATGATCGTACCGCCATGTATCACAAGAGCCGCTGTCTTTATGTTGTTACGGATACACTGTGTGACGGCCTTCTGAAATCCTGTAAGGCTCCGGTGCTTAAAAGCTTCTCGACTTTCTCCTCCCGGAAAAGGAAGCGTTCCATTGCTGTCGATCCACCTCTGATAATCCTGATTTCCGGAAAGCTCTTTATAATTTTTATTCTCAAACTCTCCAAAATCACACTCGGAAAGCTCTTCGATAATATGAAAGCTTTTTCCCGGAAAAAGGATCCCCGCAGTTTCCACACAACGGCAGAGCGGACTTACGTAAAGGGCCTCCGGCATGGGATAGGTCAGCTTTTCCAGAAATTCCTTTCCTTCCATGCTCAGTGGTTCATCCGTTGTTCCGATATAACGCTGAAGCTTATTTCCGGGTGTCTGTCCATGTCGTATCAGATATAATCTAATCATCCTTCAGCACCGTCCCGATCCCGCATACCACTCTTGTGACTCTTCTGCTTTTTGCAGCCAGTGCAGTGCACACCCGGCCAACAGCTTCACGGTACTGCCGCTCAAAAGCATCCGCCGGAACGATCCCGTAGCCTACCTCCTCACTGACAAGGATCACATCCGTATCCTGCTGTGCCAGCTTTTCTGCCAGGCCGGTGAGATCTTCTCCTGCCTTCAGAGCTTTTCTTATGTATTCCTGAAATCCCAGAACACCCGCTGCCTTCAGAAGCTCCTCTTCTGTGATCTCTCCTCCGAATTTCCAGTCCACATCCGGGAACTGTGCTTTTGCATAGTCAGCTTTTCCCTGATATGCGCCTCCGATTATCATTTCCATATCTTTTTTACCTCATCCAAATCTTCATTACAGATTAAACGTGCCGCCAAGAGCAAGCACCAGTGCCATCACGACCTCGCAGATGCAGAGGAAAAATCCGGAAAGATCACCTGTGGTCCCTCCAAAATATTTCAAAGCCATATGGTGATACCACCAGAATACCAGAAGTGCGCTGACAGCCGCCAGAACACCCAGGACCGGATCTACCCATATCATCAGCGCTGCAAGGATCACAAACATAGTAATAAGAACATTTCGCACTGCGATCTCTGACGCATTTCTGGAAAATTCAGCCACAGTCCCGTCTGTCCTTGCCTTGGGAAATGTAATCACACCGATCCCGGAAAGACATCTGGACATCATAAAGCCCAGGCTCATGATACAGATTCCGTTATAATTTCCAAGGAGCTGATCCCAGGCTCCCAGCCAGAGGATAAAATATACACAGGCTGTGATAATGGCAAATGCACCTGCATGGGAATCCTTCAGGATCTCCAGCCTCCTTGTGCGTTCCTGCCAGGAGCTTAATGCATCCGATGTGTCCAGAAGCCCGTCTACATGAATGCCGCCGGTAATAAATACCGGGATCACAGTAAGGATCACAGCGAGAAAAAATGGCTCCAGAGCTACGTGTACACCGAGGACCCCTCCTGCAAGCCAGATCAGGATGCCGATGGCAGTACCCACAAAGGGGAAAAAGCACATCATATATTTTATGTTTTCCTTCTTCCAGTCCACCATGGGCATGGGGATCTTTGAAAACATGGCAAAGGCTGCCTTAAAACTGTTCCATAAGCTTTTCATGCTTCCTTTCCTCCTTTATGCCATACAGGGATCCCGTATACGACTTCCACAACCTCTTCTGCCATCTCTGCCAGTTTCTGATTGATCTGTCCCAGCTCTTTTTTGTACTGTTCTGATTCTTCCTCGTAGAGGATCCCGTCTGAAAAGATCTCGTTGGTGACGATCACCACATGCTTTGCCTGGGAAAGAAGATTTTTCACTCCTTCTGTGATCTTTTCTGCCACCTCCGGGTGGAAGCCGTCTTCCCGGAACATCTCATTTGCAACCAGATTGGACATGCACTCCAGAAGAACCACACAGTCCTTCGGGATGAGCAGCTCATCAAGCTCTGTATATCTTTCTATTGTCTCGAAGCCTTTTCCTGCACGCATGTGCCGGTGTCTGCGGATGCGCCTGTGGCTTTCTTCGTCAAAAGCCTGCATGGTGGCGATATAGATCCTTCTGGCTTCGCCAAGGGAAAGTATGGTTTCTTCCGCAAAAGCAGATTTTCCGCTTCCGCTGCCTCCTGTTACAACAACCAGCATATTATTTCAACTCCTCGTACTGTTCTACATTGATATCACCAAAGGTACTCATGGAATTATATACTGCACAGGACAGATCCATCATCGGAAACAGTGCCACAGCTCCGGTTCCCTCGCCCAGGCACATGCCTGCGTGGATGATCGCTTCCTTGCCAAGCTCCTTCAAGATCAGCTGTGCTGCAGGCTCTTTGGATACATGAGACGCAAGGATATGATCACTTACCTGCGGGCAGATCTTTATTGCGATCAGTGCAGATACGCAGGAAATAAATCCGTCCATGACAACCGGCATTCCAAGTGCTGCTCCTCCAATGAATACTCCTGCCATTCCTGCAATATCCAGTCCACCTACCTTTGCCAGGACGTCAATGGCATCTGAACGATCCGGATTATTCAAGGCGATCGCCTTTTTGATCGCATTGATCTTCCGGACAAGCCCTTCACTGGTCAATCCGGCACCACGTCCGGTCATATCTTCCACCGGTTTTCCGAGAAGCACAGCTGCTACCGCACTGCTGGTGGTAGTATTTCCGATGCCCATCTCGCCGGTTGCAAGAACCTGATAGCCTTTTTCCTTCAGCTCCTCTGCCATGGCAATTCCGGCTTCGATGCCACGGATCGCCTGATCTCTTGTCATTGCCGGCTCTCTGGTCATATTTCTGGTCCCATAGGCAACCTTAAGATCTGTACGGACCTTTGTATCTGTGACCATTCCCACATCTACAGGAAAAAGCTCTGCTCCACACTGACGGCACATCACACAGCAGGTAGTAGTCCCTTCCAGAAAATTCTCAGCCACAACAGCCGTCACTTCCTGTCCGGTCTGGGTCACACCCTCTTCTACAACTCCGTTATCCGCGCACATGGCAACCACTGCTTTTTTCTCCACACGTACCTCCGGTGTACCTGTGATACCGGCGATCTGTGTCAGCATATTCTCCAGCTCTCCCAGAGAATGCAGGGGCTTTGCAATACTGTCCCATCTCTTTCTCGCCCCCTCCATAGCCTTTTCATCCAGAGGGCGGACTTTCTTCACTGCCTCATCCAAAGTCATCATTTGCTACCTCCAATCCTTTTACCTGTGGTAAAAATAATAAATTTACTAAAGATATAATTCAACGCCAGCACGATAAATTGTGTGCAGAATTTTGCAAACATATCCCGGAATCCCAGGATCTCCGCCAGAAACCATACGCCACCTACCTCAATGACCATGGTCACCAGACGGGCACTTATAAATTTCAGAAAGGGCCGTATATGATCCCTCCATGTTTCACAGCGGTCATGAAATACAAATCTGGAATTCACAACATAGGCAAACAGGATCGCCAGGATGATCGATATGATGTTGGCACACATCAGCGGGATTCCCATTGCCCTCATGATATAAAAGCTTAACAGATTTACGAGAGTCGTACAACCACCCCAGAAAATATAACGGATCACATCATTTTCATAGAATTTAAGGATCCACTTTTTCATTGGTATCTCCTCCTCGTATGATCTTTGATACGATATATCTTGGACGACGTTTTACTTCCTCATAGATCCTGGCGATATAATATCCGATGATCCCAAGGCTCATCATCACAGCACTTCCAATAAAAAGCATCACGATCAGAAGTGTAGTATAGCCTTCCACCGCATGCCCGGAAAAATACCGGACCAGAGAATAAACCAGAAGGAGCAGGGAGCACACAAAGCAGCCCACAGCACCGGCTGTTACAAACTGCAGCGGAAGTGTTGTAAATGCCACGATATTCCGAAACGCATAGCTGATCAGCGTTCCTGCAGACCATTTGGATTCTCCGGCCTCACGCTCCTGCACCTCAAAAGGTACGGAGATGCTTTTGAAGCCTATCCAGGATGATGCCGCCCTGAAAAACATGCTGCGCTCAGGCATGGCGAGAACACTCTCCACCGCTTTCCTGTCCAGCAGCTTGAAGTCGGAAGCGTTTTCCATATCAAAGCCGGTGGCACGGGACATGATCCGATAGAAAAATCTGGCACTTTTTCTGTGAAAAAGAGTTTCTTTTCCCCGGTTTTTCTTGATGCCCTCCACAACCTCGTAGCCCTGCTTCCAGAGCCGGTACATTTCCAAGAGGATTTCCGGCGGATGCTGCAGGTCACAGTCCATCACTGCCACCGCATCTCCGCATGCCTGTGCAAGGCCGGCCACGATTGCTGCTTCTTTTCCGAAATTTCTGGAAAAATGCACACCTGTCACATTTTTATCTTCCCTGGATACTTTTTCTATGGCTGCCCAGGTCCCGTCAGAGGAACCGTCATCTACCAGGACCAGTTCATAACGGATCCCGGCCTGCCCCAGGAGCTCTCTGAGAGTCCGGCAGGTTTTCTCCACCATCGGTTCCTCGTTACAGGCAGGCAAAACTACCGATAATCGGCTCATTTCTCCTGTTTTCCCCTTTCTTTTTGTTTTCTCTGGCGCCGGTAAGATATTACGATCCCGGCAAACAGGATAAGGCCGATCACCGTCAGTATCATTCCGGGCACAATATACGGTGTACAGTATCTGAGCGTGATCGTATGCCTGCCTTTTTTTAATTCCAGTCCCATATACATACTGTTTGCCTTCACAAGTTCTGTTTTTTCTCCATCTACATAGGCGGTAAAGCCTGCGCTGTAGGGAATGGAAAATACCAGGATCTTATCGGAAGTGGTTGTGATATCTCCATGAATGCAATTTGTCTCCATTTTGATATTCTGAAGAGCTTCTTTTCCAAGCTCCTCTGTCTGTTCTTCGACAGAAGACATAGGCTGACATACCACATACAGATCATCAAAGGTATATTCTCCCGGCATGGAGAATGTCAGTGTCATAGTTCCTGCAGAATAGTTTTTATATCCCATATTCAGAAGAAAATTATGTCTTCCGCTGTAGCCGTTGTATTTATCTGTAAAGATCCGGATAGTCTTGTCCACGGATCCCAGCGAAACATCCACTGCTGATTCCTTGCTTTCTTTCCAGTAGCGCCAGTTATTATCTTCATAACGTACTGTATTCTTCTCATATTCTGTCATGGAATCCCATTTTTTATCACTGACCACTGTACGTGGAGAATAGGCATTAAAATCCAGATTTTTTGCCACAAGATAAACCTCTGCCTCCGGTTCTCCCTGATATCCGATCTGTACGGTCGCTCCTTCTTTGGTCACAATGATCTTTCCGTCTTTGATCTTACAGCCTTTTCCTGCTTCCAGTGTAAAATCTGCTTTCTTATCATCAAAGGTCAGATCTGCCTCAGAAAGACTGCTGTCCTCAAGAACTGCCCCCTGCAGGAGTGCCTGCTGCTTTTCGGTCACGGAAAGCTTTTCATACTTTTCTCTGGGAATCCAGGAATCATAGGTATAACCAAGGGGAAGGGAATCCTCGTCTTCGTAGATCCTGTATTTTTTTGTGACTGCTGCTTCACTGTCATAGCCGTATGGCAGATACCCATATCCGCTTTTTTTGATGGCAAAATATTTCACGGAGGCAAGACAATCCAGGATACTCCGTCCGTCCAGGCTGCTGTAATGATAATCCCAGGGGGTATTCAGATACATCTCATCAAAGAAACGGCTGATATTTCCATTGGCCACACTGAAATAATAGGAAGTACTGTTGGTTCCCATATACATGGCAGTGTTTACATAAGAGCCCGTTTTGTACTGGTCATATCTGGTAACCGCTGAATCGTCCATTGACCGGATCGCTTTGTCCGGTCCGGACTGAAGCTTCTCCAGCGCCTGATCCTTTTCCTCAAATTCTGACAGATAATCTTTTTCGTAAGAATACTGGTATGAAACATTCAGAAGGATGCTTGTCACAAGCACGGCCACGATCATTCCACAGAGATATTTTCCCTGTGTAAATACGTTTCCGTAGGAAACCACTGTAAACACAGCCAGGACCAGCATCATCAGTGCCATGATATTGCGTTCCGTGCGGGCGGATTCTGAAAACAGTGCCAGCACGCCATATATCAGCAGCATTACAAATATCCGTCGTTTTTCCCTGATCCCCAGCGTAAACAGTTCCGGATATGCCTGTACCAGAATATATGCGATCAGCATTCCATACGCCCAGATCCATCGGTTGGACACGTATGAAAATCCATTCAGTACATGACCTGCAAAGGGGATCAGCAAAAACAGATTCAGAAGCACAAAGCCTAGCTTCAGTCCCGTATATTTTTTCTTTTTGGAAAAGATCACAAACACGCCTGCCATTGCGACTGCGGAATATCCAGCAACTCCCCACTGGATCATATTTTCGCCGATCAGGCAGCCGAGATATTTTTCGTAGTAAATGCGGTCATATAACAGTGGCACATAATTCTGCGCCTGAAAGCGCTCTGTTCCAAACAGAGTCATGACCACAGGTAAAAAGATCAGTGCAGCGATCATAAGTGCGACCAGATAAAAGCCAGCAAATTTCAGGAACCACTGAAATACATCTTTTACTGAACGCTTGCGGAATATTCCAAAATACCGGAAAGCTGCATACAGCACCATAAAGATACTGATCATATAAAAGAAATAAAAATTAGACATTGCCGCTACAGCCGTCGCACAGATAAAAAGGTATGGCTTTTCTTTTTTGTAAATCTTTTCAATTCCCATAAGGACCAGCGGCAGATAGATCATGGGATTGGAAAAATATGGATGCTTCATGGACGCATAAATGGTCCATCCTGCAAAAATATAAACAAGGCTTCCAAGAAATGTGGCCTGTTTAGGATTCTTGCGGTAAAAGCAGTAAATGCTGAATGTGATACCCGCCAGATAAATGCGGAGAAAGATCAGAATCTCATATAAGATCTCTGTGTCTTTTTCCGGTACAAAAACGGACAGTAAGGTCAGCGGATCACCGATCGCATAATAATGAAGTGTTGTAAGGATATCGGAACCGTATCCGATATGCATATCCCACATAGGAAGGGAAAGCTTATGCTCCGTCACCAGCGTCTGCAGAACATTCCGCAGATATTTTCCATAATAGGCCAATGCATTGATGTGCTGCGGAACACCGTCATGACTCCAGATCAGGGATTTTCCATTGAAATAAAAACAACTGTAAATAAACAGCGAGATCGCTGCAAAAACAATCGTATACAGAATATAAAAATCTGCTTTTTTCTCTTTCCGGGATTTCTCCTTCGAAAAAATTCTCTTCATATATGTCTCTCCTGTATATGAAAAAAGGCCTGCGGTGCGCTAAACACCGCAGGCCTGTCACCTAATGCTTAATCAGCAAGCACACTGTATAAACAGTAACTATTGATCAATAATTAGTCTTCTTTCTTATCTGCTCCGTAAAGAGTGATAAGTTTCTGCAGATACTCATATCTAGCCTGAGCCTCAGACTCGTTCTTAGCAAACAGTCTTGCAGCTTTCTCAGGATTCTGACGCTGCAGAGAATTGTAACGAACCTCACCGTTCAGGAAGTCCATATAGTTCTCCATATCCGGTGTCTTGGAATCAAGGCTGAACTTGTTCTCAGCAGCCGGGTTGAATCTGAAGTTGTGCCAGTATCCGCACTTAACTGCCAGCTCTTCCTCTGTCTGAGCTTTGCTCATACCTTTCTTGATACCATGGTTGATACATGGAGCGTAAGCGATGATCAGGGATGGTCCCGGATATGCCTCTGCCTCTGCGATTGCTTTTACAGTCTGGTTGAAGTCAGCACCCATGGAAATCTGTGCTACATATACATAGCCATAGCTCATTGCGATAGATGCCATATCTTTCTTCTTAGTCTCTTTTCCGCCTGCTGCGAACTGAGCGATCGCACCTGTCGGTGTAGATTTGGAAGACTGTCCGCCTGTGTTGGAGTAAACCTCTGTATCGAATACCATAACGTTGATGTCACGTCCGCTTGCAAGAACGTGGTCAACACCACCGAATCCGATATCGTAAGCCCATCCGTCACCACCGAAGATCCACTGGGATTTCTTGGAGAGGAAGTCTTTCTGTGCAAGGATCTCGTTAGCCTTGTCACATCCGCAAGCCTCAAGAGCTGCAACGAGTTTCTCTGTAGCTGCACCATTTGTTGCGCCTACAGCATAAGTATCCAGCCATTCCTGACCAGCTGCCTTAACATCCTCGTTTGTTCCGTTAGCTACAAGGTCTTCGATCTTCTCTTTCAGACCGCCACGGATCGCACGCTGTGCAAGAAGCATACCATAACCGAACTCTGCGTTATCCTCGAACAGAGAGTTTGACCATGCAGGTCCCTGTCCCTTAGCGTTTGTTGTGTATGGTGTAGATGGTGAAGAGTTACCCCAGATAGAGGAACATCCTGTAGCATTTGCAATGTACATTCTGTCACCAAAGAGCTGTGTGATCAGCTTAGCGTATGGTGTCTCACCACAACCTGCACAAGCGCCGGAGAACTCAAGGAGCGGCTGTTTGAACTGGCTGCCTTTTACAGTTGTCTCTTTATATTTAGCGATAACGTCTTCCTTCTGAGGAAGTGTTACACCGTAATCGAAGAATTTCTGCTCTTCTGTGTTAGCTTCAAGCGGAGCCATCTCAAGAGCTTTGTTGCCTTTCTTTCCTGGGCAGACATTTGCGCAGGAACCACATCCTGTACAGTCAAGAGCGGATACAGTCATTGTGAATGTATAGTCTTTCATTCCTGTAAGTGGAAGTGTCTTGATTCCCTCTGGAGCGTTAGCTGTCTCATCTGCTGTCATAGCAACCGGACGGATTGCAGCATGCGGGCAGACGTATGCACAGCGGTTACACTGGATACAGTTGTCCGGAACCCATACAGGAACGTTAACTGCGATACCACGTTTCTCATATGCAGCTGTTCCGGATGGTGTTGTACCATCTACATAATCCTTGAATGCAGATACTGGGAGGCTGTTACCTTCCTGAGCATTGATCTTGCACTGGATGTTGTTTACGAAGTCCTGAGCTTCCTGAGCACCGTGGGATGCGTGAGACATGAAGAGTCCCTCGTCCTCAGCGTTCTTCCAGCTCTCCGGAACCTGAACCTCTACGATCTGTTTAGCACCGGCATCGATAGCTGCCCAGTTCTTCTTAACAACGTCATCACCTTTACGTCCGTAAGTAGCTTTAGCAGCAGCTTTCATAAGCTCGATAGCCTGCTCCTCAGGAATGATTCCTGTAAGTTTGAAGAATGCGGACTGAAGGATCGTGTTGATACGTGTTGGTCCCATGCCAGTCTCAATACCAATCTTAACACCATCGATGGTGTAGAATTTGATATTGTGGTTAGCGATGAAAGCTTTAACCTGTCCTGGAAGATGTTTCTCAAGTCCTTCCATATCCCAAGCACAGTTCAGAAGGAATGTACCTCCGTCAACAAGCTCCTGTACCATGTTATATTTATTAACATAGGACGGATTATGACATGCAACGAAGTTTGCTTTGTGGATCAGGTATGTGGATTTGATCGGTTTCTTACCGAAACGAAGGTGAGACATTGTAACACCGCCGGACTTCTTGGAGTCATAATCGAAGTAAGCCTGAGCGTACATGTCTGTATTGTCACCGATGATCTTGATGGAGTTCTTGTTAGCACCTACAGTACCATCAGCTCCAAGTCCCCAGAACTTGCAGTTTGTTGTTCCCTCTGGTGTTGTAACAAGTGGTGCGCCTGTCTCAAGAGAAAGGTTTGTAACATCATCAACGATACCGATTGTGAATTTCTCTTTCTCAGTGTTCTCATATACTGCTACGATCTGTGCAGGTGTTGTATCTTTGGAACCAAGTCCATAACGTCCTGTAAAGATCTTAACATCGCTGAACTTGCTGTCGCGAAGAGCTGCAACAACATCAAGATACAGAGGCTCGCCAAGAGCTCCTGGCTCTTTTGTTCTGTCAAGAACAGAGATCTGCTTAACTGTATCCGGGATTGCATCGATAAGAGCCTGTGCACAGAATGGTCTGTAAAGACGAACTTTAACAACACCGACTTTCTTGCCAGCTGCCATAAGGTAATCGATGGTCTCCTCGATGGTATCGTTTACGGAACCCATAGCTACGATGATGTGCTCAGCGTCAGCAGCTCCGTAGTAGTTGAACAGTTTGTAGTCTGTTCCGATCTTCTCGTTAACTTTGTCCATGTACTCCTGAACAACTGCCGGAAGAGCGTCATAATATGGATTACATGCCTCTCTTGCCTGGAAGAAGATATCCGGGTTCTGAGCGGAACCTCTCTGACATGGATGGTTCGGGTTCAGAGCACGGTTACGGAACTCTGCGATTGCGTCCATATCTGCCATATCTTTCAGATCTTCATAGTCCCATGTCTCGATCTTCTGGATCTCATGAGATGTACGGAATCCGTCGAAGAAGTTGATGAATGGAACTTTTCCTTTGATTGCTGCAAGATGAGCAACCGGTGTAAGGTCCATAACCTCCTGTACAGAAGACTCACAAAGCATTGCACATCCAGTCTGACGACAGGCCATAACGTCGGAATGGTCACCGAAAATACAAAGTGCGTGGGAAGCAAGTGCACGGGCAGATACGTTGATAACTCCCGGAAGCTGCTCACCAGCGATCTTGTAAAGGTTCGGGATCATAAGCAGAAGACCCTGGGAAGCTGTGTAGGTTGTAGTCAGGGCACCTGCTGCCAGAGAACCGTGAACGGCACCTGCTGCACCTGCCTCAGACTGCATCTCTGTAACCTGTACTTCCTGTCCAAAGATGTTCTTTCTTCCCTGAGTTGCCCACTCGTCTGTAGCCTCAGCCATTACAGATGAAGGGGTAATCGGGTAAATAGCAGCTACATCAGAAAAAGCGTATGATGCATGAGCGGCTGCATGGTTACCATCCATGGTTTTCATCTTTCTTGCCATTGTTTTTTCCTCCTTAAAGGTTTGTTAAAAAATATATTATTTAGGCTTATGAAGGCCTAAAATTCCATTGGTTATTATATCATAGATTCCCAGTTATGTCCATTTTCTTTCATTGTTTTTTGTATATTATCCTGTACAAACGCCGTTATCTTTTTCACAAATAAAAAAGAGCTGTTCGGAATTTTTCCTCTCCAAACTGCTCTCCTTATCATCTCATACGCTTATCCCAACTCACATTCGGGAATCACTTCTCCTCTTTTCCGAAAAGATCCTTCATGGATTTCCGACGGAGCATTGTCCACAGCTGATCCTGGATCTCCTTAAGCTCATCATGTGCATGGCAGGGAACTCCGTCCTGTCCGTTCCTTGGACACTGATATGTGCCGTTCAGGCACTCAATGATGGACATATCCGGATCGATCGCACTGTATATCTCATATAACGACAGTTCTTCCGGATCTCTCTTCAGCGCGTAACCGCCATGAACTCCGCGGTATCCTTCCACGAGCCCTGCATTCTGAAGCTTCTTCAGTATCTTGTATGCAAAGGGTGCTGTGATCGATTCCCTCTCACAGATCTCGCTGACGCTCAAACGCGGCTCCCACATCAATGCGCGGATAACCCGCATCGCATAATCGCTTTCTCTGGTGATAAACATTTTTAACCTCTCTTCTGTTCAACTAAGCTGCTGATTTATGATAGTTTCCGCATTCCATCCGATCTGCCACGTTCCTGGGTGTTTCTGATGTGCCAGAGAGCCGGATATCCATATCCCCGGAATACTTCATTACCACATACGACAGTATAACCCATTTTTTTATATAATAAAAGGTTATTATTTTCCTGTGATTCATAGTAATCCCCTGTTTTTCCTTTATTTAGCCGAAAAAAGGAAAATACAGCTTGCAAATTTTTCAGTTTACGGTACAATAGGAAACGATTGTAATGCTTTCGTATGTAATTGAAACGATATTTATTTAATGAAAAAAGAGGTATGATATGATTTCAGCAAATAACATCACACTGCGCGTTGGAAAAAAAGCGCTGTTTGAAGACGTTAACATCAAATTTACAGAGGGTAACTGTTATGGATTGATCGGCGCCAACGGCGCAGGAAAATCTACATTCCTCAAAATCCTTTCCGGTCAGCTCGAGCCTACCAAGGGCGACATTGTGATCACCCCCGGTCAGAGACTTTCTTTCCTGCAGCAGGATCACTTCAAATATGATGCTTATCCGGTTCTGGATACTGTCATCATGGGTAATGAAAGACTCTATCAGATCATGAAAGAGAAAGAAGCCATTTACGCAAAAGAAGATTTCACAGACGAAGATGGCATCCGTGCCAGCGAGCTCGAGGGTGAGTTTGCAGAGATGAACGGATGGGAAGCAGAGTCCGATGCTGCTACTCTTCTCAACGGTCTCGGAGTCGACACCGAGTTCCACTATACACAGATGGCAGACCTTACCGGTAGTATGAAGGTCAAGGTTCTTCTTGCACAGGCTCTTTTCGGAAATCCTGATATCCTTCTTCTTGATGAGCCGACCAACCACCTGGATCTTCCTGCTATCGAATGGCTGGAGGAGTTCCTGATCAATTTTGACAATACGGTTATCGTAGTATCCCATGACCGTTATTTCCTGAACAAGGTCTGCACACATACTGCTGATATCGATTATGGCAAAATCCAGCTTTATGCCGGAAACTACGACTTCTGGTTTGAATCCAGCCAGCTTCTGATCAAGCAGATGAAAGAGGCCAACAAAAAGAAAGAGGAGAAGATCAAAGAGCTCCAGGAGTTCATCTCCCGTTTCAGCGCCAATGCTTCCAAATCCAAGCAGGCGACTTCCAGAAAGCGTGCCCTGGAAAAGATCCAGCTGGATGACATGCGTCCTTCCAGCCGTAAATATCCATACATCGACTTCCGCCCGAACCGTGAGATCGGAAACGAGGTCCTCATGGTGGAAAATCTGTCCAAGACCATTGATGGAGTAAAGGTTCTGGACAACATTTCCTTCACTCTCGGTCGTGAAGATAAGGTTGCCTTTGTGGGCGCCAACGAGCAGGCCATCACAACCTTCTTCAAGATCCTTACAGGTGAAATGGAGCCGGATGAAGGAAATTACAAATGGGGCGTTACCACTTCCCAGGCATATTTCCCGAAGGATAATACACAGGAATTCGATAACGACCTTACTATCACCGACTGGCTGACACAGTACTCCGAGATCAAGGACGCAACCTACGTCCGTGGATTCCTTGGCCGTATGCTTTTCCCTGGTGAGGATGGTGTAAAACGTGTCCGTGTTCTTTCCGGTGGTGAGAAGGTTCGCTGTCTTCTTTCCAAGATGATGATCTCCGGTGCCAATATCCTGATCCTGGATGAGCCAACCAACCATCTGGATATGGAGTCTATCACAGCACTGAACAACGGACTGATCAAATTCCCGGGAGTGATCCTTTTCACCTCACACGATCACCAGTTTGTACAGACAACTGCAAACCGCATCATGGAGATCCTTCCTAACGGCAAGCTGGTAGACAAGATCACCACTTACGACGAGTATCTTGCCAGCGACGAAATGGCCAAGAAGCGTCACGTATTCCAGGTTAACGAAGAGGACGCACAGGATAACTAAATCCCATGCTTCTGTAACAAAAAATCTCCCCTGTTTCCGCCTTTACAGGCAGTCAGGGGAGTTTTTTTATCTGTTTTATATGCGCTTACTCCATGGTGATCGGAGCAAGCTTGCCCTGTGTTACATCCAGAAGATCTTTAAGCGGTACCTTCAGGGTAAGGCCTACTCTTCCACCACTTACATAGATCTCATCAAATTTTTCGGCAGACTGGTCAAACACCACCGGATAATTTTTTTTCATTCCAAGAGGGCTGCAGCCTCCGCGGATATAGCCCGTGATCTTTGTAAGATCCTTTACATGGATCATATCTACTGTTTTTTCGCCTACAGACTTTGCAGCAGCCTTACGGTCCACTTCTTTCTCGATCGGAACTACAAACACATAGTAGCCGCCGCTTTTCCCTTCCATGACCAGGGTCTTAAAGGACTGATCATGAGGGGCTCCTGTGATGTCTGCACAGTGGATCCCATCTATGAACTCTCCACAGTCATATGCGATTGCTTCATATTTTACTTTTTTTCGATCCAGCATTCTCATCGCGTTTGTTTTGGCTTCTTTTCCCATTTCTGTCACTCCTCGGATTTTTCTCAGTTGTCTTTCCACTCATCAAGCTCATCCAGATCCTCATCATTCATCAGATCCGGGTCATTCCTGTAATTTCCATATTCTTCCTGCTCATCAAAATCCGCCATATTTTCAATATCCATCCGGCGTCTTTTCTGCTGCAGTTTTTCAAAATCTTCATAGCTGTCCCTGTTTTCCGACTCATCAAAACGATCATAGTCTTCATGATCCTCCGGATCTGCATAGCGGGATCTGCTTCCCGTTCCTGCATTCCTTCGTTCCCTGGTGCTGCTGCTCTGGCTGTATCTGCGGCCTCTTCTGTCATCCGAAGCATAATTTCTGTCGGAGGTTCTGTTTCTGCCGGAGGTTCCGGAAGTGCTTCTTCTTTCAGTGGAACTGCCTTTGCTGTTTCTTTCGCTTCCGGATCTTTTTCGGCTGTCTGCATAATTTCTTTCTCGTCTGTCAGAGTTGCGTCCTTCTCTGTCAGATGGTCTGCGGGAACGTCTTTCACCCCGGCTTTCCCGGTCATCGTTTGCCCGGTTTTCGTATGTATATCTGTGATCGTCCCTGTTACGGTCAGAGGTGTATTCACGACTGTTTCCTCTACGGTCCCTTCCTGCCGGCTTCCTGGTCTCCTCCGGCAGAGTTCCATCGTCGTCATCCTCTTCTTCGTCATCTTCCTCATCGTATCGGTCTTTGTTGATGGCGAACTGGATCAGCATACCAAGAATCGCAATTCCCGCTGCCATACCGACACCATATGGAAACTGCGCCAGCCCTGCGATCTTTGCAATGGATAATCCTGCCAGAACACCACCCAGTATACTGGTTCCGACAATGATCACTCCTTTCGCATAACGCATAGCAAGTACTCCCAGTCCCACGCCGATAAGGATGCACAGGAAAAAAGAAAAAGAACTGGTCGGATGGACCAGATAGATACTCAATGTTATTCCGATACCAAATCCCAGTACAAAGATTCCTGCCCTGTAGATCAGAAACGAAACAACAGCCAGTACGATCCCCAGTCCCGCCATGGCACCTGCGATCACCATTTTATCCTGAACACCGGACATATAGGTTACACCAAAGCCGGCGCCTGCTCCGATGATAAATCCAAAGATCATCATCCAGAACCGGAGGATACGATATCCCAGGATACAGTTCAAAAGCCCGAAAACGCAGAGCACTCCATATACGATCACCATCAGCTGGCTGATCTGTTCCATACCTCCTGCTCTCTGCAGTATGTCAAATCCTCTTGACAACATATCCATATTCATAACTTACTCCTCTCTTTCCAAAACCTCCGGAAATCTTCCCGAAGATGTTTCAGAAAATAAAATATATGGTATAAAAATTATCCATCACTCCATAATGATACTCCACCTGACCAAGTCCGTGAAGTTTCATATAATACTGTGCCACATTCTGTACCACACCATCATCCAGCAGTTCCTGACAGGCTTCGGAAAAAGCCTCCTGACTGCCAAACTTGAAACGCACTACAGCCGCACCATTATCCAGTCTCATCTTACAATAATCATATATGTCCTGCCAGCTGTAATCTTCAAAGTACCCCTGGTTCAGCACATAAAAATCCAGATCCTTCGCAGTACATGCCGGAACTGTCAGTTCTTCCGATGGTGTATAGGTTTTTTCATATTCTTCCGGGAAAGGGCAGAGATAATCGTAAATGATCGTCTTATGTTCTTCCAGCTGTGCGGCATCTCCATTTAAAAAATCCGGCTGATCCCCATTGGTAGCATCTACATAATAATACTCCTGGCCTATTTTTACAATATCCCATGCATGACCCTCTGTACTTCCTTTTGTGCTTCCGTCCACATAAATACAGGGAATATCCAGCCTTTCCAGAAGATACTGGACAGCTCCTGCATATCCGGCACAGACTGCGGATTTTTTCCAGAAAACACCTGCTATGCTCTGATCATCCTCCCCGGTCTGATACTGGGTATGGTCAATAACATACGTATAAACAATGCGTACCTTCTCGTAGTCACTGGCATCCTCCGGGATCAGGGCTCTGACCTCCTGAAAGCTCTGCTCCATCGCCGTCTGTATCTCATCGATCTCGCCGTCTGTATAAGTATAGCCCGGAGTAAAAACGCAGTAATCACTGTCTGAATACGTAGTTTTGTAGATTTTTTCACGATTGTGGACCCAGAATATCTCCGGGTGGTCTTTCAATACTGCATGATAGCTTCTGTCAATACTGTCATCATCGGAGATCGTCAGATAAAACTCCTTTTCCCGGACACGGATTCCTTTCAGCAGCTCCCGATATACTCTCTGCTCTTCTTCCGTAAGCTGTTTGAAATAATATTCCTGATGCCCTTCTTCGCTCTGGGCAACCTCCATCTGACGCAGTTCCTCTACTTCCTTTGGTTCGCCTGAAATAATGCTCTTTGCTATGGAGCGGATCTGACCCAGTGCCCCTGCCGAAGTGCTAAAGGGCTGAAGGATCACTGCAGCTGTAAGCACTGCGGCTGCCATGGGGCAGAAATTTCTTTTTTTCATAATATCATGTCCTATGTCTGAAGCAGCGATTGTAAGAAAGGGCAGCCTCCCGTGGGAGACTGCCCTTATCTTCAATCGCTGTCCCTTAGTTTTCCATTTCCAGTGTTTCTACATCATCATCAAATGTATCCACTGCATCGTCCATGGTCTCCTGATCCAGAGTCAGCGTCTCAACTTCATCTTCTTCCTCATCCTCCTGCAAAGCCTTATTCTTAAAATCTGCAAGAAGGTCACTGGAAACAGTATCACCGGATGCCAGTGCATCCTTCAGTGCATCAGATCTAACCACATCCGTGAGGAGCTTTTCTGCACTCTCCTCTGTCAGAACATCATTCTCTGTAGCTGTGGTCTTATTTTCCTCCGCTGTTGTATCCTGATAGAAGGATGGCTTTCTGATATAACGGAAGCTTGCACTGTATGCCTCACCAACCGTTACACCATTCTTGCTTGAGGAACAATGTACTGCAATCCAGTCGCCGGAATCCGTCTTTCCGCACAGGATACCAACGTGGTTGTTGCTTCCTGCTTCCGGTCCTCTCTGGAATACCAGATCTCCTGGCTGTGCATCTGCTTCGCTGACAACACCGGCCTTCTCCCATTGGTCAGAGGTTCCATCTCCAACTGCTGCCTGCATTCCCTGATCCTTATATCCATTGATCACTGCCCAGGTAACAAAGCCGCTGCAGTCCAGACCATATGCACGGAGCGTACCGGAGCTTCTGCTGCCGTCTGCTGATACCTTCTCAACGGAGCCCCAACTTGGATCTTCTCCGATCACCGTAGATTTGCCGCCCCAGAAATATCCGACCTTACCAACCAGTGAATACGCTGCGGTGATAACATCTACACGATCCTCAGAAACATTGTCTCCCACGCTTTCACGGACAAAGCCTTTGGATGCGGTAACTACCGCACAGAGAAGCTTACAGTCTGTTTCCACATATTTCTTAAGGACGCTTCTGTCTTCCTTTGCAATATTGTTCTTCTTGATGTAGTAGTTGATCTTACGATTTCCGTAGGATATCTTGGTAATATCCTGCTTGTCCCTGACGATGGGGTTCATCTCCGCAAAGATCCTTGCCAGATCATCCTTGCAGGATGCATCCAATGTAAATGACGTTGCTCCTGCTTTGCTCTTTTCGTAAATATAAACAGCAAGGATATCCTGCCAGTTTCTTACCAGAAGTGTATTCTCCGTATCGGTAAGCTTGTTCTTCTCTTTATATTCTCTTTCGATCTCTTCCATTACAGAAGCAAAATCATCAGAGAAGGACAGATGATAATTGCTCTTAAGACTATCCAGATAAAAATCCTTGCCCGCATGGAGATTGGATACCATATTTGTCACATAAACAGGATCTCCGATCTGTGTTGCTGTGGCGTTATTTCCATCTGTGATCTCTGTATTCTTGTTATCTTCCGTGCTGCTATCATCTTTTTTGTTGCCTTTTTTGTTATCACTGTCGTTCTTGTCGACAGCTGCAAGCTTGGCTTCTGCCTCAGTCAGGATCTTATAATTCGTAACCTTGGCCTTTTCTGTATTAGACAGTGCCTCATAAGCTGCACGTACGCTATCTATCTCCGCTTTATCTGCTGCTGTGATCGTTCTGCCTGCCAGTGCTTTGATCTTCCGGATCACCGCTTGTACCTTTGCAGAGTCATCCCTGGCCGGTGTTGCCGTCGGTGCAGGTGTTGCGGTTGGCTCCGGCGTTGCCGTTGGTGCAGGTGTCGCTGTCGGTTCCGGTGTTGCCGTTGGTGCAGGTGTCGCTGTCGGCTCCGGTGTTCCCGTCGGCGCAGGTGTTGCAGTTGGCTCCGGTGTTTCCGTCGGCGCAGGTGTCGGTGTATCTGTTGGCTCCGGCGCTGTAGTTGGTTCCGGGTCAGGTGCAGCAGTTATTTCCGGTTCCGGTGCAGCTGTCGGCACCGGTTCTGCCGGAACTTCTGGTTCCGGTTCACTTACCTCGCTCCCGTTTCCTGAAACACCTTCCTCAGCAACAACATTATCTGCTTCCTCGGCGGCTTTTACTCCGGTTGGAATTGCCAGTACCATAGCTGATAACATCGTGATGCAAAAAAACTTATTCAGGTACTTGTTCTTCATATTTATTAAGATGCTCCCTTCTTTCCTTGAACATCCCTTTACTTCCCCTATAATAAAGGTCTGCCTTAAACCGTTTGATAACTTAAAGTTTAATTCAATTTATTTTAGCATACGAAAATCGTGAAATCAACTGTTCTGGTAGGATATCTCCTTCAATTCATCTATTTTTCACTTTTTATTCACATTTTTGTAAGATTTTTTAGAGTTTACCATAACGTGAAAAAGCCACAGTGCTCTCACACACTGCGGCTTTTTATATACTGTCAGACAGTCACTGCCGGCTGTCCACCCATATGAAACTGTTTTCTGACACAGAGCTGAAAAATCCCCTGTACAACCTGATAGCACACCCGAAGGATAAAACGGATGTCATCGGCAATGCACCGCGGGCTTTCCAGATAATATGCATGACGCTCACGGATATATTCCACAAGTTCCTCAAAGCTTTCAAACTGCTTCGCTTCTTCCAGCTGGCTGTCTGCTGCGCCGCTGAGGATACATTCTCTCAGGCGGTTCTTCAGCTCAGCTTCATAAGAATTATGTGCTGCAAGATTTCCTTTGTATGTTTTGTTATGAGGAAAAGTAAAATAATCAGCCATATAATGCATGACCTCACCGAATCTTCTCCAGTATACTCTGGCATTCTCTTCCTCCGGGTTCTTCTCGACAAGCGCCCTCATCTTATTCTGGAGGTGATCGAATGTTCCGAAAAACTCATGTCTGGTGGTGAGAAACGATGGTTTCAGATCAGGCATGATATTGCCCAGGCAAAACGCTTTTCTGTGCTGCTGGAGACTGTACACCTCAGACATCTGGTCAGCCAGGTATCTGCCTAACAGTATATGTGATTTTTTACGCAATTTTTTCCCTCTTCCTTCTTTCCTGATCCAGATCCTGACCGGTCAACAGTAATTTGGTTCCGCCCGGTCCTCTTCTGGGATCCATAAATCATCCGTTTACCGGAACCAACTTTACTATAGCACTGTTTTTTCAAATAATCAAATAAAGATTATGTAAATTTTAATCCAGATCAAAAAGCTGCCGCTGCTTCAGGTCAATAGATGCCCAGACGGTACTTGTCTTCGGTTCTCCGTAAAGATAAACCGTGCTGGAAACCAAGCAGCATATATAATTCACTTTTTGTTCCAATCCCTCCATCAAGTCCAACACTGTTGTGCGCAGCTTCAACCAGGGTCTTTGCCCTATCTTCAGTAACTCCTCTGCCACGCATCTTTTTATCATGCCAGATCTTTCAGATCCCATTTACTCCAAGCGCAATCACATCTTTTGGCAATGGTGCTTTTTCAAGCACTGCCAGGCCGCTTATTGCATCAAATCGTGTATATAATCCCAGATATTCCGGGAAATGTATTGCAAGCCATCTCTGGATCCTGTTTGCAGATATGTTGTGCTGCTTCATGATCCCGTCACGGCTGTATACCAGGTCTCTTATCAGAACTGCAGTCTTTTTATTCTCAGTCTTAAGTGTCTCTGCCCAAAGGTTGAAAGAATTGAACCCTTCCAGATCGTTATGAAAAGAAAAAATACGTTTTGTAAGTTCGCGTCCTCTGTTATCAAAAGCTCTTGCATAATGTATCTGGCTTCCGATATCAACTCCGACAACCATTGTTGAATCTGTTACTTGCTCAATCTTTTCATTCTGTGTATAATTCATTTGGAACCTCCAGTGCTTGATTGTTTTGTTTACATCCGCCAAGATGCAACTCAATCATACCTTGAGGTTCTTTTTTATTCAATTGGCGCTTTTAATGAATTCCATATACCTCTTTATTATATTTTTCAATCTCGTCATCAATAATTGAATCTACATGAGGGAACAGACAACCGGGACCTCCATAGGTAATACATGGAATGAAATGTCCGTGTGGTGCATACTCCTCACATGCTCTTCTGACCTCCTTGCGAATCTCTTCTTCTGTGGAATCCACACGGTCTACAATCGAAGCATCGATTCCGCCCATAAGTGTCATTCTTCCGTTCAGCTGTTTCTGGAGCTTCGGAATATCATTCTGCGGAAGTGTTCCCTGCCAGATGTCAATCCCAAGATCAACCATATCCTCTATGATTGGTTCCATGAAGGAATCTGCGTGATGCATGATGATCACTCCATGGTCTTTCATATATTTATAGGATCTTTCATACTGTGGTTTGATAAATTCTCTCCATGTGTCCGGACTGATGAACAGGGACTGCTTGGAACCCCAGTCATCGTGGGAAAGGATGATATCCGGGTGGAGATTATCAACGATCAGCTTTGTAAGCTGGAAACGGTACTCCCCAATGGCATTGCAGAGATCCATCATATCCTCCGGCTCAAGAAGGAAGTTCACCAGCATATCCTCAAATCCCATCAGGAAGTGAAGCCTCTCAAAAACACCTGTAGGCATAAATGCCATGAAAAGGCTTCCTGAATCCTTTATCTCCTGTGCCTTCTGTTTAAATGGTTCCCATAAAGCCGGATCCGAGCACTGACCGACAATATCCGGGATCACCAGCTGCTCTTTCCATTCTGTGATATCATCAATGACCTTGTTGTCCTCTGTTACATGTGGCATTGCAGCCAGCTGTTCCTGAGGCCAGAGGATCTCAGTTCCGAAAAGATCCTTCATAGGTTCCATACCACGGTGACGGTTTCCACGCACATAATTATTTGCCGGGTTCGGCGGGTAAAAGGTCGCACCCTCATACTGTCTCAGAAGTCGTTCTGGCCTGCCGTCCTTTTTTATCGTTTCAAGTAAAATCTCCGATGCTTTCAACATAATGCTTCCTCCTTTATTATCCTGTGATCTTTCAAAATACCCGATCACTTATCTTTATGATCTTGCGTCAATCTCAGCCTGATACTGAAGAACCTTTTCCTTTGTGATCTTAAATCCAAACACCAGAAGCAGAAGACCTGCCAGACAGAAAATAGCAGGAACAAGTGCAAAGGAAATCGTCATTCCCTGACGGGCCGTTCCCTCAAGAACAACTCCGGATTTCCAGCCTACCGCCACAAGACAGGCGCTGAGGATCGTTCCTCTTAAGAATACGGCAATCTTCAGCGGAAGATTCTGTAATCCCATGATCCATCCGGATGCATCTTTTCCACTCTTCCATGTTGCATACACTACAGTGTCCGCATAAAGTGCAGGTGAAGCTGCAAAAGCCATACCATAGAAGAACTGGGCAAGTGTCATAAGGGCGATCACTGTCATTGCATTTCCATAGAAAATATATACAAGGAACAGTGATACTGCCATTCCTGCATAAGCAATGATCATAGTTGTACGGGACGATATTGCTTTTGCAATGTATCTCATGGAAAAAGCTCCGATGATGGCACCGATGGCAACACAGAGAAGATAAGTGGTCATCAGTCCCGGATTTCCCATTGCATCCCTGAAATAGTAAATAGCCGATGCTGCTGTTACAAATTTCACACACCATTTTGCAAGATCTGCCAGCATCAGGACCATAAGAGGCGGATTCTGAAACAGGGAAGCAAACATCTCTCTGATCGTGATCTTTGTTTTGTCATTTTTCTTTCCTGCTGTTTCCGTTTCAATCTCTTCATAGCCTTCCGTCATCTTGAAATGGGCAAAATAGGTTACGACCATCAGAATACCCAGGCAGAAAGCTGCTGCTGCAAATTTATTTTTCTCACCGACATATCCGGCAAGAAGTGTTGCAAATGGAAGACCCATATAGGAAAACAACAGACCGCCTATGTTATTCCAGGTTGCCCTGGAGGATGCAAGCGTTGCTTTGTCTTCCGGTGTTTTACCAACAACACTGATCAGGGTTGCGTTGGCAACATAGCTGAAATTCCATGCCACATGAGATGCGATGGATGCGGCAATGATCACCACTGCCGAAAGCCATTCATTATCACTGACACGTATGAACATGAATGCGTACAGAAACGGCACCATCCACGGAACCATGATCAGCCAGGAACGATAACGCCCCCATTTCTTTGCTTTTGTGCCATTGATGATTCCTCCGTAAAGCCAGGACAGACATGCATCAACAATGGTAAATACGGAATTGATCACACCAGCTACACCAGCTGCAAAACCAGCCAGATCCGTCAGAAATGTCATAAAGTAAAATGTCTCAATATTACTCATAAGAACAAATCCGGCATCACCAACACCAAAGAAATATTTCAGGGCATTTGTAAGACCCTTTTTCTGTTTCGGATCTTGTTTCGGTATTTCATTTTTACTCATTTTCTTTCCCCCTTCGCTGTTTTTTGTGGGGCCGGCCATTTCCACAACTGCACGTTACCTTTGATGGTTATAGTATAGTTGTTTTTTTCCTGTTCGTAAATCCGCACACTTCTTCATTCTTTCTCCAATGCTTCATACTTTTTGTACAGTTATTATTGTAAATATGCACAAATAATTTCCTCTCCGTTTTCTTTTTATTTTCCGTCTAATATGTTATAATTTCCTATAAATACAAGGTTTTTATGAATTGGAGGAAATATTTTGAACAAAACAGATCATTTCGTGAATAGCCCGCATACCGGCTTCCATCTTAATCTCCAGATCATTGCTGACGATTTTGCGGAGAAAAAAGAGGATGTTTCCATCCTCTGCCGTGAAGACCCCCTGACGCTGGATGGTCTTCGCATATATCAGGCAGGAGCTCTGCTGAAGCCATGCTACCTTTATCTTGTCTTCGGCAATTCTCTTTCCGAAAGCTTCCTGCGATACCAGAACATCGCATTTGTAGTGGTGGGCTCCGGTGATCTTTCCTGCTTTTCCGAAAGCTGCAGGATCCTTCACATTAAGGGAACCCTTTCTTTTTCTGAGGTCTTCAACCAAATACAGCAGACCTTTGACAGGTATTCTGACTGGGACAGTAAACTCCAGCTTGCACTTGGAAGTATCGATCCGCTGAATGAGATGCTGGAAGCCAGTCTGGATATATTTCATAATCCGGTTTTTGCCCACGACACCAACTTCTATATCCTTTCTTCTCCCCGGCACGTAACCGGTATGTCTGAATGGGTCCATGACCAGCGTACAGGAAGACTCATCGCACCTTTAAGCCTGATTCAGGATTTCAAGCTTGACGCCGAATACCAGCGCACACTTATCACCCACGGCGCCAATATTTATTCCGAAGAGCTCCGTGGTTACCGTATCCTCTACATGAATCTCTGGGTCAGCGGCAATTATCAGGGCCGGCTTTGTGTGGATGAGCTCCAGACGGAGATACAGCCCGGACATTTTTCTGCTCTTGAGTATCTTGGCTCCTTTATCGAGCTGTGCATCCGTCGGCACAATCTGTTCCAAATTTCAATGGGAAATGACTCCCGGCAGTTTTTCACGGAGTATCTTTCCGGAAAGCTCACAGAACTACAGGCAGTTACCGATCAGATCCAGTATCTGAACTGGAATCGCCATGACCGGTATCTTGTACTTCGTCTGGAAACCCAGCAGCAGGATGACCGTATGCACTCCTCCATCGCCACACTGGGACACATTGAAGCCCAGATCCCGGAAGGTCTGGCCTTTACCTATCAGCAGGGAATCGTTGTGATCGTTAATCTGTCCTTTAAGCACTCTGTATCTTCCGATGTTATCAGTTCACTTGCGATCATCCTGCGCGAAGGGCTTTTTAAAATGGGGGTAAGCTCTGAATTTCGTGATTTTCTCCTGATCCCTCAGGGCTATATTCAGGCTGTTTCCGCCTTGCGCCTGGGCAAAAAAAGCCAGAGCATGGCCTGGTGCTATCATTTTGATGCTTATCTTCTGGAATATATGCTTTCCCAGATCAGCCATCAGATCAGCCCCGAGCTTCTGGTCTCTTCACGGCTGGATGCACTGCAGAATTATGACCGAAAAAACAATACTGAGCTGTATCACACACTCAAGGTCTATCTGGAGCATGAACGCAATTCTCTTCAGACAGCCCGTGAACTTTTTATACACAGAAGTTCCCTGACCTACCGTCTGGAGCGCATCCAGAAGCTCACAAAGGTTGATCTGGATAATCCGAAAGACCGGCTTCTTCTGCAGCTCTGCTTTCTTCTGCAGGAAAAGGACCAGACTGTCACCTGACAACCTGGTCCTTTTTTCTGTTTATATCTGTAAAAACTCCAATCCGAAATAATGTTCCATCCATAGCCTGATGGTTTCTTCTGAATCACTTATTTTCGTTTCAATGGATCCATCTTCCTTCTGGACCGTAAGAACATCCCCGGTCAGCGCAACACTTCCTTCCGGTCTGCAGATGCTTACCACTCTTTTTCTGGTAAATAATACATCCGGAGATTTTGCACAATAGAAATTCAGCAGTTCAAAATCTGCTTCTACTGTAGGAGTCTGTGAAAATCTGAGTATTGGCAGATATTTTTCTTCTTTCCTTCGTTCAACAAGTATCTCTCCGTTTGTATTTCCCGGCTTCATGTTAACACGGTACCATCCGTTTTTTTCTCTGTGGATACCATCCTTCATAAGAACCGGCTTCTTGGGACCGGGACCTCCGTATCCTACATCACAGTAATAGCTTCCTTCCTCAAAAATAACAAGGGTTGCCCGGTGCAGGACCGGCGGAAGCTCTTCCCGGTTCCACAATATCCTTACCGCCACAGGGATCACACGGAAATCCAAAGCTTTCAGAAGCTCATAAAACAATTTATTCAGCTCAAAGCAATATCCGCCTCGTTTTCTGACAATGATCTTCTCATAAATATCTTCCGACCTCAGAGAAGGAATCCTTCCCTCGTCAAAAACTTCCAGATTTTCAAAGGGAATACTGCAAAGATGAAGGTCCATTATCTTTTCCAGACATTTTTTATCTGTTCTTAATTCACCCTCATATCCGATCCTGTTCAGATATGCCTCCCGTTCTCTGTCATTCATTTTTTCACTCCTGTTCTATTCAAGAAGATAACAGCTGGTATAGGCGATCGTACAGGGACCATAATAGTATTCCAGACCATTTGCCTGGCATACCTGTGTTACCAGCATTCCATAGGCTTCCATCGAAGAAAATGCCTGTTCGGGGAAACGGCATGGAGCATCCGGATATGTACACGTTTTACATTTTGTACAGCACCCGGCCCCTATGGGGAGCATACCCGGCCATCTTTCTCTGAGCACTTTTTCAAATTCATAAAAATTCTGTTTATGAACCGCTTCGGTCTCCATCATCGTCTCTCCGTCCAGCGGATCCTCCAGTTTCCCCACTGTCTGAACAATAATGCCTTCCCTGTACTTTTCTATCTTTTTTCTGCATACTTCAAGATCTCCGCATCCGGGAGGACAGCTCCAGCGTTTTGCATACATATGGCAGGTATTATTTTTGCACATTTCCCTTACCTCCGGCATAAGCTGGATCGAATCGCTCTTCAGAAGTGCTACATAAGAAAATCCTGCCTTTTTTCCCATTTCTTCCAGTTCTTTTATATTAAGCATATCCATTCTCCTCGCATTACGGAAAGCATAAGCCATCCACAAAACAGTCCTGGAACTCCGGCGAAGCTGCCAGCTCCACAAAATCCATATTTTTGACAGTCCGATCCATTTCTTTTCTTTCCTCTTCATTCAGAAGCGCGATCCTGGCACCTTCTCCGGCTGCATTTCCCACCGGCTGTATCCTGGGCAGCAGCTCAGCCGGGAACATCCCGATCGCTGCCGCACTTTCCGGATTCATATAATTGCCGAATGCACCGGCAAGATAGACCTGTTTAATATCCTTTTCCGTGATCTCCAGTCTTTTCATAAGAAGAAAAATTCCCGCTGCGATAGCCGCTTTTGCCAGTTGCACCTCTCCGATATCCTTCTGTGTCAGATAAACGCCCCTGTCATTTCCCGCCTTTTCCGGAGGTACCAGCACAAACACTCCCGCCTTTTTCTGGCCGCTTTCCAGATGACCACTTTCATCAATAAAACCAGCCAGATACAGCTGCGCCACAAGATCGATCAGACCTGAACCGCATAAGCCTGCCGGAGCCTTATTTCCTATAGTCGTGTATTCCCATTTTCCATCTTTGTATACTACATGATCTACTGCTCCTGCTCCTCCGCGCATCCCGCACTCGATCTTTGCACCTTCAAATGCCGGACCGGCAGCTGTTGAACAACAGGCTAATCTCGTTTTATTTCCGAGGACCATCTCCCCGTTCGTTCCAATATCGATCATAAGGCTGATCTCGTTCTGCTGATCCTGTCTGAGCGTCAAAATGCAGCCACAGGTATCTGCCCCTACATACCCGGCTATATCAGGCAGCATAAGCAGCTGCCCCTTTCTGTGGATATGGAGCCCATATTGCTCTGCATTCAGTGTAAGCCCCTGACTGATCGCCGGATTATACGGTGCATGGACCAGCGATGCCGGAGAAATCCCAAGAAAAAGATGATGCATGCAGGTATTTCCTACCACAGATACCTGACAGATATCTAATGTGCTTCTTCCTGCTTCCTCTGCCAGTTCCTGGAGCATTTCATCAACCGCATTCCGTATGCAGCCGGTCAGCTGCTCTACGCCATGCTCCAGAGCATGATCCGCCCGCATGATCACATCTGCGCCATACTGAGTCTGTGGGTTCATTCTGCTCTTGAGAGCCAGCTGCTTCCCGGTCAATGCATCCATAAGATAGCCGACCACCGTCGTTGTACCTATATCAAAAGCCGCAAAACAGATTTTTTTCTCTTCTCTGCTGATATCCAGGATCTCATTTCCTGCACAGATCACATACCATTCTTCTGCTTCTTTTCTGCAGCCGTAAAGCTTCGATGCAATTTCAGTATCAGGCAGAACAGGTTTTTCCACATCCAGCTGTTCTGTCAGCCGCTCCCATTCAGAGCGGTTGTCTCCTGTCTCCGGTTTCTTAAGAATCACTTTTTTCTGTTTCAGATCAGGCCTGAACGCAACCGGTCTCTGCATTCCTTCTGTAAGGATCTCCTCTTCCTGGCATCCGGACAATGTATCTACTTCAAGGTCACTGTGGATTTCCGTCTGACATGCAAGCACCATGTGATCTTCTATTTTAACACGACATTTCCCGCACTTTCCCCGGCCTCCGCAAGGTGCATCAGGAGCCAGCTTTGCTTTTCTTTCCGCCTCAAGGATCCTGGTACCCGGTTCCACCAGAATCTCCTTTTCCTCCCTGATAAATTTTATTCGGTACATTTTCATCCCTCCGATGGTCACTGTAAAGCAAAAGCCGCTCTGCCGTCTATGCCATGCACAGACAATACAGAGCGGCCTATTTTATTTTTCCTTATGCTGCCAAAGCTTTTGCAAGAACTGCTGCGCTTGCTGCATCTTCTGAATATCCATCTGCGCCGATCTCATCTGCAAACTCCTTCGTGATCGGTGCTCCTCCAACCATGATCTTAACATTGCTTCTGAAATCTTCCGCATTAAGTGCTGCAACTGTATCCTTCAGAGCCGGCATTGTAGTTGTGAGCAGCGCTGAAAGTGCAATTACCTTAACATCCGGATTTTCTTTGTAACATTCAATAACCTTCGATGCAGGTACATCAACACCGAGATCAATAACTTCAAAGCCGGCACTTTCGATCATCATTGCAACAAGATTCTTTCCGATATCATGAAGATCTCCTGCTACAGTAGCGATGATAAGTTTTCCCATACTTCCTGTAGCGCCGGATGCAAGATGCGGTTTCAGAACCTCAACACCCTTTTTCATTGCACGGGCTGCTACCAGCATTTCCGGAACAAAGATTTCTCCGTTCTTAAATCTTTCACCTACAACAGCCATTGCATCGATCATGCTGTTAAGAATCTCTGTTGCCTCACAGCCTTCATCAAGAGCTGACTGTACAGCTGCACCTACAAGTTTTGCTTTTCCTTTTTCTACCAATTCTGCTACTTCTGTGATTTTTGACATAATCAAACACCTCCGCTTTTTATTTTTTATCCGCATTCCGCATATGCGTTTTATTTATTTTTTTACAGGTCCGATCAGACCTTCTCTGTATGCTCCGATGTATTCCATACAATAATCATCCAAACCAAGCAATGCCTCTGTTGCATATACAAGTCCAAGCATATCTCTGTTTGTAGGATCCATGATCGCACTGTCAAGGCCGGCATTCATTGCAAGTACCACAAATCCGAAATTGATAAGCTTACGTACCGGCAGATTGAAGGAAATGTTGCTGATCGCCGCTGTAATGTGGATCATCGGATACTGTTTACGGACACTTGAAATTACTTCCACGTTCATCGCAATACCATCTTCAGATGTACAGAGCATCTCAACCAATGGATCAATATGGATACGATCCGGTGAAATTCCGTACTCTTTCGCTTTTGCCATGATCTTGTCAAATACCTTCAGCCTGTCTTCCGCACTTTTGGGGATACCTGTATCATCGCTTAGAAGTGCGATAACCTGCCACCCTTTATTTTCAGGCTGTGCCATAAGAGGAAAAATCTTATCGATCTTATCTCCCTCACCGGATACAGAGTTAAAAATACCCGGTTTTCTGCAGAATTTGTAAGCTTCTGTAAGGACATCTGCGCTGGGACTGTCTACGGAAATCGGAAGATCTGTCACTTCCTGAATACAGTCGATCATCCATTTCAAGGTTTCTACTTCTTCTGCTTCCGGAACAGATGCGCAACAATCGATATAGCTTGCTCCTGAGTTTGCCTGAGCAAGTGCCCGCTGCTTGATGAATTCTGCATCTCTGTTTGCGATCGCCTCCGCCACAGAGGGGATGGATCCATTGATTTTTTCACCTATGATTATCATATTATTTATCCTCCCATTAACATATTCTGGCCTGCATCAAGAATTGTTACTGTTCATTCCATTCTCAGTAACACGCTTCGCAGAATATTACCAATGAACAGTAACCAGGAATTCTTATTTCAGTTCCATGTCTTTTATATAATGATTGTATCAAAATAAATGCAAAAGACCAGCCGCATTTCATACCATAAATATTGCATTTATTCCTACATTTTGTAGGAATGTTTTTCAGGAAAGACCTTCGTAAGCAGCAATCTAAAATAAGCCCATAAATCATAGCTTTGTCTACGATTTATGAGCTTATGCTAACACTTATTTCATATTCCTTAAATTTCCCTGAAATCCGGTGTCCCGTATAGGTCATACGGAGTGCTCTGGTATACGTAATAATTCAACCAGTTCGTATACAGGTTGTTGGCATGGGCCCTCCAGGTGAGGAGTGGTTTGTTGTTTGGATCGTCATCTTTGTAATAGTTCTTCGGGATTTCAATAGGCAGACCCTTGGCAAGGTCTCTCTTATATTCGCCATCCAAAGTCACGCGGTCGTATTCCGGATGTCCCATAACAAAGATTTTACGTCCTCCCTCTGCCATTGCAAGGAACAGACCAGCCTCTTCGCTTTCCGCCAGGACCGTAAGGTCTTTGCATGCATGGATATCTGCAATAGGAACTTCTGTATGTCTGGAATGCGGCGCAAGAAATACATCATCAAAGCCCCGGACCAGCGGGATCTTACGGTTCAGTACCCTGTGCTGGAAAAGTCCGAACATTTTCTTATCCAGAGGTTTTTTCTCCAGGCCATAAAAATGATAAAGACTGGCCTGCGCTGCCCAACAGAGAAAGATCGTGGAAGTCACATGCTTCTCAGTCCAATCCATGATCTCAGTCAGCTCATTCCAGTAATCCACTTCCTCAAAAGGCATCTGCTCCACCGGTGCTCCTGTGATGATCATTCCATCAAATTTACTTTCCTTTATATCGGTGAATGTTTCATAAAACTTGTTCAGATGGCTGAGAGATGTATTCTTGGCTTCATGGCTCTCCACAGCCATAAATGTCACATCCACCTGCAGCGGTGTATTGGAAAGAGAACGCAGAAGCTGCAACTCTGTTTCTTCTTTCAGCGGCATCAGATTCAGGATCAGAATCTGGATCGGACGGATATCCTGGTGCATGGCACGTTTTTCGTCCATTACAAATATATTTTCTCTCTCCAGGATCTCCTTTACCGGAAGATCCCCCTGTGTTTTGATCGGCATTGTTTGCCCTCCTTATATATGAAGCGTCTCTTATAAAGGAGCCGCTCGGCTTTTTTCTTCAGATAAAAAGTATCTCCAGTCTGTACGGCCTTTACTGCACTCCGGCAAGTTTCCGAAAATCTTCTTCTGAAAGGATCGGAATCCCCAGTTCTTTTGCCTTTTTGTTTTTGGATGAATTGGACTGGATGTCGTTATTGATCAGATAATTGGTCTTTTTGGTAACTGAACCGGTAACCTTGCCTCCCAGGGATTCGATCAGCTCTTTGGCCTCACTTCGATTTCCAAAGTGCACCAGACTTCCTGTGATTACAAAATTCATTCCTTCAAAGATCTGTTCCTGTTTGGGACTGTCCTCCTGAATATGAAGAAATCTCATCAGATGATCCAGGCGGCGATTATTATCCTCATCCCTAAAATAAGCTACCAGATTTCCGGCAATGACCGGCCCGATGGTATCAATATCACTGACCTCTTCCAGACTGGCATGACGTATCCTGTCCAGATCATTGTCAAAATGGCGGCAGATCACTTTTGCATTAGCCAGACCGATATTTGCGATCCCAAGACTGTAGATCACCCTTGGAAGTGTAGTCTCTTTCGCCCGTTCAAGACTTTCCATAAGATTATCATAGGATTTCTGCCCAAAGCCTTCCATTTCCACGATCTCATCTTTATACCGGCTGATCTCAAAAATATCGCCAAAGTCATGGATAAATCCCCTGGCAATAAATTTCTCCAGTGTTGCCTCGGAAAGTCCGTCGATATTCATGGCATCCCTGCTTGTAAAAAGCCCAAAGGATTTAATTTTCTTGGCCGGGCACCCCGGATTGACGCAGAAAAGACATTCCACATCGTTTTCTTTCTTCACTACCGTTTCCTGTCCGCAGGCCGGGCAGGTATGCGGGATCGGTGCATTACCGCTTCCGGTCAGATTTTCCGCGATCTGAGGAATGATCATATTTGCTTTGTATACACGAATGGTATCTCCGATCCCCAGCTTCAGTTCCTTCATGATACTGATGTTATGCACACTGGCCCTGCTCACTGTGGTTCCTTCCAGTTCCACCGGCTCAAAAATTGCTACCGGATTGATCAGTCCGGTCCTGGACGGGCTCCACTCAATCTCCAGAAGTCTCGTATCACGCATCTCATCGGCCCATTTAAATGCCATGGCGTTCCTTGGAAACTTGGCTGTAGTTCCCAGAGATTCTCCGTAAGCAATATCATCATACAATGCCACAAGCCCATCTGACGGAAAATCATTGGTCGTAACTGCTTCCGCAAAGTAATCCATCGCTTCATCCAGAGTTTCCGCTGTGACTTTTCGATATTCCACAACCTCAAAGCCCTGTTCATTCAGCCACCGGAACTGCACCTCCCTGGAATTCCGGAAATCCACGCCTTCCGCACTCACTAAAGAAAAAGCATAAAACCGTACGTTTCTCTTCGCTGTAATTTCGTTATTCAGCTGGCGGACAGAACCACTGCAGAGATTTCTGGGATTTTTGTATTTGGCATCTGCATCTCCGATGGTTTCGTTGATCTTTTCAAAATCCGAATAAGTAATGATGGCTTCTCCGCGAAGTACCAGTCTCCCTTTAAAAGAAATTTTCAAAGGTATGTTCTTAAATACTCTGGCATTATTGGTAATAACCTCTCCCACAATACCATTTCCTCTGGTAACTGCCTTTATAAGCTCTCCGTTTTCATAGGTAAGCACGATCGTTAAGCCATCCAGCTTCCAGGATAAAAGTGTAGGATGTTCCCCGATAAACTCTCTCAAAGCTTCTCTCTCTTTGGTCTTATCCAGAGACAGCATCGGTCTCTCATGTTCCTCCTTGGGGAGCTGCTCCACTGCCTCATATCCTACATTAACGGTTGGACTGTCTGCCAGAACGATCCCTGTTTCTTTCTCCAGTGCGCTCAGAGTGTCGTACAGGGCGTCGTACTCCACGTTGGACATGATCTCCCTGTCTTCCTGATAATAGGCCCTGGACGCTTCCCGGAGCTTTTCTCCCAGCTCTTTCATTTTTTTTATGGATGATTCGTTCATGGCTTCCTCCCGTCCTTTTTTCTGATTTTTCGGAGGAAAGCATCTCCTCCAGTTCTTTTCGTTCTTCCGGCCGGATCTCACGATATTTCCCCTCTTCCAGACCATCAATATACAGATTCATGATCCGAACACGTTTCAGTGTTACGACTTTATATCCGAAATATTCACACATACGACGGATCTGGCGGTTCAGACCCTGGGTAAGGATGATACGAAAACTGTTTTTCCCTGTTTTTGTAACCTTGCAGGGACGTGTGACCGTATCAAGGATCGGCACTCCGCCGCCCATACCACGGATAAATTCTTCTGTCACCGGTTTATTCACGGTCACCTGATATTCCTTTTCATGGTAGTTCCCCGCCTTCATGATACGGTTCACCAGATCTCCTTCATTGGTAAGGAGAAGCAGTCCTTCGGAATCTTTATCCAGCCGTCCTATGGGATAGATCCGCACCGGATAATCCAGATATTCTGTTACTGTCATCTCATTCCGCTGTTGTCTGGTGCTGCAGACAATCCCTTTTGGTTTATGAAAAAGAAGCAGGATCTTTTTTTCCTGTTTTTTTACAGGCTTTCCGTCAATACAGATCTCCGCATCCGGAAGGATCTTCATTCCTGTGGAAACCAGTTCTCCATTGGCAGTAACTCTCCCCGCTTCTGTCAGGCGGTCTGCCTCTCTTCTTGAGCAGACTCCTATATCGCTTAAATATTTATTGATTCTGATTTTTTCGTCCATTGTTCTATTATATATTTTTTCCCACGTGTTCGCAACCGGTTATTTTTCTTGTATTTTCTTGCTCATTATTGTATGATAAACAGAAATATACTTAAATATCAGGAGGAAAATCATGTCAGAGCATACTCCACGTATGAACCGGCTGCTGATCTTTGTCGCTGTTTTCCTGTGTCTGATCTGCGGTATTCTCTTTACCCAGTCATCGGCCGGTCCTTTTGAAAGCAGCAGTACTTCCGTAGTTTCCATAAATACCAGCGATATTTCGACCATTGAACCAAGTTCAGATCGCGATCACCATACAGATGCATCGATATCTTCCGGCGCTCCCTCACCTTCCGCCACACCGTCTCCTGTTCCCACAGAGATTCCCGAAACAGAAAAGGTTTCGCCGGAGGCAGAAAACGGAGTCTGGACACCGGATGGCACCAACTGGAAATTTATGGTTGACGGAACCGCCTATACCGGATGGCTTACCGACACAGATGGTCATCGATATTATTTCAATAAGGACGGAATCATGCAGACCGGCTGGATCACCCTAGGCAAAAAACGTTATTATCTGGACGAAGACGGAATCATGCAGACCGGAACCATCACCGTAAATGGAAAAAAATACACATTGGCAGCAGACGGTTCACTCAAAAAATGATCTTTCGTTATATCAGAGCAACAAAAATGCAGGTTCTTCCGGAACCTGCATTTTATTAACCCTTATTATTCTAACAGACCACTATAGACATAACCGGTCTGTCCATCATAATCAACCTGTATCCAGTCGCCTTCCTGCCCTTTCTTTTCAACTTCCGTTCCTGCAGAAAAACCACCGATAACCTCACCCTCTGAATCTGCGGAAGCACGAACATTACAATCCTCTGTAACTGTAAGCATTGTTCCTGCATCTGCGGAAGCACTGGCATCTTCACCAAGGCCCTGAAGGAATTCTGCCAGAGAGGGATCACTCTCCTGCGCAGCTTCATAGTCCGTCTTTACCTTTGTGATAAGCTCCTGCACATCCTTCTCAGATTCCAGTTTTTTCACATAAGCACTGATATCTGCATCGTCATCAGCACCACCTTTGATCTTCAGATTGCCGTCACTGCCCGTCTCCACATAAAACTGGCTCAGTGCCGGAACCGGAGTCTCAATTCCAGTACAGATATAATTAAAGACTACATAAACGACATACGAATCGTCCGTCAGTCCCTTCTTAGCGTAAACATTCTGTACCTCATACCCATCAATATAATCCCTTGAATTAATCTGCGACTCGTCAGCCGGCGTAAATCCGTCCTCAATCGTCTTAAGTGTTGCAATGTCTTTTTCCCCAAAAGCTTTATAATAGCTCTGAATCAGCTCGGTTACTTCCGTGCTGGCTTTTTCCATGGTTGTCTCCGCATCCGTATCTGCCGCGGAACTGGCGTCTTTCTTCTCGTCTGTCTCCCCATCATTTGCCGGAGAAGAAGGATCATTTTCCTGGTTACTTTGGGCTGTTGTCTGATCTTTATTGGAATTCCCCTTCTTACCTCCAACACAGGCGCGAACGCCAAAGATCAGAACAAGCACGATCACCAGAATGGCTCCGCCTAACATAAAATAGCGAAGGTTATCTGATAACCATTCTCTGAAATCATCCAAGTTCTTGTCCTCCTTATCATAACAACACGCCGGAACAATTCCCACTGTTCCGGGTAACACACCTGAAGGGAATCGAACCCCCGCACATGGTACCGGAAACCACTGCTCTATCCACTGAGCTACAGGTGCATAATGAAAAACATAACTTCTAAATTCAGGTATGAAATTATCAAAGTAGGTTTACACTGTTTATGATTTTAACACAAATCCATGAAATTGTAAAGATTTTTTTAAACAGTACATATTCATCACACATTTTATGGTTGCTGTTCACTCCGTTCTCCGTATCATTTTACGCACTTTAGTCATTTTTTCAGGCCAAAAGGGCGAATATATTCACCCTTCAAACCTGTATACCACATATTTTTCTGTCTGCGCAATAGGGGTACATCCTGCCTGACGGATATAGTCATGATTTGTAAGATCTACCGGAAGAACAAGATAATCGGTTTCCGTTCTTTTCAATACCTGCCGGAACTTATCGATCCCTACATCCATCTGATAACTTATCACATCCATGATCACTTTCTGGATCTGGTAGGCCTTGCTGTTTTCGTAGTTTCCTACCACAGTACTTCCTGCACGATACAGGATAAAATTACGATCCAAAACAAGGATCAGTGACGGATCATACTGTCTAGCCACCAGATTCAGCTCATTGTCAAAAACAACCTTGGGTTGTTCTTTATCGCAGTCCTGATGGATCACATCGCATACTGAGCGCAGCTCATTCGGGACTTTATAGATGTTTTCCGCCATCACATAATCTTTTGCAATGCCGGGAACAGGTGTCCCCGTAGTGACGATCACTGCCGCAAGGATCAGCGCTGTTACAGCCTTCAGCCATCGAAACCTTACCGCTTCCACGATCCGTACAGCATAATAGGCAGCACCCGGGATCACCGGAAGGATCCAGATAAAACGATAATATTCACTTTCAAAATGTACCTTTGGTATCACATATTTTACAAGAACCGGATTATATACCGTAAGTGCCAGAAAGACTAGATAATACAGGAACACTCTGGATTCTTTTCTCCTGCGGTAAAAAATATCCCAGAGTATACCTGCCAGAAAAAATACAGGCAGCAAGCATCCACTCCAGTAATTTTCCATACAGATCTGCACAAAACGCAGTCCCAGTTCTTCGATCGTTACTCCCGCCATTTTCTTCTCCTATCCATAGTATCTTCCCAGTTTCCTATGATGCCGGAAATGCGATCCATCCAAGCTTCGCCGAAAAATAAACCAGGGCATACAAAAATCCCGGCAGCATACAAAGCGCATAGGGAATCGCGTAGGAAATCTTTTTCTTCAGCACCATCACCGGAAGGATCGCCGTACTGACTACTGCAGGATAAATAAGGGAGGATCCTGAAAACGTCAACGCACTGACTGCAGCAATGAAAAGCAGCACCCAGCTCTCTTTATTTCTGCCATCTTTGTTGAGCCAGAGCCGTATACTTACCAGAAGCGCTGCCGGAATGGAAATATTTGCCAGCAGGGCCTTCCCTTCATAAACCCGCATAAACGCAAAGGTTCCTGTTGTATAGATAGAAAAAGAAAACAATTGCATCAGACACACAAAAAGAACCATCAGGTCTGCTTTTTTTTCATCTCCACGAAAAAAGCTTTTTCCGATCTGGTAGATCAGAAGATTGATCATCAGCATGTTGATCACAGACATCACGACCTTGGACTGAACGATCGGGTGGATGCCCAGAAGGACACACCACACCGCATTGTTCATCGGATATGCAGAAAGATCATAGCGGAGATTAAAATTTCTCTGGATAACACCGGTAAGCGGACTGTATCGGGCAAGAGTGTCTGTATACACGGAAGTGCTTACTGCACCAATATAATGTGTTGCATCTGCAGTAACGTCCTGATATGCAGCCACCAGAAAACACTGCAGGATCACTGCCGCAGCGGTCAAAAGCAGCAGCAGTGAATGCTTCCGAAATGTTTCTCCTATCCGGTCCAGCTGTCCCTTCCAAAGTTTATGCGCAAACAGACATGCTGCCAGTACACAAGCTGCCATGATCACCATCCACAGATACGAAAAGGTACTCAGTTTTACCCATTTCAGGGTCATAGGAACTGCAAGTATCTCAAAAGCCGCAAAATACAGAAGATATCCCAAGACCAGTTCCATGGTTACTTCCGCCTTCATTTTCAGTATCCGTGTCAGCAGACTTCCTGTACAAAAAAATACCAGCAGCTCCAGGATCAGTCCGGCAATTGCCAGTATCAGCTCCTGCATTTCACACCTTCTCTCCGGCTTCTCTGGCAAGGATTCCCATTGCAACCTTCTCCGGAGTGATCGGGAGCTCTCTGACACGTACACCTGTTGCATTATAAACCGCATTGGCAATAGCCGGACAAGGTGTATCGATCACAAGCTCACCAATGGATTTTGCGCCGAAAGGACCTGTCTTCTCGTAGCTGCTCTCAAACTCGATCCGCACCTTCGGAATATCCATACGATTGGGGATCTTATACTGCATAAAAGAATTGTTACGGATCTTTCCCTTATCTGTATACTGCACATCCTCATACAGAACCATTCCGATTCCCTGACCGATACCGCCTTCTGCCTGCACTCTGGCAAGATTTGGATTGATCGGAGTTCCACAGTCGATCACGCCCACATAATCAATGACATCGATCTGTCCGGTCTCTTTATCGACCTCCACTTCAGCGGCACCTACCATAAACGGTGGCGGAGAGATCGGAGAAGAATATTCTTTTACAACCTGAAGCTCACTGCAGACTCCACAGGTCGCTTTTCCTGCGATCTGCTGCAGCGTTACCTCTTTTCCGTCTTCTGTGCGGACTTTTTCTCCGTCAAAATCAGAATCCTCTGCAGATACTCCAAGCATCTGTGCGCCAAAAGCGTGGATTCTCTTTCTGAGTTCTCCGCAGGCCTGGATTACGGCATTTCCGGTTGCATAGGTTGTGGAAGATGCATAAGAACCGGAATCATAGGGAGAAATATCTGTATCCACACTGAATACCACGATATTTTTCATATCTGTATCCAGACAGTCTGCTGCCATCTGAGCAAGAATGGTATCACAGCCGGTTCCCATATCAGAACATCCAAGTGCCAGGGTATAGGAACCATCCTCATTTAATTTAATGTCTGCTCCGCCGACATCGATCCCTGCAATAGATGAGCCCTGCATGGCCATAGCGATACCGACACCCCGTACTTTGCCGTTACCCATATCACGGAACGGATATTTCTCATCCCATCCGATCATTTCCTTTGCACGGGCGAGGCATTTATCCATGGTACAGCTGCCGTTGATCGGTACATCCGGATATCCCGGAAGTGCCTCTCCCTCCATAGGCATGTTCAGCTCGCGGAATTTTACCGGATCCATCCCCATCTTATGAGCCAGCTCATCTGCTGCGGACTCCACAGCAAAAATACCCTGTGTGGCACCATAGCCACGATAAGCACCAGCTGCCTGCATATTGGTGTAAACAACATCATAGGCAAAACGGTAGGCTTCCGTATGACGATACAGCGCAATGGATTTATGGCCTGAAAGTCCTACGGTTGTAGGCCCATGCTCTCCATAGGCACCGGTGTTGGAAAGAGTATAAAGATCGATTGCCTTTACAATACCGTTTTCGTCTGCACCCATACGGATATGGACTTCCATCTCATGACGCGGAGAAGACGCGATCATGGATTCCTTTCTGGAAAAAATGATCTTGGACGGACGCCCGGTAACCCATGTTACCAGTGCCGGGAAAACCTCACTGACAGAAGACTGTTTTGCACCAAAGCCCCCGCCGATACGAGGCTTGATCACACGAACTTTGGAAGACGGAATGTTCAGCGCATTTCCTACGATCCTTCGGATATGGAACGGGATCTGGGTGGAAGAAACCACCGTCAGTCTCTGAAAATGGTCCATATAACAGTAGGTACGGAAGGTCTCCATCATGGTCTGCTGATTTGCCTTTGTGTGGTAAACCTGATCTACTGTATACGCACATTTTTCCAGCATGGCATCCACATCACCCACTTCTTCTACATTGGAGGAACAGAGATTACGCTTATTATCTCCGCCGGCCGGGATCGGCATATACCAGTCATCCTCCGGGTGCACCAGAATGGGATTATCCTTGGCTGTGTGGATATCCAGAACTGCTTCCTCCACACGATATTTTACCTTAATGCGTTTCAGGGCTTTATCTACTGCCTCTTCTGTCTCACCGGCTACGATGGCAACCGGATCCCCTACAAAACGCACATGCTTATCTATGATATAGCGATCCCATGGACTGATCTCCGGCGCTGTCTGCCCGGCCAGAGTAAATCTTTTGTGGGAAACATCCTCATAGGTCAGAACACAGGCAATCCCCTCGATCTTCTTTGCAGCATCTGTCTTGATCTCTTCCACCCAGGCATTGGCATGAGGACTTCTTAAGATCTTGACGATCAGGCAGTCAGAAGGTGCAAGATCATCGGTATAGACCGGTTTTCCGGTTACCAGCGACATTGCATCTGTTTTTGGCACCGGCTTGTTTACGTATTTCATTTTCCTTCCTCCTGTCCTTTTTTATAGTCGAGAAATTTCAGGATACTTCTGGTCTGTCCCACAAATCCCGAGCAACGGCACAGATTTCCGGAAAGATACTCCAGGATATCCTCTTCTGTGGGATCCTCCAGTTCCTTTAACATGGCAAATACATTCATGATAAATCCCGGATTGCAGAAGCCGCACTGCTCTGCTCCCTCATTTGCCATAAAAGCGCCGAATTCCTTTGCTTCCTCCTGCATTCCCTCCAGAGTCACGATCCGTTTCCCGTCTGCGCGGGCAGCCAGCATGGAGCAGGACAGTACCGGACGTTCATCCATCAGCACAGTACAGAGACCACAGTTTGCAGTCTCACAGCCACGTTTTACGCTGTAACAGCTGTTTTTCCGCAGGAAATCCAGAAGCAGTTCATCCGGACGTACCTCTGCCTGCCGTTTTACACCATTCAGCCAGAAAGTGATATTCATTCTGCTCTCCCTCCGATCTCTTCCCAGGCTCTTCTTGTAAGGACTTTCACAAGAAGACTTCTGTATTCTTTTGAAGCACGCATGTTCTTGTCTGTAGAAACATGTTCCGCCGCATATGCGGCAAAAGATGCTGCTGCATCCTTTTTCTGCTGTGCATTCATCTGTACAAAATCTTTTAAGATTTCCTCTTCATCTTCCACGATCATTGCTTTTCCGGGTCTGGCCCCAATGACAGTTCTTGCTTTTCCGCCAATAAGAGCGGCCGCACAGGTGAGCACAGGAAAATCTGTGGAATTGTTCCGCTGACTTAAGTACACACTGTTCAGCGGCTGTTTTTTTACAATGATATTTACCAGGATATCGTTATCCTTTTCCATGGATGCAAACTGTGCCAGCGGAATGGTTCCGCCATTGTACAGCTCCACCCAGGTATCCAGTGCCAGAAACATGGTCAGTACATCGGAAAATCCGAATCTTCCGAAAATACTTCCGCCCACTGTGGCACAGTTTCGAAACTGCACACCCACAATGTGCCGTACACTTTCACGGATAGCACTGTTTGTATAGGCATTCAGCTCTTTGTGGGTTTCCAGCGCATGAAGTGGTGTCATGCAGCCGATCACAAATGCTTCTTCTGTTTCTGTAATAGTATCCAGCCCAAGACCTGACAGATCAATGGCTGTCATGATGTTCCGGTTTCCCATTTTCAGCCAGACCATACCGCCCAGCACACAGGCTGTTCTTTTCTGGTTCAGTTCATATGCCTGTTCAAGGCTTTCTGCCTTTACGTAATTCTTTATCTTCAGCATACTTTATTCCCTTCTGAATTCTCATTCTCTTTCTTTACGGCTGTTTTTTCAGCCGAACATTTATTTTAACAGACTGTCAGCTAAATAGCTATTGTTTTTTTCTCTGCTGTTCTGACGCCGCATTAGACAGCGGTCTCCAGAACGATAAACTGATACGGTTTCAAAATGATCTCTTTTTCTGTGATCTCCACAGCTTTCTGATTATTCAGAAGCACCTCTTTTACTTCTCCCGGCAAAGATACCTTCTGTGACTGTGCCTGCATATTTCCCAGGATCAGAAGATTTTTCTCACCGTTTCTTGTATATGCGATCAGATTCTTCTGTTCTTCCTGATATGGAGCGAATGTTCCGTATACAAGCGTTTCTTTATATTCCGGAGCTTTTCTCAGTGCAGTCAGCTTTTTGTAGAAAGAAAGAAGGGAGTTACTATCCGTTAACTGGGACTCTATATTGATCTCCTTATAATTGGGATTGACCCCAAGCCACGGCTCTCCTTCTGAAAATCCCGCATTTTTCTCTGCGCTCCACTGTACCGGAGTTCTGGCATTGTCTCTGGAAAATGCGGAAGCAGCATCAAGCGCTTCTTTTTCACTGCATCCGGCACGGAGCGCTACCTGGTATTCATCGATGGTACTGATGTCATCGATCTGATCCATAGAAGTAAACTCCATATTTTCCATACCGATCTCCTGCCCCTGATAAATAAACGGAATTCCCTTCAGCAGGAAATAAACACCTGCCAGGAGCTTCCTTGAATCCGGACAGCGGTCTTCCGGAGAAATATAGTGACAGACACCTCTTGGCTCATCATGATTCTCAATAATGTTGGAGATCATGCCGGTATCCCCGATCTTTTTCTGCGTATGGAAAATACACTTCTTGTACTCTTCCGGAGTCAGGTACGGTTTGGATGCATACCAGCCATCCTCGCTCTTTCCGTAACAGGTTTCTTCAAAATCAAACATGGATGAAAAATATCCGTTTTCTCCGATAAAATCTTTGATCTCATCTTCCTTTTCATTGAAGACCTCTCCTACAGTAAACGCATCATAGGGATGAAAGCACTTCTCAGCCATCTCTCCCAGAAATTCTCCAATCCCTTCTGCCTCCTCCAGCATCCTCCCGACGCTGCAGAGCCCATCTGCACGATCGGCAGGATAATCGGAAAACGGAAGCTTCTTCTTGATATTGATAATGGCATCAATACGGAATCCGCCAAGCCCTTTTTCCATCCACCAGCGGATGTTTTTGTAGACTTCCTCTCTTACTTCAGGATTCTCCCAGTTGAGATCCGGCTGCTTCTTGTGGAATACATGAAGATACTGTTTATCCGGATGTCCCGGAAGCTCTTCCCATGCCGGACCACCGAAATAGCTTCTCCAGTTGCAGGGAGCTTTATCATCCTTTTTGTCCCGGATATAAAAGAAATTTCCATACTTTCCGTCCGGATCCTTAATAGCCTGCTGAAACCACTCATGCTCATCGGAGCAGTGATTTACCACCAGATCCATAAGGATGTACATTTCTCTTTTTTTTGCTTCTGCGATCAGACGATCCATATCCTCCATGGTCCCAAACCTCGGATCAATCGCATAATAATCTGCAATGTCATATCCCTGGTCTGCAAGGGGAGATTTATAGATTGGGGAAAGCCAGAGGATATCTGCTCCCAGTTCCTTAAGATAATCAAGCTTGCTGATGATTCCTGGGATGTCTCCGATTCCGTCTCCGTTGGAATCATAAAAGCTCTTGGGGTATATCTGATATACCACTTTGTCATGCCACCATTTTCGTTTCATCGTAATTCCTCCTATGCCTGTTTGATCATGCAGTACTGCTTCAGATCAAATCCTTTTTTCTGTACAATGCCGTATAATTTAAATCCGAATTTCTCATACATAGAAACATTTGCCGGATTATGGGTTTCCAGAGAGATCATCAACTTATGCCTGTCCGCATAATTGATCACCTCATCCATCAGCTTTTCAGCAAGACCGTGATGCTGCATCTTCGGCGCCACTGCCAGATAGATCACATGAAGTCTTTCTGCTGTATGAAGCTGGGAAGTCCAGCTGGAATTCAGATAGTCTTTTCCCTGGATGAATTTCCGCAAGGTCGCAAGACTTGGATCCTCTTTGATCAGATAGCCATCTGTTTTCAGAAGGGCAAAAAAATCCACCATCAGATTATGTAAGGCTGCTTCATGCTCCGTTCCGTCGGATACTACCAGGATACTGTTCAACTCACTGCTATCTGCATAAATCTCGCAGGTCTCAAAAAACTCCGTAAGATCACAGGTAAAAAGCTCCGGCATCAGCCGTTCTCTGGTATCCCTGTCCGGGATCAGTGCATGATACAGAGGATCCTCCGAAAAACATACGGTCAATATCCGGATCAGCTTATCCAGATCTTCTTCTTTCACTCGGTATAAATTATGGCTTTCCATTCTTTCCTCCAGGTATGGTTTTATTCTGTTCCTTTTTCAAACATATCACTGACCTCGCAGATCAGATTCCTGAGCTTTTCCGCTACACGGATCAGATATTCAATATCATCCGCATAATAACGCTTCTGTCTTTCCCAGGCTTCCTTGAGGCTCTGCTTTTCTGCCTCCAGGCTGTCACCCGGCTTCTTTTCCTTCAGACTTTCCACAAGATCATAAAGGTTCTCATGGTGGATGATCCTGCCCTTTCCCCACATCAGGCGATCCGGGGACTGCTTCAAGATATATTCCGTAAAATGATAAAAGACTTCCCGCTCAAACTGAAAGGCATAACAGTTGTTGTCAATACTGTAAAAAGCCTCCAGCGCAGGTGCGATCTCTCCTTTTTCCAGATATCCCATCGCTTTCTTCAGTGCATAAAGATTGTTCTGCACTGCCTGCTGCGGAAAGATCACATTGTCATCCCAGTCCAGACGTACCAGATAATCCTGGGATTTCCGGAATACACCGAGAAGCTTTTCGGTAATGGCATCGGCTTTTTTCCAGTCACGTTTTTCTTCCGGAAGGCTGTTGAAGTGCCGTACCTGCTCTGCAAGGATGGCAGCCGCTTTTTTTGCCTCTTCTGTTTTTTTCAGAAGGAGTGTACTGTCGGCGCCGGTCTGCATACACAGATCCGTATCCAGGGTCTTAATACTTTGGTCCAGTACCCGCCCGAAATCCATTGGCGGCAGAGCAAGGCTGTCAATAGCCAGAAGAAGTTTCAGATAAAATTCATGATGGAATGTGTATACCTCTTCCTCATAAACATCCTGGTTATCATATTGGGAATGATAATAATTTTCCATAAACGGACCACCGCTGAAATCATTGACCATGGACGGGATCCCGGAAATAGCCATGGTAAAATCATCAGACCAGGTTTCAATGGGATACAACGTGGTCATGCCCTCCGGATAAATCCCCTCCGGCATCTGCACAGCATCCACGAAGCTGCGCACAAAATCCGCATACTCATAGGTACATCGTACTGCATCTCTGGTACTGTGTGCATGAGCCGGAAGCTCAAAATTCAGATCTGCGATCACGTGCCCCTGCCACTCCGGTCTCGCCTCAAATACCTGGCGGTAAGCACCTGTGGACCAGTCATATTTTGTGTCGGAAATCCCCCATTCTTCTGCTGCAAGAGCACATACCACAATAGTATGGCGAGGTTTATAGCCACCACGGAGCAGCGCCCTGGCAATTCCAATGATCATGGCCACTGCCGCATTATCGTCCTGAAATCCCTCAAAATAGGAATCATAGTGAGCACTTAACAGGATCATGGAATCCGAATCGGTTCCCGGGATTTTGCCAACGATATTGTAGGTATACTGGTCTTTGATCACCTCTGTGTCCGCATCAAATTCCACGGAAAGCTCCGGAACACGATTCCCATTCTCATTTTTTTCCTCCATCAGCTGACGGATCATAAGAAAATCTGCCCGTGACATGGAAAATGCAGGCGCACAGGAAGGTCCTGCGATATCCTGTGCATTCAAAGCCGTATCATCGATCTGTGCGTATCCTCTGCTCTGTACGGCGATCAGAGCTGCTGCACCCTTCAGGTGTGCCTGATACACCGGGTAGTTGATCCACCATTCTTCTCTCTGATTGATCTCGATAAGAACCAGCTTTCCTTTCACATCGATATCCTTATATTCGTCAGCTGTACCCTTTCCAAGATATACAAGATCAAACCTCTGAAAGCCATTGGTCTTAAAATCTGTCTGATATGCGCCAAGCTGGATCTCCCGGCAGGTTCCCTCTCTGTCATGGCAGCGCATCACAGCTTTTTTAAATTCCCATGCATCCACACGGATCTTATCTTTTTCTACCTGTGTGAGACCGGCTTTTTTCATTTCTTCCAAAAGCATATCTCCGGTTTTTCGCTCTGCCAGGGAGCCTGCTGTACGGTATCCCAGAACCGGATTTGTTTTTTCCTGTTCCATGCGCCTGGCCAGATCATAAGATTCTTTTATATTCAGGCATGAAACACATTTCTCCACGATGTTCAAATTTACTGTCATCCCTTTCTCGGCAGTTCCCTGCCGGCAGTTCCGTCCTCCCGGCAGAGATATTCCTCTAACTGTTATAGATTATACCTTATCAATGTGCGGATTTCCAGATAAAAAAACGCGATTTGTTCTGACAAAAAATCCATCTCACAAATCACGTTATTATAATTTCTTTTTAGCCGGAATACCGAAGCGCATCAATAGGCTTCCTGGATGCTGCCTTATTAGCCGGATACAGGCCAAAAAGCACACCGATCATCAGAGACATGGTGTTGGTGACACCGGACATGGCTTCCATGATCTCTGACTGATCCACAATGGAAAAAGCGTCTTCGTCCTGCTCAAAGCGTTCCATCAGGAGCTCTGTAAGCGCATTTTCTGCCGGCTCCAGGCTATCCTCATCTGCTCCGGATGCGTAAAACATGGTCACATCCAGTACATTATCCGCAAGCCTGGTCATAGTGGAAAACGGGATGATCACCATAAGCCTTTTATGCCGTCGTTTCATTTTTCTTAACCTCCAAATATGCTGTGTATGTTCTCTCTGTTTTAAAAATATTTTTAAAAAAATGTGTAAAGTCTTTGTGTGATCTGTGAAAACCCGGTGAAAAAGGTATGATATTTTTCATATGCAAATACAAATAATTAATTATATTTTCTGTCTGTTGCCATTATTTTTTGTATATATTAAATATTATTTTAAAAATTATATATTATTTTCTGGTATTTTTTACCGAAATATGTTATAAAAGAAGTAAGAAAAACTACCGAAAATCAGATATTCCTGCTTTCGGTCCGAAATAAAGGAGGTATCTTTATGGCAAAACGTATTATCACCATCAATCGTATGTTTGGAAGCAACGGACGCCTTATCGGCAAGACTCTGGCTGAAAACCTGGACATCGGTTTTTATGATAAAGAACTGATCGACATGGCTGCCAAGAAAAACAATATCCCCTTCGACACCCTGGCAAAGGTAGACGAGAAAAAAGCCAGTCAGTGGGTATTTCCCGTTGACAGTGAGCTACAGTTTACAGATAATTTCTCTTTTGTACCAATGAACGATGTGCTCTATGATCTCCAGAGAAAGATCATCCTGTCCCTTCCGCAGAGAGAGGACTGCGTAATTGTCGGCCGCTGTGCGACCAATATCCTGAAGGATAAATCACTTAAACTTTTTATCCATGCACCTTTTGAGGAAAGAGTTCAGAATGTGATACGCCGTACCGGCAGAGAAGAAGCCAGCGCACGGAAGCTGGTCAAAAAAATGGATAAAGAGAGAAAAGCTTACTATGAATACTTTACAGACAGCAAATGGCTGGATATGACACAGTATGATCTCTGTATTGACAGCAGCCGGTTTTCTATGGAGCAGATTATTGAGATTGTAAAGAGATGTCTTTAGGATTCTTTTTTCTGAAAATTTTTTTCTGAAAAATGTTTTTACGCTTTGGAAGCGTAAGTGAAACCGCAGGGGAGGGGAAGCACTCGTAGTTGCGAAAGGCCGTTTTCCCTCCCCTGCACCCCTTCCCTCAGGCCCCGCCATGAACCGTACGTTTTGGCTATGTTACGTTACTGACAGGGCGATGGATTCTGCGTTTGTTTAAAACGCCAGGCTGTGCCGATCTCATCGGCATAACACCTTTCAACAAGAAGACGTATCCTTCCCACCATTCCAACACATTGAGCAACACCAAAATATTTATTGACCAGACGCTATTCTTCCCACACCTCCAACTGCGGACGCTCAACTCATCAAAACGTAAGGACAGGACACCACGCGTCCGCTTCTACCTCTCCGGCTGAAACGTCAGCCGGGGAAGTGACAGTCCTCCGGGCTGCTACGGAGAAGGGGTGATGATGGTTAGGTTGCGGGAGACGGCGTTATTGCGGAAGGGCCCAGCTGTTTGAGCCGAAGGCGAGTTCTGGGCCCTTCCGCAATGGTTTTAGCCGGCTCACGGAACCTTAGCAGCATCCCCCGACGGAGTCCGGCCCGGAGGACTGTCACTTCCCCGGCGTCCGTTCACCAATATACTCTTTCAAAAACTCATATATATCCCCCTCCAACGGCGGACACCCCTCCACATAATTCTGAAACTTACAGGTACAGTGTCCCACACCAAGCACTCCCGTCTTACCACGATACCCCTGCCCGATGCAGATCTTTTCATCCAGCTTCTCAAAAAGCCCCTCTTCCTTCAGCATCTCCAATGCCGGGATCAGATACCCGTAGCAGGCACTGCAGGATTCCACCTCCTCCACGGCATCTGCAAGCTCCACAACCTTTCTGGATACCGGCATCCTCTGATCCGCACCATCCTCCAGAAATCTGACATCTGCTTTTGAAATATCTGAACAGCCCACTCCAAGCTCACCTGCCAGCTTCACATAAGGAACCTCAGCTACCTCATAATGCATCATCTGACACACATATGCATCCACAAGAACCGGATCACAGGCAGCAATCACCCGGTTCATCACAACAGGATTTCCGCCATCTTCAAAATCCAGATCCCCGCAGATATTATCCACAACAATAAAGTCCTGCTGTATCCCCATATTCAGATGAGCAATGGGTTTATGAAGCCCCAGAGAATGAAACCGTCTCTTTTCCTTATTTGGAATCAACCCCTTCATATTCTTAAGGGCACAGGTGATTTTTGTCTGACAATGGCCTTTCAGAACCGGCACATTGATCAGAAAATCAAGCTCCTTTACCCGCTCACAGACATTCAGCTCCATGCCGCCACAGTCCACAGAAATACCTTTATCCTTCTGCATATCCCAGAACGGCACCTGATACTCTTCCTCAAGCCTGTCAAAGCCACAGGTCTCAAAGGCCTCCCTTGTCTTATCTCCTACCCAGGATCCCTCCAGCATCACCATATCCCGGAAGCCATGCTCCTTCAGATACTCGATAATTCCTGCAACCACTTCCGGATGAGTCGTTGCACCCCAGGAAGCCTCCGAAGGAGAAACCAGATTCGGCTTGATCCCGATCTTTTTCTTTCTGTCCCCGATATGGGACTGAAGATTCGCTTTTTCCAGAAGCTCCTTTGTCATTCTTTTATATTCCGTGCCACTGGTAATAAAAATCTGATTTTTATCCATAATTATCAAAATTCCTTTCTTTCTGAAATGTGAATACTGATCTATAGCAAAGCTTTTTTCATCAGACAGGCCAGACAAAACAGCCGACAAATACAGCAGTCATCACAATTATAAAAAATACCCTCTCTACCGGTTTCCCGGTAAAAAGGATATTTTATCCGACATAGCAGTCTCGTATTATCTTTCGATCTTTGCTCCATTCCACCATGGGAATTCACGGTTCAGCCATTTTCCTGCAAGCTCACTCCATGGTTCACAGGCTCTTGCGATCCCTCTGCCGTTTTCGTTGGCAGTCAGCTCATTTGCCAAGCCGATTCCATGGGGACCCTGCGGAAAAACGTGATACTCCACTGGAATGCCCTTTTTATAGAGTGCCTGAACAAAGAGAAGTGTATTATCCAGCAGCACCGTCTGATCCTCAAAGGTATGCCAGATAAAGGTTCTGGGTGTATCTTCCGTAACCTGAAATTCCAGAGACATCCGATCTTTCAGCTCCTCATAACGATCTCCCAGAAGATTTCGAAAGCTTTCTTCATGGCCAGCTTTCCCTGAAGTGATCACCGGATAATTCAGGATCATGCCATTGGGACGGATCCGCTCGTTTTCCATTCCCGTGATCCCGGCAAGCTCCTCAGTATTCCAGAACACTCCCAGAGAAGCTGCCAGATGGCCTCCTGCCGAAAAACCGGACACAATGATCTTATTCTTTTCAATATGCCACTTATCACTGTTCTCTCTGAGAAGAGCTACTGTTTTTGCCAGCTGACGGAGAGCCACCGGATATCTGGCAGGTGCCACACTATAACGAAGTACCACTGTGTGATAGCCCATTCCCATAAACCGGACAGCAATGGCTTCTGCCTCTCTGTCAGAAGTCATGCCATAAGCTCCGCCCGGACAGATCACTATGACCGGACGCTTCTGTCCCGGATAGAGTTCTTCCGACTCCTGCCAGAAATAGGTCTCTATCCATGCCTCATTATAGTCCTTTGTTTTTTCTTCGATCACAATTCTTTCGTTGATCATTCCGACTTTCCCTTCTTCATTTCATTGCTTCTCTGATCGCTGCAAGAAGTTCATCGTACTCTTCGTAAGCCGGAATTTCCGGATGATCTGCACGAATCTGCTCTGTACTGCGGAAAAGGAAGCCTGCTTTGCTTGCCTGGATCATTCCAAGATCATTGTAGGAATCTCCACTTGCGATAGTCTCAAATCCCATGGACTGCAGTGCCTTCACAGTTGTCAGCTTGGATTTCTCACAGCGCATCTTAAAGCCTGTGATCTCTCCGTTCTCTGCTACTTCCAGGGAATTACAGAAAAGTGTCGGCCATCCAAGCTTCTCCATCAGTGGAGTTGCAAACTGTGTAAAGGTATCACTGATCAGTATCACCTGGGAAAAGGATCTCAGCTCATCTAGAAATTTCTTTGCTCCCGGAAGGGGATCGATCTTTGCAATAGTCTCCTGGATCTCTTTCAGTCCCAGACCATGCTCTTTCAGAATTCCAAGTCTCCAGTTCATCAGCTTATCATAATCCGGCTCATCACGGGTCGTTCTCTTGAGCTCCGGGATTCCGCTTGCCTCTGCAAATGCGATCCAGATTTCCGGTACCAGTACACCTTCTACGTCCAGACATGTAATATACATCTTTCATATCCTCCTCTTGATCCAACTTACCGTTGATATTTCACAGAGTCTGACTTCTTCCGGCTGTCAGAACTCTTTAATCTTTTAGCGCTTTACCCTGATATTACCATATGCTCTCAAGGTCTGTAAACAGTTTTATTTTTTCTTCTTTTCCGATTCATAGATTTTCAGCTCTTTCAGTGCTTTTTCCCCAAGAGGATACAGCATGAAAATATTAAAGATCGTCATCAGGCCGATTCCTACATCTCCCAGATCCCATACAAATGTGTAAGCCGCGATCCCACCGATAAACAGCATCACCAGTGCCAGCACCTTATATCCTGTCTGTGAACCCCAGTTATCACCAAAAAGATAAGCCACATTGCCTCTTGCATAAAACAGGATTCCCAGGAATGTGGAAAAGCTGAACATAAACAGTGTTGCAGCAATAAAGATCACTCCAAACTGCCCCATATGATAATGCATGGCAGTCTGAAGAAGTTCCATTCCGGAAAGCCCCTGTACCAGATCTTCCGGGGCCAGAAGCATGATCATAGCTGTACAGCTGCAGATCACGATCGTATCCACAAATACACCCAGGGCCTGGACAAATCCGGCTTTTACCGGACTGTCACATTCTGCTGCCGCTGCTGCACAGGGAGCGGAGCCGCTTCCCGCCTCATTGGAAAAAAGGCCTCTTTTTACTCCGTTCATCAGCACGACGCCAAATCCGCCGGCAACAGCCTGACGAAATCCGAAAGCTTCTTCAAAAATCCGTTTAAATACTCCCGGCATACTTCCAAGATTTGTAAATATAATAAACAGCGTGATCACAAAATAAAGCACTGCCATCACCGGCACCAGAAGATCCAGAACTTTAACCGTTGCATTCTTCCGAAGCACGATCACAGCTGCGATCACTACCAGCACGATGGTAGTATACAGCGGCGGAATATCAAAAGCATTTTTGAAAGACGCCGTGACGGAATTGCTGATAACCTGACTGATCCCACACCAGCAGATCAGGCCGGAAATGGCAAACAGAACGGAAAGCAGAACCTTTTTTCGTTTTCTGCCCTGTTTTTCTTCCCAGTAACGGTGGATATAGTAGGCAGGACCGCCCCTGTAGCCACCATATAGAGGATCCTTTTCTTTATAGAGCTGTGCCAGGGTCGCTTCGATAAAAGCAGTGGAGGAACCGATCAGCGCCGTGATCCACATCCAGAATACCGCTCCTGCACCTCCTGCCGAAATCGCAGCTACCACACCGACCAGGTTTCCCATTCCCACACGGGTAGCTGTAGATACGATCAGCGTCTGAAATGCTGAAAGATTATTTTTGTCACTTTTCTTTTCTGACAGGGCTCGTACCATATCCGGAAAAAGACGGATTGGCAGAAGCTTTGTCCTGATGGTAAAATAGATACCGGTCGGAATCAGAAGCAGGATCAGAAGTGAGATTCCCAGCGTACTTCCTCCCGGAAGCGGGATCCTTATCAGATCTCCCCACAGAAATGTATAGACCTTTTCGATCATTGTTACTATCATGTTACTGTTTCCTTTCCCCAATCACCCCATGTGATCGTTTTGTTCTCTTTTTCTGCCCGTTGTTTGTATTTATTTCTGCAACGTTTTAAACGGGCAAAGCGTGTCTTTCATTATAATAGCTTTCTGTTTGTATGTAAAGAAAAATCCCGAATCTTTCGATCCGGAATTTTTTTGTATTGGTAACTTTTCTGTTATTCGACAGATTTCTGATATCTGTCTATTTTTATGAGCATAGCTGCATTTTACTCTCAGCCAGCCAGGTGGAACATCTCGATCAGGAATATCCAGCTCATTCCATAGTATGTTATCACGGCTACAAGGTCATTCATCGTAGTGATCAGAGGACCTGAGGCTACTGCCGGGTCCACACCAACCTTTTTGAAAAACAGCGGTATGCAGGTTCCTACTGCACTGGATACCAGCATGGCCACCAGCAGAGATAATCCGATACAGCCGGATACCGCATAGGCAAATACGAGTGTTTTTCCTTTGAATAAGAAAATATACAATCCGATCAGTACAAAAGACAGAATACCGAGCAGACCACCGTTGCAAAGACCGATCCGCATTTCCTTCAGCACAAGCTCTGCTTTCTGTCTGCCCGTCAGCGTTTCATCCATCAGTACACGGATGGTTACAGCCAGGGACTGGGTTCCAACATTTCCTGCCATATCCAGGATCAGAGACTGAAAGCACATGATGATCGGCAGACAGGTAACTACTTTTTCAAACATTCCCACAACAGAAGATACCACCATACCAAGGCCCAGAAGAACGATCAGCCAGGGCATTCTTTTTTTCATGCTTTCAAAAAGAGGTTCTTTCAGATCTTCCTCTGCAGTCAGACCAGCCAGCTTTGCATAATCCTCTCCCATCTCATCGTCTACCAGATCGATGATCCCTGCGGATGTGATCACTCCAAGGAAACGATTGTCATCGTCCAATACAGGAATGGAATCTTCAGAATAATCCTTCAGCCGTTCCATACAGTCGTCGATCTGCTCAGTACCATACACATATGGATAGGAAGTTACGATCAGCTCTTCCATAGGGTGGTCCTGTCTTGCTGTGATCAGATCCTTCAGATCCAGGGCTCCATAAAACTCCCCTCTGTCCGTCACTGCAAAGATCGTAGAAATATTATCATTATCTGCCGCCTGGGAAATCAGCTCACTCATGGCCTGCTTTACGGTCAGATTTTCACGGATCACAATGCAGTTCGTTGTCATTCTGCTTCCGATCTCATCCTCATCAAAGGAGCGGATCATTTCAATATCTTTCCGCACCTGTTCATCCAGAAGCTGGATCAGAAGCTTGCGTTTTTCTTTATCGATCTGCTTTAAAACATCTGCCAGAGCATCGGTTTCCATTTTGGAAAGAATGGCTGCCGCTTTTTTTACATCCATCTCTTCCAGATATTGTACAGTTTCTTCTTCCTCCAGATACTCAAAAACATCTGCCAGCATACTGCTTTCCAGGATACGGTATAGTCTGCTTCGCTCCGCAGTGCTTAATTCTCTTAATACTTCCGCCAGATCGTTTTCGTGGAAATCCTGCAGCCTTTCACTTAAAACTGCCGGAGAAACACTGCTTCGGATCAGACTCAGAATATCTTTTGAAAAATCCTGATTCCTTTTTGTCATTTTCTCATCCTCCTCACATAGTTTCGCACAAAACACGCACACCAAAAACAGACATGTTAAAGCATGTCTATGTGCTGTTTGATTTTCGATTGTGTTTCCTTGGGATTTGAGTATAAAGCGAAATGAATTTATACATGATCGCCTTACTGTAAGATTCTCAGAATGAGAAGAATGAAAAAGATATCTATTATAATCCTGCTACAATTATAATGTAATAATACCGTACAGATTCTGGTGTCACCTATATATCCTGTCATATATATCCTTCTGATATACAGACATAATATTCCCACAGATATTCTGTACACTTAAAACAGAATGGAACAGCCTCATCCCTCTCTGTTTTTTCCATCTTTCACTCCGAGAGCTACAACTTCGCCCATGAGAATCACAACTGTCCATTCTGTTCACCTGCCTTTTTTCTTAAAATATCTTATCAACCCGGCCATTATAACGTTCCCGGCCGGGTTTTGTCAACCGGATTTATGGTTAAATTTATTGTAAATCCGGTTGAAATTTTATGTTTTACAGAGGTGGATGTTTATGCAGCAGCATTTGCGTTGATCGTATCAATGACTTTTTTTATTCCAAGCCAAACACCCATATCTGTAAAGATTTCCGAAATGCTCCCACGATCCGTAAACGGAGATTCCAGCAAAACAGAAAGATCCTTCATCATTCCATTATGAACAATATACTCAATGATCTGATTTACAAAATAAATCTGCCTGCTGTCCAGATTTACATCCTCAAGATACTTTGAAAAAGCTTCCTTTGCTGCATTCATATCAAGACCTACCATTTCTCTGACAAATTCTCCCAATGGCTTTCTGCCAAATTCTGCTTCATAATCCTCTTTTGTACCAAGCTCGCTCCAGAGAATTTTTTCCAGTTCAGCTACATCTTTTTCTGTAAGTGACTGATTCTTTTTCAGCTTAGCTATTACATGGTTATCCTGATGCTGTCGGACATAATATTCTACCCGTACTTTATAATTTTCCAGATCATCGTTTTCCAATTCTGCTTCTTTCCATTCCGTTGAAAGAATTTCGTCTGTAAAATTGGTCATATATTTATTCCTGCTCTTATCCGGAATATACTTCATAAGATCTCTCAGATTTTCCCTGATATTTTCAAATTCATTGATTCCTGCATTTTCCATATAATCTGTATGCAAAATCTGATCGATCAGCCCTGTTTGTGCCTGAATCTCCGGTATATTTGCCACACCAGCAATTCCGGAAACCTTTTTTAAAAGATCTTTTCGCGCACTTGTATATTTCTTTCCAACCAGAGATGCAAGTTCTATTCCATACATAAGTGCATCAAAACGTACTGCTGTTACTTCATCACTTTCAGGCAAAATCAAGGGTGCAACCTCTTCCCGTACAAGTAAAGTATCTTCATAAGTAAGCATCTGATAGTTCGACTCTTCTGAATATAATTCTACATATTTCAAATGTTGGCGAACTGTAAAACTATCTCTTGGGAGCTCTTTTACTTTTTCAGTCATGTGCTTTACAAGTGCAGTCCTGTACGCAGTTAATTTATCTGTCTGATATTTAATATCCTGAAGCTTGTACGAAATCTCAAACTGAAGATTAAAAACTGCACTTTGCAACGCCATCAGATTTGCGCTTGCTTTTCCTTTATTCATTCGGAAAAACTCAAAATTTCCACAAAAATCAAAAATGTAAAACTTTTTCTTATCTTCCCCATCCAACAATCCCGGGCATAGTCTTGTTCCTCGTCCGATCATCTGCCAGAATTTTGCTTTACTCATAACTTTCTTAAAGAATACAAGATTAAGAACTTCAGGTACATCAATTCCGGTATCTAACATATCTACAGAAATTGCGATCTGCGGTAGTTTTTTCGGATCTGAAAACTCATCAATTGCACTCTGTGCATATTTCATTCTGTTATCGATCACCATAGCATAATTCTTTAAATGCGGATATTCCTTATTAAAAATCTCAAGGATCTTTTCCGCATGATCATGATTTTTCGCAAAAATAATTGTTTTTCCAATCTTCTGTCCGTATTCAATTTTAATTCCATCTCTCATCAGGACATGAAGAATTTTTTTAATGGTATCTTCGTTAAAAATCCAGGTATTCAATGCAGCCGAATTTATCGCTTCCGGAAGCTTTCCATTTTCGTCTTCAAAAGTATTTTCATAGATTTCTTTATCTGCTTCTGAAAGTTCATCATATACAATTCCCTGATCAATAAATTTCACCCTGGATTCCACCGAAAGATAATCAACCAGATATCCATCCTTAACCGCCTGCGCCAGATCATATCCATAAGTGGGATCTCCGTTTGCCAGTTCAAACACTTCATATGTATTTTTGTCAATCTCATCTTTCGGTGTTGCGGTAAGTCCTACAAGCAGTGCATCAAAATATGTAAAAATATCTTTATATTTATTATAGATGGATCTGTGCGCTTCATCACAAATGATCAGATCAAAATGACCACTGGTAAAAACTTTTCCTTCTTTGTCATTTATCGTATCAATACAGTTTATCATGGTCTGATATGTGGAGAAAACACATCGCGACATATAATTATTCTTTTCTTCAACCAGATTTGTACAGGAAAAATCCTGCATCCAGTTTACAAAACTTCTTTTCGCCTGTGTTACCAGTGAATTTCTGTCCGCCAGAAAAAGTATATTCTTTACCCAGCCCGCATCAACCAGTACCTTGCACAAAGCCATTACTGTTCTGGTTTTTCCGGAACCTGTGGCCATAACAAGCAGGGCTTTTCTCCGATTCTTTTCATCAAAGCTCTGGCATACTGCTTTTATCGCGGCTTCCTGATAATAGCGGTCTGCTATCTTTTTATCTACAGAAATATTTTGCAGGCTTGTACGCATACTCAAAAGGTTAAACCATTTCTCCAGATCCCGTTTGGAATAAATAACTGAACATTTTCTTTCTGGATATTGTCCGTCTATGATCCGGGTTTCAAAACCATTGGTAAGGAAAATTACCGGACGTCGTTCATATTTCTTTTCCAGCAGATCTGCGTAAAGTTTCGCCTGCTGCCTGCCCTCAGCAATATCCTTGCAGGTACGTTTTGCTTCTATAATTGCCAGAGGTTTACTCGTATCATCATAAAGAACATAATCAATACGTCCAATCCCTGATTTATTCGGCATTCCTGTCACAGTCATCTCATTTAACCAGTCTTTTCCCTGCGTCCACCCTGCATCAATGAGCATGGAATCTATGTAAAGTTTTCTGGTTTCATATTCAGATAGATCCAGAGGTTTCGGAACATATGTCTGCTGCTGTTTCTCGTGACGTGCGGACAGTTCTTCCCTGAGAAAAGTATTTTCTGTCATCAGTTTTTGTAGATCCAGTTCCTGCTGGGCAGTTTTTTCTTGTTCTTTCAGAAGTGTTTCCTTTGTTTTTCTGGCTGTTTCCCTGGATGCCTTTGCCTTCTCAATTCTGCCATCAATAATCGATTTGTCAAATGGATGTTCCTGATACTGTTCTCCATAACAATATGCAACGTAATCTAAAAAAATCGACAGATTTTCAAGACAGAGCATCGCTGCATCTCTGCCAGGTTTTTTATTGCTATGTGCCACACTATTTCCACATCTGCGGATATAATCCATCCGTTTCCAAAGATCCGGTCCCACTAACTGTCTGAATTCCTCTGTATTCATCAAAGTGTGAAGGTTATCCTGGTACGGAATCTGCAAACTGTTCTCCACAGAATACAACCATTTCACAGCAAATTCCATAGCCCGCCGGCTGTTAAGAATACTCGCATCCGGATCTGCTAATATAATTTTCTCTGCAGAGATGGCAACATTCGCAAATGCAGAGAATTTTGATTCATTTTTTAAGTAATCAAAGTTTGTTACCATTGTGAAATCTCCCTCTTTTACTTTCACTTTACATTGACAATAAATTCATTACCAAATTAACCATAATATCTTTTTCTTTTGGATCTGACTCTGCAATCATCAATGTAATTGCTACTAATGCACCATCACTTATCCTTTTCTGTCCATCTTTGTAGAGTACATCATTGCGAGCTAAAAATTCCAAAAATAACGATGCAGCAATTCTCTTACATCCATCAGCATAGGGATGATCTTTTATCATAAAATACAAAAGATTAGCGGCTTTCTCTTCTAAAGAAGGATAAACCTCTCCTCCGAAAACATTTTGGTAAATTGCTGCAAAAATACCTTCAACTTTCCCCGTTTCTTTTTCAACACCAAAGACATCCGAATGAAATGAATCTTCCATTGCATTCACCATATTTCTACAATCCTCGTATGTAATTCTGTATATGGCTTTATTTCCTGCAGGCTTTTTAATCGACTGGTGATCATACTGGTCTAATAACATCAAGGCATTTGTATATAAATCAACAGCTTTTAGCACCTCTGCTTCATCTATTTCCAAAGTACATGCAAGCATTTTGGTTTGAATATTTACTGTTCTCTGTAAGGCTTCTAATCTTTTTTTATTGATTGCATAGCCTTGTAGGATATACTGTTTCAGAACATTATTTGCCCATTTTCTAAATTCTACACCTCTGTTAGATTTGACTCTATAGCCTATAGAAATAATCATATCTAAATTATAATGTTCTACTTGATACACTTTTCCATCTGAAGCAGTTGTCGCAAAATTTGCGACAACTGAATTATCCAGTTCTTCTTTTAATGCATTATTAATATGTTTACCAATTGTCTTTACGTCTCTTCCAAATAATTTAGCTAGCTGATTCCTATTAAGCCATACGGTATTATTTTTGACAGACACAGTTAATTTTATTTCCTTATCAGCAGTTTCAAATAAAATTATTTCATTTTGCATATTTAACCCTCTTCTGAAAATATACCATTGTAAATTTCATCCCCCTCGTAGTAAGTAATTTCTCTCACGTATCTCCGTAAAACATTTCTTTTGCTTTATTTTACTTTCTCGATTGTAACGTGACACATATAATTCCATTTCTGTAAAAGCTGATTGATAACTTTTGATTTGTCGACTTGTTCCGCAAACTCCACAAATGCCTTTTGCTGTTCAATAGGTGGAACAATAAGCTCTACCTCTCTCAAATCTTCCATATTCAACTGAATCAAAGTAATGCCCTTGGCTTTACTTTTAATATCGTCATTCAAATGCTTGCTATCCATAAGATATTTTAAGAATTCTAACACCATAATGTTCTCTTGAGTTCTAATAGGGACAATACCTCTTCCAACATTGCATCCTTTGAATTCTTTTCCAACAATACAAGTATCAGCGATATTAGCTCGAACTGTTATAAGCATTTCATGACCTTTTAATATCGTTCTCTTGTATTTATTGGATATTTCCTCAGTAGTTCTTTTTAACTCTTCCAACTTGGGAATTCTATTGACAATATCAACAGGTCTGAATACTGGCACTCCCTCTTCTTGGTCATTTCCGGTCTGTACAATGCCATATGATATAGTACAATCATCAGTAACAATCTCTTGAAGTTGCTTCTTTTCCCATCCCATAGGATTATCTACAGCATCACCAAACATCTCGACAAATCGGGCTTTAATAAGGTTATCTAATAAAAATAATTCCTTCTCTCTATTTACTAAAACACGCATCATTTTATCAAGAACAGCAACAATTTCTCTCTGTTTTTTTATAGAGCAAACATCTATCTCCATTTCCGACAAAGTCGCTTTATTGAGAGTCTTTCCCATTACAGCTTTATTACTACTTTCATCCCAATTTCTATATTTAAACAAATAAAATATATACTCTGGAAGGATATCAACAGCATGCTTATCATGAAATGCCATTATCGCTTCATTAGAATACATATCTTCTGCTGTTATTGCAGTCTTTCCAATTGATAACTTAAAGCTCATAATAACTGTATTGGCAGGAATAATTTTTATTCCACTCTCTTTGACTGCAGCATCTGATAAAAATTCCTTTGTATCGGAAATATACTTTCCTGCCTTTGTTAAATCCGCTATGGAAATCCATTTATTATCTTCTGTACACCAATAATCTGGATTATTTCTTGATGGTGTTTTTCCCATCTGCAAATCAAATATCTCTTTTAATTTATATCTCATATGCCCTCACTACAAATCCGAATTTTGAATAAAAGTCAGCTCATATATTTCTGATGAGATGTTTTAACATTGTTTTGATTCACCATCGCATACTGCATCGTTGTATCAATTTGTGAATGTCCTAATATTTTTTGCACCTGTTCTATTGGCATTCCTTTATCTATTGCTCTGGTTGCCATGGTTCTTCGAAATTTATGGGGATGAATGCGTTCCAGATCAATTCGTCTTCCTAATTCCCTTAAACGAATTTCCACTCCGCTTATTTTTAGCCTATCATGTGGTGCATCCAGGGTTACAAACAATGCAGAATTATTATCTTTTCGGTGATCAATATATTTTTTTAAATGCACCTTCGCTTTTGCATCAAAATATACCCGTCGCTCTTTGTCTCCCTTTCCATATACAATGCACTCACGCCCTTCTAAATCAATATCATCAACATTCAGATTTACCAGTTCACCTACTCGTATTCCTGTAGAATATAGTAAATCTATAATTGCCAGATCCCTGATTTCTTTGCAGTTATCCCTAAGTCGTTCAATTCCTTCATCTGTAATAACGCTTTTTACTACCGTTTTAGTTTTAATCTTATGAATCCGTTTCATAGGACTTTTTAAAATATAATCTTCTTCCTCTAACCAGGAGAAAAAGCTGGAAATGTTTCTTCGAATGTTATCCACCGTAACATTTGAACATTTATTATTTTTCTGATATTCTGCCAGATATGTCCGTATTTCTTCTGTTGTAATCTTCCTTACAGATGTTTCAATATGGGATAACAAATGTTCTACCGTAACTTTATAATATTGAATAGTTCTTTCTGAACAACCTTCTATCTTCTTTGCGTCCAGAAACATTTTAAGAAAATCTATATTGGATATTTCCATTTTGTCAGCTTCATTCTCTGCACATACTTTTAAGATTACTTCCTGAAGTTTTTTCATTTGTGTAATTGACAGATATTCTGACATTTCATTCAGTATTTTTACTATTTTTTCTTCCATACTGGCATACTCCTTTCAAGATATACCAGCATCCTTCAACCATTTTGTTTATAGCATTTTGTTTTCTCGGTACGATTCAAATATATATGACGGATTTTCGTAATATACACTGCTGTTGTAGTCATCAATCTTTGCACTGATAAAGGAATTGTATACTTTTATTAAAGCATCTACGATTCCAATATTTTCATCTGCAGCAACCATTTTTATCAGCCGCTTATATACTTTTCCAATGTCCCAATGTGATGGAATGCTGTATTTACAATCACCCACATTGTTAAAATTTCCTTCTTGCATTCCTGCTTCTTCAATAAAATCCTCACTGACTCTGTCAATGTTGTCACAATGGTAAATATCTGCCAGGTCATAGATTTTATCAATTCTCTGCTTTCCAAGTTTATTTACAACATCTGCCCGTGTATTCTTTGTTTTCCTGGCAATGTAATCGATCAGGCTGCATGTGTAAAATAAATCATTATCTTTTTTGCTTTCATGTCCTTCTCCTGCCATTTATAGCACCTCACAATCTCTATACTTCAGGCATTTCAATGATTCTTTGGAACAAAATGCTATCTGATGAGTTGGATACTTGAACTTTGCCAGAACCCAAAACTGTTCTCTGGTAATCGTACCGTCCATGTAATCAGAAACAAAATTATAAATCTGATCGTCTGCCATTGCACCGATTACAATATCATATTCATGGTCTTTCCCACTCCGACATGCAATTATAAAATCCAACCATTCTTCTGTCATATCTTTGAATTCTTTTATTTTCAGATTCGATTTTAAACGCACATCATAGACAGATACAACTTTCGTATCATATCTCCTGGCCCATCTTTGAGCCTGTTCTTTTATAATCGTACAGTAAAAACCAGTTCCAAAATCTTTTGTATTACGACCTTTTCTGATTTCCGGTTTCTCTAAAGCCTGATATCCACCATGATACACCGTCATTATCGCCATTCAGCTTCTCTCCTTTCTAGCCAAAGTATTGTTGCATCAGACTATCGAATAACTTTTGTGTTTCATCCAGTGCTTTTTGTACTTTAACTTTTGATTTGTCTACTTGTTCACTAAAAGAAACATATTTTAATTGCTGTTCTATAGGTGGCACAATTGTCGGCAATCCTCTCAACTGCCGCATATTTATGCTTGCTATACCTGTCGTTTGTTTTGCTGCTCTCAAGAAATATGTTTTTGCCTGCGGGCTTTGTAAATAAGCTGAAAAATATCGCGGTAATATTCGTGTTTCATCCAATCGTACTCTAAATATATGATTCTGATGAATACAATCTTTCGGTGGTAAAGATATAATAGCTCCTCTTCCTAGTTTATCTGGATCTCCACCCTCAGTCATTAAGACATCGTCTGGCAATAATTTATACTGAATTATTTCATCTTCTGTTGCTAATATTGTTTTAACAGTTGTCCAATCAATATATCCATCTTTTACGTTTGAAACAGCCATATATGGCACTTCTCGCAATTCTCCACATTTTGTTTTTCTTCCTTTAGTTATCCCTGAAACAATGTCCGCAATTTCTTCCAATCTAAATTGATCGTATTCTGTTTTGTTCTCAAACATCTCGACAAATCGGGCTTTGACTAAAGTATCTAACACCGATAATTCTTGTTTTCTAAACCTAATAATGGTATTTACTTTTTCCAAAATTTTTACTATTTCATGTTGCTCTTCTATTTCAGGAACATTTATTTCGATTTCTGAAACTATTGCCTTTGATATTTCTTTAAATGTTGCACCTCTACCAAGCGAATTCAAAAACATAGTATTTCCTTTTAAGAACCAATATAAATATTTATTAAATATTTTCTCCGAACATATCAAATTTTTAAACCCTTGATTACAATACATTTCGCATCCAGCAATAGCAACTTTGCCAATAGGCGCTCTTGTCGAAAGAATCACTGTTCCCTCTGGAAATGAAGATAAGCCTGTTTTTTCAACCGCCAATTTCGTAATTTTCCGTACACTATCATTAATTATATATACATTCTCATTGAGCTCCGCCGGTGTTATCCATTTGACATCACCATCCCAATATTCTTCTATAGTAGTTTTAGGTGTACTCCCTGATACAATCTCACATATATCACCAAGTTTACATTTTTCCATCTACATCATTCCACACAAATCCGAATTTTCGAATCTGCCATCCTTTCTTCTATAATCCCAACAACCTCTCCAACTCATCCATTTCTTTTCCAATCTCCAGCTCCAGCTCCCGGATATTGGCCATGATTTCTGATGTTGGCGGATATTCCACCGGGGTGTATTCAATTTCTTTGTATTTATTGATACTGAGGTCATAATCATTTTCCACAATATCTTTTTTCGGTACCATAAATGACTGGTCTGTTCGCTTCCGGTCCGCTTCTTTATCAAGGTTTTTGAAACGCTCTATAATATCCGGAATGTCATTTTCTGTAACCGGAGTACGTTTATCGTCCAGACTGAAGCCATCTGCTTTCATGTCATAAAACCATACCTGATCAGTTCCGCCATGTTCTGTTTTTGTAAAAATAAGGATTGCTGTGGATACTCCTGCATAGGGTTTAAATACACCGGAAGGCATAGATATTACAGCTTCCAGTCTCTGATTTTCAACAATTTCCTTACGGATGGATTTATGTGCCCGTGATGATCCGAAAAGTACACCATCTGGTACAATACAGGCACATCTGCCTCCAATTTTCATAATCCTCAAAAACAAAGCCAGAAATAAAAGTTCTGTTTTCTTTGTCTTGCAAACTTTAAGAAGATCTCCGGAAACGGACTCTGCATCCAGGCTTCCTTTAAAAGGTGGGTTTGCCAGCACAAGGGAATACTGATCTTTATCTGCATTCTGATCAGATAAGCTGTCCCGATACTCAATATAAGGATTTTCTATTCCGTGAGTCATCATATTCATGGCTCCAATACGAAGCATGGTGCGGTCCATATCATATCCATGGAACATATGATTCATGTAATGATCTTTTTTCTGCTTATCATAAAAAATTTCTTCTTTTCTTTTTTCTTTCAGATATTCTCCTGCTGCAACCAGAAATCCGGAGGTTCCACATGCCGGATCACAGATAATCTCATCACTGGACGGATCCATCATCTCAACCATCATCCGGATAATATGTCTTGGTGTACGGAACTGTCCATTCCGTCCGGACTGAGCTATTTTTGAAAGAAGATATTCATATACATCTCCTCTGACATCTGCTGTCTGGATTTCATTCATAAGTTTGTAAATTTCATCCAGAGAATCCACCACTTTGGATAAAAGGAGTGGTGTCGGAAGCTTAAATATCGCATCGTCCATATATTTGGAATATGCACTGTTTTTATCATTATGAAGATTTTTTATAAACGGAAATACCCATTCCTGCATGATCATATACATTCTGTCTGCCGGAAAATCATGGAATACGGACCATTTCAGCTGACTTCCGTCAATTGTTCTCTCACCTATTTTTACTTCTCCGGAAAAAATACTCTGAAATGGCAAGCCAAGCATTGCACTTTCTCTTGCACGCATATTATCGGAATCATCCAGATCATGAATAAACATCAGGTATGTAATCTGTTCGATTACTTCCAGTGGATTGACAAGTCCTCCTGCCGCAAATATATCCCATAAACCATCTATTTTGTTTTTTAATTCACCAGTGATCATTTTTTATCTCCCATCTATCGTTCATTATTCCAGGTATATTTCGTATACCTGCCACCGCCGATTTTTAAAATTTTTTCTGCTGTCAGTAATTCTGCCAGTGTTCTCTGTATCGTTACCACACTGATATCCGGACATTTTTCTGCGATTTCTTTTTTTGTAATTATACCCGGATTATTTTTTATAATCTCTTCTATTCGCTCCGGTTTTGATATATTCTGCGTTATCAGCAATTTTATCCTTGAAGAAAATTCTCTGTATGCTCCTACGATAACGCCAAGCATATATTTTACAAATGGTATATAATCATTCTTATTCTCATACCAGTTCTCAGAACTTTCCCTTAAACATTCATAGTATAATTCCTTTGAATTTTCTATCATTCTCTCGATACTGATATATTTTCCCACAATATAGCCGGATCTGTACAAAAGTAATAGTGTAAGTAAACGGCTCATTCTTCCATTGCCGTCATTAAACGGATGTATGCATAGGAAATCCAGAATAAACATTGGAATCAAAAGAAGTGGATCTATTTCTCCTGTTGCCATTGCCTCTTCAAATGCTCTGCATAGTTCTTCCATTGCTTCCGGTGTTTCCCAGGCCGGTACTGGTTTAAACCGTATTTTTTTTATTCCCCGGGAATCTTCTTCCTCAATTATATTATCCGCAGTTTTATATTTCCCTCCAATATTGTAGCTTTCAAATTTATACAAATCTCTGTGGAGCTGTAAAATAATCGCAGACTTTGGTGGGATATGGTCATGACTTTCATGAATTGTATTCAATACATCTCTGTATCCGGCAATTTCCTGTTCATTTCTTGTCCTTGGCCTTGTTTTGTCTTTTACCAATTCCCGCAATCTGATATCTGATGTATAAATACCTTCTATTTTATTGGAACTTTCCGTACTTTGAATCTTGGCGATTTCAACTAATTGTGTAAGAGTATCTGCTTTGGCCTCAATAAAAAGAGTTTGTTCTCCTTTAAATTCATGTATCTGTGTCAGGTAAGATACAATTTCAGGAGTCAACAGATTTTTCCACTTTTCCCGATAATCAAACTGTCTCATATATTTTTCATCACCTTCTTTATCACTCTTTTTTCGATTTTATTTACTTCAAGTATATAAATCAATCTTATCATTGTCAACTTTAATTTGATCATTTTCTCAAGAATGATTAAATTGAAAGTGAAATGATAAAATTAAAAAGCCCAACAATAAATGCTTCTGCACGGATTTTCAGCATTTACTGTCGGACTTTTATCCTTTTTTTATTCCTTTTTGAAATATATCACAATATCATATTGTAGAGCAAAAGATTATTCTGCATGGTCTTTCAGGTACTCTGCACGCCCCTCTTCGTAGAGGTTATTTCCCTCGCTGTCAATGATGACTACAAGCGGCATGTCTTCCACATAAAGCTTGCGGAGTGCTTCTGCTCCGAGGTCTTCGTAAGCGATAAGCTCTGCTTTTTTGATGCATTTTGCAAGAAGTGCCCCTGCACCGCCGATGGCTCCGAAATATACGCCGTCATATTTTTTCATTGCATCTACGACTTCCGGAAGGCGGGCACCTTTTCCGATCATTCCTCTGGCGCCTACGGACATCATAGTCGGTGCATAGGCATCCATACGGCCGCTGGTTGTAGGGCCTGCGGAGCCGATGACTTCGCCTGGTTTTGCCGGAGTCGGACCTACATAGTAAATAGTAGCATCTGTAGGATCAAAAGGAATCTTTTCTCCTTTTGCAAGGGCCTCGCACATTCTCTTGTGACCTGCATCACGGGATGTATAGATGGTTCCTGTCAGTAAAACCTGGTCGCCTGCATGGAGAGTTCTTGCCAGCTCTCTTGTCAGAGGCAGTGTGATCTTTCTTCTTTCCATATTAAAGCACCTCCGTTTTATGACGTGTTACATGGCAGTTGATGTTAACTGCACATGGCATACCTGCGATATGAGTAGGCATAGTCTCAATGTTCAGACCGATAGCTGTGGTCTTTCCGCCAAAGCCCTGAGGTCCGATACCAAGCTTGTTGATCTTCTCCAGCATCTCTTTCTCAAGATCTGCATAGTAAGGATCCGGGTTCTCTGTATTCAGAGGACGCATCAGCGCTTTCTTTGCAAGAAGTGCACATTTGTCAAAAGTTCCTCCGATACCAACACCAACTACCATAGGCGGACATGGGTTCGGACCTGCAGTTTCTACAACCTCAAGAATGAAATCCTTGATTCCCTGAAGGCCTGCAGATGGCTTGAACATACGGATCTGGCTCATATTCTCGCTTCCGAAGCCTTTTGGTCCTACAGTTACTTTCACCTGATCTCCAGGAACGATCTCTGTATAGATCATAGCCGGTGTATTGTCACCTGTGTTTCCACGGCGTACCGGATCCTTGACAACGGATTTTCTCAGGTAACCTTTATCGTATCCGCGGCGTACACCTTCATTGATGGCATCATTTAAATCTCCGCCTGTAAAGTGGACATCCTGGCCAATTTCAAGGAATACGCATGCCATTCCGGTATCCTGACAGATCGGAACATTCTCACTGTCCGCAATATCAAAATTCTCGATAATGTTATCAAGGACACCTTTTGCGATCTCGCCGTCCTCGCAGGCACGGCAGGTTTTGATAGCATCCTTCACATCTTCCGGGAGATGTTCATTGGCTTCGATACAGAGTTTTTCGATAATCTCTGTAAGTCTGTTTACTTCGATTTCTCTCATAATAGACTCCTTTCGCTTATCTCATATGTTTTTATTATCATAACATATTGTTAACGTTCGTGGCGGGCATATTTCGGCAGAAGCATAGGAGATACGTCTCCTGTATCAACTCCTGCATTTTTCAGTTCCTCTTCATATTTTCTGATATGATCCAGATTCATAGTGCCAAGCTCTACCTCTTTGCATTTGGCAGCTGCTTTTTTACCTGCATTTCGTCCGAATACAATTACATCAAGAAGAGAGTTGCCCATCAGTCGGTTTCTTCCGTGGATTCCGCCTGCTGCCTCTCCTGCAACCAGAAGGTTCGGGATTTCTTTTGTAAAGCCGTCTCCGTTGATCTCAAGACCACCGTTCTGATAATGAAGGGTCGGGTAGATCACGATCGGGACTTTTCTCATATCAATGCCGTAATTCATGTACATACGGAACATGGCAGGGATCCTCTTTTCGATAGTTCCCTCACCGCCCAGGATCTCGATCATCGGAGTATCCAGCCATACACCTTTTCGTCCACCTGGAACTTCCACGCCACGGCCTTCCTCACACTCGCGGATAACACCGGAAGCATTTACGTCACGGGTTTCCAGCGGATGAATATAAGCCTCTCCGTTTGCATTTACAAGCTGTGCACCAACGGAACGAACCTTCTCTGTTACCAGGGCACCAAGGATCTGTGACGGATAGATCGCACCTGTTGGATGATACTGGATAGAATCCTGGTAAAGAAGGGAAGCGCCTGCTCTGTATCCAAGCACGAGTCCGTCAGCAGTTGCTCCGTAGTGATTGGAGGTCGGGAATCCCTGATAATGCATTCTTCCTGCACCACCGGTTGCAATTACAACTGTTTTTGCTCTTGCAACGGAATAGTCTCCGGTTTCCATGTTGAGAAGAACTGCACCGGCAGTCTGACCTTTTTCATCCTTCAGAAGTTCTACAGCGGATGTAAATTCCACTACCGGGATCTTAAGATTTAAGACCTCATCACGGATAGTACGCATGATCTCTGATCCGGAATAATCCTTTGCAGCATGCATTCTCTTTCTGGAGGTACCGCCGCCATGTGTAGTGACCATGGTTCCGTCTTCTGCTTTATCAAACTCAACACCAAGGTCGTTGAGCCATTTGATCGCATCCGGTGCTTCCATTACCAGTCTTTTTACAAGCTCCGGTTTTGCGGCAAAATGTCCGCCTCCAAAGCAGTCCAGATAATGCTGTACCGGGGAATCATTTTCTTTATCTGCTGCCTGGATCCCGCCTTCTGCCATCATGGTGTTGGCATCACCGATACGGAGTTTTGTAACGATCATAACGTTGGCACCTGCGTTGTGGGCCTCGATGGCACAGGAAGAGCCTGCTCCACCACCGCCGATGATCAGTACATCTACATCATAATCGATTTTTGTAAGATCGATTTTTTCGTTGAGCAGACGGCTTTCTGAATGGAGCATTTTTGTCAGTTCCAGTGGTGCTTTCTGTCCCTTGTTCGGTCCTACCTTAATCTCTGCAAATGCATCCGGGTTATAGTCCGGATGGAATTTTTTGAGAAGAGCATCTTTCTCATCTGCACTCAGACGTCTTGGCTCTGTTGCCATACGCTCCGCTCTTGTAGCCTCTACCTTTTTGATGGATTCCATCATATTTTCTGGATATGGTGCATACATGTTTTACGCCCTCCTACTTCTCGATTTCTCTGCTGTTGTAAAGTTCCTGCATCTCTGTGATCGGCTTCTGCATGATCTTCTCGATCATATCGTCAAATTTGCCCTCGTGGATCTCTTCCACACGTTTCTCCAGATGCTCGCTTTTCGGCGCAATATATTTTCCGGTGAGACGTCTTGCCAGAAGGCCTACCATCGGATGGGAAATTCCTGCCGGACATCTTACGGAACAGCAGCCGCAGCTTACGCAGTCAAAGGATTCCTCTGCACATTTTTCAAGCTCGCCTCTCTGCGCATATGCAATATACTGCATGACATTTAAGTCCTGTGTACAGGCCTTTGTGCAGGCATTGCATCCGATGCAGCTGTAGATCTCCGGATAAAGCTCCATCATTACCTGCTGGTTCGGCTTAAGATCTTCTATATTATAAAGTCTCTTGTCTGTAGGGAAGAACGGGATACTTGCCACATACATTCCCTCCTGCACCTGTGTCTGACAGGCGAGACAGGTTTTCAGCTCATTCTGTCCCTTGATCCTGTAGATGGTCGCACAGGCACCGCAGAATCCGTGTCTGCAGCCGCATCCTCTTTTTAATGTGTAACCGGCATATTCCATAGCTGTCATAATGGTCAGATCACCGGGAACGCTGTATTTTTTACCGAAAAAATATACGTTTACCATATTATTTTCCATGTTGGTGTCCTTTCTTTTATCCAAATCGTACGCCATGTGGAACAGCCATCTCACACGTGCCCGTCGCAACGCTCTGCTGAACTAAGTACTAACTGCGACTAAGGAGTTCAGGAGAGCCTTCACTCCTAAGTCTTCGTAAGTACTGGATTTCAGCGCCGCTAAAATCGCTCCTAAAATGGGCATCTTAGCGAGATGGCTGTTCCACATGGCTGTGTACTGGCTATAACCAGCGCATATATTTGAAAGTTTCTTAAGGTGCAATCTATAACTTAGTACTCATTAGGTAATTCATCCACCTCATCACATCGGAATACTGGGCCGTCTTTGCAGACGTATTTGTCTCCGATGTTGCAGCGGCCGCATTTTCCGACACCGCATTTCATACGAAGCTCCAGTGTGGTATATACCTGATCTCTGGAGAAGCCCAGCTCTTCCAGTCCTGCCAGAACGAATTTGATCATGATCGGCGGGCCGCAGACCAGAGCGGTCTTATTGGTATCAAAACCAATCTCCTTCAGATAATTCGGAACAAATCCTACATGACCGTCCCAGCCTTCCTGCTCACGGTCAATGGTAAGATATACATTTACACCTTCTGTTTTCATCCATACTTCCTGGATTTCCTTAAGCTGCACCAGATCATCTGCGGAACGGGAACCATAGAGAATATCTACTGTTCCGTAATCCTCACGGTTATCCAGCACATAATTGATCACGGAACGAAGAGGTGCCAGACCGATTCCACCTGCGATGAACAGGAGATTTTTTCCCTTTAACTTATCTTCCACCGGAAAATGATTTCCGTATGGTCCGCGGACTGCGATCTCATCTCCAACCTGAAGGCTGTGGAGATAATCGGTAAGGGATCCGCATTTTTTGATGCTGAATTCCTGATAATCCTTTACAGTCGGAGAAGAAGTAATGGAAAACATACCTTCACTGACGCCTGGTGCACAGACCATGGCACACTGTCCTGGCATATGCTCGAAAAGCTTTCCACCCTCCGGAGCTTCCACACGGAAGGTTTTTACATCCGGTGTCTCCTGACGGATATCTGTGATCACGCCAACCTTGGGGATCAGCGTATCCAGTGTATAATTTTTATGACAGGTACATTCACTCATTCTTTTCACCTCCCTGTGTTTCAAAGGCCTTGATGACTTTTACGATATTTAAAGATTCCGGACATTTCTCCACGCAGCGGCCGCAGCCAACACAGGAGAACATGCCGTCATTATTTAACGGATAATAAACAAGCTTATGCATAAATCTCTGACGGAATCTCTGCATCTGGCTGGTACGGTTGTTTCCGTGAGCCATCATGGTAAAATCAGAGTACATGCAGGAATCCCAGCAGCGGTAACGGTGAACACCGTGCCCTGTATCGTAATCCTTAATGTCATAGCACTGACAGGTCGGACATACGAAGGTACAGGTTCCGCAGGCAAGACAAGGCTTGTACAGTTTCTCCCATACAGGAGAATTGAAACGGTCCATGTATTCTTCCTGCGCCCATCCTTCCAGTGAAAGATGTGTATATGGAAGAAGCTCGATAATACCACGGATTGCCTTCTTCTCCTCTTCTACCTTTGTCTCATCAGCATCTGCCAAAAGCTCCTTCACAGCTTCTGTCAGAGCATTTCCTTTTTCTGTGAGAGGCTTCCAGAAAAGTTCTCCCTCGATGATCCAGGCTGCAACATCTGCTTCCGGATCTGCAGCATCAATGCCAAATACTTTACAGAAGCAGCTTTCCTCCGGTTCATGACAGGCAAGAGCTACGATAGTTCCATGTTCTCTTCTTGCCTGGTAAAAAGTATCCACCGGATCCCCAAGGAACACATTGTCGAGAACTTTCACGCCCTGTACATCACAGGCTCTCATTCCAAATACGACAAAATTCTGGTCTTTCAGCGCCTGAGGCTCAATGCTGATATTTTTTCCGTCCTTTTTACAGGCATAGAGATTTTCACTCTGCGGAAAGAAAGCATCCTTCGGTGATTTCACGGTTTTCAGTGTTTCAAGGGAAACTTCTGCATCCTCGCTCCATGCCTTGAAGTTCACCTGCTCACTTACCTTTACCGGTAAATATAATTCCTGGTCTGCGGCAATTTTCCGGAATAATGCCGGCAGATTTTCTACTGCGATCTTATACATACATTATCCCCTTTCTGCCACGATCCCTGGCTCTACATCATCAAAGGTAAAGCTGGTAAGCGGACCCTTTGACTCCGCATCCTCGCCTGCCTGATACTCACCGTAAAACGCATCAATATCCTTGATAAACTTACGGTTAAACAGATGAAGGGGAATTCCCTGCGGGCAGACTCTGCTGCACTCGCCACAGTCCGTACATCTTCCGGCTACATGGAAGGCACGGATCACATGGAACATCTTTTCCTCAAAGGAATCCACATTTGCCTTCTGGGCGCTGTCGAACTTGTTGCTGTCAAAAACACATTTGCGGCAGCTGCAGGCCGGACATACATTACGGCAGGCATTACAGCGGATACATTTACTCAGCTCGCTCTGCCAGAATGCAAATTTTTCTTCCGGACTCATTGCCTCGATCCGCTCAACTTCTGCGAAACGGTCAGCGTCCTTTGTCTCCTTTGACTCACCAATCAGTTCATCGTAAATTTTATGCTCTTTTCCTTTACATACATGGCAGCGTTCCAGCATGGCATCTTTGTATGCACAGGTTTTTTCTCCGTAAACAGTATCCACAGTCAATGTCTCTGCATCTCCGGTAATCTCTGCTCCGGAAATTCCCCGGATACCCTTGATCCCCATTTTGCGGATCTTTTCAATATCCAGCTTTCCTTTACAGCCAACACCTACGATATAGGCTTTTTCTCTGTCTACACGATGCTCTTTCAAAAGCTGGTTAAAGCTATATGTATCGCAGGGCTTCAGACAGACCATGGTTTTTCCTTCCAGCTTGGAAGCTTCGATCATATATTTGCTTAAATTGGCACCGCAGAATCCATCATAGACAAAATCCTCCAGAGATTCCGGTGTTTCAAAATAGGCTGGTTCCGGATTAAAGGCAAGATCTCCGGCTTTCCACCCAAGAACCCGGACTACCGTGCCATCTGCAAGCAGTTCTTTTGCACGTTTTATCAGCTCCTGCATCTTATATCCTCCAATCTCACGTTTTTACCAAGTGAATGGATCTTCTCAACAAACTCATTCATAGTCTGTGAAAATTTCACGCCTTCTGCGGCAGATACCCATTCCACACGTGTTCTTCCGTTTTCCACCCCAATATAATCCAGCATTGAAAACAGAAGTGTCATACGTCTTCTTGCATAATAGTTTCCGGTACTGTAATGGCAATCTCCCGGATGGCATCCGCACATGATCACACCATCGGCTCCTTTTTCAAAGGCACGGAGGATGAACATGGGATTGACACGGCAGGAACATGGAACACGGATGATCTTTACATCCGCCGGATAGCTCAAACGGCTGCTTCCGGCAAGGTCTGCTCCGGCGTAGCTGCACCAGTTACAGCAGAATGCCACGATCTTTGGTCTGAATTCTTCCTTTGTTTCTATCGACATATTGCATCCACCTCCGCGATAATCTGTCTGTTGGAGAAGCCCTGAAGGTCCATGGCTCCTGACGGGCAGGCTACTGTGCAGGCACCGCAGCCCTGGCAAAGTGCTGTATTGACAACCGCAACTCTTCTTGTCTCACGGATACCGTGATCGTTGACCTGTTTCTCCTCATAGGAAATCGCTCCGTAAGGACATACATTTGCACAGGTAGAGCATCCGTTACAGAGAAGCTCGTCGGATTTTGCCGTACATGGATTGGTTGTCAGCTTGTCCTTTGCAAGAAGTCCTATGGCCTTTACGGCCGCAGCTCCTGCCTGGGCAACTGTCTCCGGGATATCCTTTGGTCCCTGGCATACACCGGAAAGGAAAATTCCTGCTGTCGGTGATTCTACAGGACGAAGCTTTGCATGGGCTTCTGTAAGGAAATTGTTGGTGTCAATACTTGCAGTAAGCATGGTAGCGATCTTACGTACATCCGGATTTGGCTCAATGGCTGTTGCAAGAACTACCATATCTGCTTTCTTGAAGATCTGCTTATTATCAAGAAGATCCGAGCCCTGAACAAGAAGTGTTCCATCCGGCTGCGGAATTACTTTTCCTACCTGACCTTTGATGTAGTTTACGTTATACTGCTCAACTGCTCTTCTGTAAAACTCATCGAAGTTTTTACCAGGTGTACGGACATCAATATAAAATACCGTCACATTGGTATCCGGATATTTATCACGGATCAGCATGGCATGCTTAGCTGTGTACATACAGCAGATCTTGGAACAGTATGGCTTTCCACGGTCATCGGAGCAACGGCTTCCAACACACTGGATAAATACGATCTCCTTCGGTGCTTTTCCATCGGAGAGGCGCTCAAGATGTCCTTTTGTAGGTCCTGCAGCATTCATGATACGCTCCAGCTCCAGAGATGTGATCACATCCTTGCTCTGGCTGTATGCATATTCATCATATTTGTCAAGCTTGATGGTATCAAATCCGGTTGCCACAACGATCGCTCCGTATTTCTGTGTTACGATCTCATCCTGCTGATCGTAATCAATGGCTCCTGCCTGACATACTTTGGAGCAGACACCACATTTGCCTGTCTTAAATTTCAGGCAATGCTCTCTGTCGATCACAGGAACATTTGGAATCGCCTGTGCAAACGGAGTATAGATAGCTGACCGGTTGTTCAGCCCTCTGTTGAACTCATTGGGAATCTTTTTGGAAGGACATTTTTCCTGGCAGACTCCACAGCCTGTACATTTGTCCATGTTGACACTTCGCGCTTTTTTGCGGATATCAACAGTAAAATCTCCTACAAAACCTGCAACTTTTTCTACTTCACTGTATGTATAGATATTGATCTTTTCGTGAGCTGCAGCCTCCACCATTTTTGGAGTAAGGATACATGCGGAGCAATCCAGAGTAGGGAAGGTTTTGTCAAGCTGTGACATTCTTCCGCCGATACTTGGTGTTTTTTCCACAATATCAACTTCATAGCCTGCATCGGCAATATCAAGAGCCGTCTGGATTCCGGCGATACCGCCTCCGATGATCAGGGCTCTCTTTGTAACCTGGCTTTCTCCCGGCTGAAGAGGAGCATTTAAATTGACTTTTGCTACTGCTGCTCTTGCAAGGATCACGGCCTTCTCCGTAGCCTCCTGCATATCCTTGTGGATCCAGGAACAGTGCTCACGGATATTTGCGATCTCCACCATGTATGGATTCAGGCCGGCCTTTTCCGCTGCTTTACGGAAAGTTGCCTCATGCATACGCGGAGAACAGGAACAGACAACCACTCCTGTGAGATTTTTTTCACGGATGGCTTCCTGGATCCTGGACTGTCCTGCTTCGGAACACATATACTGATAATCTTCTGCATGGACAACTCCTGGCTCTTTTGCAATGATCTCCACAACCTTTTTCACGTCTACCGTAGCGGCAATATTACTTCCGCAATGGCAGACAAATACACCGATTCTCTGCACTTTCTCACCTCCTGTATCTTCTGAACGCACTTACAAGCAGCTGCTGAGGAAGCTCCGGATCAAGAAGCTCCGGAATTTCATTTGGTGAAAGATAGTCTCCGCCTTTTTCCCGAACAACCAGCTGTCTTGCCCCGTCAATGATCTTTCCGGGTTTTACGTCTCGCGGACAGCGCTCCACACAGGCAAAACAGGAAAGACATTTCCACAGGGATGCTGAATTTACAAGTGCTTCGATATTTTCATTGATCACGTAGGACACAAACTGATGAGGCTTGATATCCATCTCGTCAAAGGATGGGCAGGTAGCAGAGCATTTGCCACACTTCATACATTTCAGAGGATTGGTCCCGCTGATCTCCTTTATTTTTTCCGCAGCAGAATGGTTATCTCTCATTTTGCCACCTCCTCTTTGACGCCAAGGGCTTCTGCCAGAAGCTCTGTAAAATAGTAAACCGGCATTTTATTTCCGGAATTTTTATTCAGATTGTATTTGCAGAGCGGACAGGCAGTGATCAGCATATCTGCGCCAAAGCCTGCTGCGCTTTCTTCAATCTTTTCACACATATTCTGTGACATTTCTTTTTCTTTCAGGGATATATATCCTCCACAGCATTCATTTCTGTAAGGATAGATCACAGGCTCAGCGCCAAGGGCACGGATAAAATCCTCCATGATCCTTGGATTTTCCGGATCATCAAATGCCATGATCTTTCCAGGTCTCAGAAGCAGACATCCGTAATAGGCTCCGATCTTCTTTCCGGTAAAAGGATTTACTACTTTTTCTTTCAGTTTATCAAAACCGACTCTGTCCCGGAGAACCTCCAGATAATGGAGAACGGTTGTCTCTCCTTCATAGGGAGCTTCCAACTGCATATAATTGTTGGCTCTGGTCCGGATATCTTCCACATTTTTCATATCATCATTGACACGCTTGATCACATGATGACAGGCTGAACAGATCGTCACCAGATCCTGGCCTTTTTCTTTTGCCTGGTTTAACGCACGGACGGAAGAAAGCTTTGTGGCGATCTCGTCTGTGCCAAGCGGATAAACACCACCACAACACTGCCAGTCCTCGATCTCCTCAAGCTCAAACCCAAGGGCTGTGGCACTGGCTCTGGCATACTCATCCAGATCTTTGGCCTTTGTTCTCAGGGTGCAACCCGGATAATAACTGTACTTCATACCTTTCATTATCCTTTCTTAGTCTAAAATCTGACGTTTATAGTAGATATTCTTGTTCATATATTGTCTTTTTTTTAACGATACATGAATAAAAAAATGAAATCTCAACTAACACTTATTTGAGTTTTTTTATCAATTTGCACCCAAATAAAAGAGAAAAACACTCTTCCTCCGCAATTAAGAAGTGTATTAGCTCGATTTCCGAAATCATCATATCATGTTATTTCTGTTTCGACAAGGCTTTTTCGATATTTTTTTGTGTTTTTTTTAACGTACTTTTGAAAAACCTTATCATTTACGATCCTGCTTCCATGATAATTTTCATTTTCGGGCATAAAAAAAGCTCCGGATCTCTCCGAAGCTTTTTTGCTCCTATCAGTAAATAATGATCGGATAACCTGCATCAATGGTGTTATAGATCAGTGCTGCCTGATCCTTAGGCAGATTGATGCAGCCGTGGCTTCCGTTGGTTTTATAACGGTTCCCGCCAAAGGATGATTGCCAGGACGCATCATGAAGTCCCTGTCCGTAGACAAAAGGCATCCAGTAATTAACCTTTACATCGTAACCATATTCATTGCTGGTAAGGTTAAAGGGACTCGCCTTGTAGGCGATCGGCCATGCACCACGATATGTTTCACGCCCCTTCACCGGCTTACCGCTGACAATATCTGTTTCCGTCACAAGGCTTCCGTCCTTATACAGCCACAAATGCTGTGCATCCAGACTGACCTCTATGTAACTGCCTGCCAGATCGTCTGTTCCGTTTCTCTGGTATCCTTTTTTGCTGTAAACAGGCTCTCTTGTTACAGCAGTACCACTTTTCAGGTCTTCCAGAAGCTGAGCATATTCTCCGTCCTGATCGATCCGGTATCCGTACTCATTTCCCTCAATGGTCACATCCGTTCCCGTAGATGTATGAAAGGTGCGGGGAACATAAATGGTATTGTATTTATTGGCAAGCTCACTGATGTAGGCTTTAATGGCTTTTTCATCCAAAGTCAGCGTCTCCCCCTCAGCCTTCAGCCAGGATGTGATCGTATCGGAATCCAGAACAGCCGTTTCACTTCCGAATGTATAAGTTACTGTACTGCTGCGGTATTTCTTCAGCTGGCTGTTCAGGTCTGTAATCTTATTTTTCATATCCTCTGTTACAGTGACCGTCGGGCTTACATACACATGCTTGTTGATCGGTACTGTGATGGTATCCCCAAGCAGAGCCGTATCAAATGCTGCGTTCAGATTTGTGTCCACGGTAGTCTCCAGCTTATCCGGATCGATTTCCGTCCCCTGTACCTGTTTCACAAGGGTGAATTCTTTTTTCTCCTTATTGTACTGAATGGCTGCATCAACAGAAGCTTTTCTTTCTTCCGTACCGAAATTTGAAAGATCGAGAGCCTGCTTTTCCTGCTCCTCATCTTCCTCGATCTGACATTCCGGTTCTATATTTTCTTCCTTTGGAAAAAGCTTCCGGCTCTCTTCCCGCTGTTTCTGAATTTCTGTAAGCTTACTCAGAAGGGCTTCTTCATTGAGACTGTAGCCCAGCTCTTTCAAAGTAGTACTGTAAACTTCCTGATCATTTTCCTGAAAGGATACCGGACGATCTGCAAATTCCGCAGTGATCTTTTCTTCTGCCTGCTTTGCATCCAGTCCGGAAACATCCACTCCCCATATGGAAATCTTCCGTCCCAGCGTATTGTGATCTGCCAAGTATGTATAGACAAATAACCCTGCCACTGCCAGGATCGTTACGCCAATGCAGATCCCAAGTATGATCTTCAGTGTCTTTTTACTGATGGTTGATCTTTTCTCCATACCCTTATCCCTCGAGTCTTATGTAATATATGTTATGTTGTCACACTGGCTGTTATTATAATACAATAAATCCCATTTTCTGTAAAAATGACTTATCCCGGATCCTTCTGATCCGGTAAAAAAAGACAGACTGACGCCTCTGCGAAAATCTGTCTTTCTCATACGTTTCTTTATCTGTTTCTGGCAACAGTATTTCTCTCAGAATCTTCTGCTTCTTATTCCGGCATTACGATCTTGCCTGCAACGGCACAGGCTGCTGCTGTTTTCGGAGATGCCAGATAGATCTGAACCTTGGAAGTTCCCATACGTCCCAGGAAATTACGATTGTTGGTTGCCACGACCTTTTCACCGTCTGTCAGGATTCCGCCGGTCCTTCCGCAGCAAAGTCCGCAACCCGGATGTGTAATGATAGCCCCTGCTTCCGCAAGAGTATCCAGAATGCCAAGCTCAATAGCCTGACGGTAAATTTTGCGGCTGGCAGGAGTCACGATCAGCTTTACAAAGTCTGCAACCTTTTTGCCCTTCAGCACCTCTGCTGCCGCCATAAGATCCTCCAGACGTCCGTTGGTACAGGAACCGATGAATACCTGGTCGATGGTCTCACCCTGAAGCTCACTGACATCACGGATCTTGTCCACCTGAGACGGACATGCCATTACCGGCACAAAATCCTCTGCTTTATAACTTATGGTCTTCATGTAGACAGCATCCTCATCTCCCACAAGACTCTTCTGATAATCATCAAGCTCTACGTTGCAGTAAGCAGCTGTCTTCTCATCCGGTGTGAAAAGTGCACATTTCGCACCGGCCTCAATTGCCATATTCGCCATAGTCATACGGCTTGCCACAGACATATTTTCAATGGTGCTTCCGCAAAATTCCAGAGCACGGTAAGTAGCTCCATCTGCACGAAGGTCACCGATCAGGCGGAGGATGATATCCTTGGACATGACATTCTCCGGAAGTTCTCCGTCGATCACAACCTTTATGGTTTCCGGAACCTTGATCCACATGGTTCCTGTTCCCAAGATGCTGGCCATCTCTGTGTAACCGATGCCGGAAGAAAACGCACCGACACATCCATAAGTCGTGGTATGGCTGTCTGTGCCAAATACAATATTACCGGGTTTAACATAACCTGCCTCAGTCATAAGCTGATGACAGATACCGTCACTTCTGTGTACGTTTTTCATGCCATATTTAGCTGCAAAAGCATCTCCCACATGGAAATGTCTGGTATCATCCTGCTGACTTGCCGGTACAAGATGGTCATAGATCAGAACAACCTTGTCCGGATCCCACAGCTTCTGAAAGCCCATCTCCTCAAATTTTTCCGCTACAAACGGAATAAAGATATCATGGATCATCACTCTGTCCACATTGACCGTCACGATATCACCAGGTTTTACTGCCTTGCCTGTATTATGTCTGATAATTTTTTCAATGATCGTCTCGCCCATTATTTCTCTCCTCTCCGTTTTTTAGTCCAGGCCGTTCAGCTTACGCATGGCTTTTACCAGTCCGCCAGCCTGGATGATATCCATCAGATTCTCCGGAAGAGAAGCGATCGGGTACTGTTTTCCATTGTGCTCTACATGCTCATTCATTACTACCGTAACCTGATCTCCCTCTTTTACATTGTCATGAAGATCCGGCTGCTCAATAAGAAGAAGGCCGTTGTTAATGGAGTTGCGGAAAAAGATCCGGGCAAAAGATTTCGCAATGACACACTGCACACCCAGTGCCTTGATGATCTCCGGTGCCTGCTCTCTGGAGGATCCGCATCCGAAGTTCTTTCCTGCTACAATAATGTCGCCCTTTTGGATCTGTCCGGCCAGCTCCGGACGAAGGGGGCTGAATCCGTACTGTTTCATATCGTCAATGGTTTTCAGTGCAAGGTACTCCGTCGGGATAATGATATCCGTATCAATATCATCACCAAGTACCCACACTTTTCCTGTAAATGCTTCCATATGTATATCTCCTGTTTATTCCGTTCCGTATCATCAGGCAAATGTTTTCTGTCTGCTCTGTTATAAGAACCCACGCCGAAACGGATCATCCTCTGATAATTTCTGAATATATTATTTAAATCTTTTCTGAAACTCTTATACTCTGTCAGCAGTTGCGATCTCACCTGCAACGGCAGATGCAGTAACTGTTGCCGCAGATCCCAGGTAAACCTTGGAGCTCGGATGCCCTGCACGTCCCTTGAAATTACGGGTTCCTGTGCTGATCAGAACCTCATTCTCGCCGATAACACCCTGGCAGCTTCCCCAGCATACACTGCAGTTCGGGTTCATAACAATAGCCCCTGCTTCCATGAAGATATCGATAAGCCCCTCCTTTAATGCCTGACGATAAATGGTCTGGCTTGCAGGAACAACCAGGAAACGAACTCCCTCTGCAACTTTTTTGCCTTTGATCACCTCTGCGCCTACACGGAGGTCTTCAATACGGCCGTTATTGCAGGAGCCAAGGAACGCTTCGTTGATCTTGATGCCGCAGGTTTCCTCAGCCGGAACCACATTGTCAACAAAGTCTGGCTTCGCTACAACCGGACGGACTTTTGAAAGATCAAAGGTATACTCTCTTGCGTAAACAGCATCCGGATCGCTATGATATACCGCTTTTGGCTCACGTCCATGCTCTTTCAGATATTCCAGAGCTTTATCATCAGCCTCAAAGATTCCTGTCTTCGCACCAGCCTCAACAGCCATGTTGCAAAGTGCCATACGGTCGCTGATGCTTAAGGTTCTGGCGCCCTCACCGGTAAACTCCATTGCCTGATAGTTGCAGCCGTTTGCCCCGATCTCACCGATAATGGTAAGGATCAGATCTCTTGCGTAAACACCCTCAGGAAGCTTCCCTGTCAGGTTAAATTTTACGGTTTCCGGAACCATGACCCAGGATGTTCCGGTCACCATTCCGTAAAGGAAATCTGTGCATCCTACACCGGTACCGAAAGCACCAAGTGCTCCGTAGGAACAGGTATGGCTGTCAGCACCGAAGATCAGCTGTCCCGGACGGACATAATTCTCGATCATGATCTGGTGGCAGACACCCTTTCCTTCCCAGAAATCAATATTATTTTCTCTTGCAAAATCTCTCATCTTTTTCTGGGATGCCGCTGTTTTCGGGCTGTCAGACGGTACGTTATGGTCTACGATTAATACCAGCTTCTTTGTATCTGCAATATGAGGATTTTTTAATTTATTGTTGTACATATCAACAGTCAGATGTGTGGTTCCGTCATTGCTCATCAGATGATCCAGTGAAACCGTATAGATATCTCCGGGTTTTACACTGTCCACTCCAGCCGCTGCCGCGATGATTTTTTCTGCGATCGTCATTCCCATCTCTTATTCCTCCTCACGGTTCAGAGAAGCGATAAGGCCGCCCTGATTCAGTATATTCTGCATGTATTCCGGCAGTTTTGTGCAGGAATAAGTCTTACCATTGGCAACAGCAGTTCCCTCGGACATATGAAGCTCCAGGGTATCTCCTGTCTTCACAGCATCCGGGAGATCCTTACAGACAATTGCCGGAAGTCCGATATTAATGGCATTACGGAAAAAAATACGAGCAAAAGATTTCGCAATAACTGCCTTTACTCCAAGTGCCTTAAGAACACCCGGTGCCTGCTCTCTGGAGGATCCGCATCCGAAGTTCTCTCCTCCAACTACAAAATCTCCCGGTTTAACCTTTTTGGAAAAATCCGGATCCAGTGATTCAAATGTGTGGTCCTTCATTTCATCCAAATTCGGCAGAAGCAGATACTGGGATGCAATGATCTGATCGGTATCAAGGTCATTATGAAATTTAAAAATTGTTCCCTTATCCATAAAACAAGTTCCTTTCTGATCGTTATCCATTTCCGGGTTAACATTCCTCTGTTACCCTTTTCGTCCTATATTCTAACACAAAACGTCATATAATTAAAATGTATATTTTTAATACTTAATATAACTTTAAGTTATAAAGTCATTTCCCTGTGATCAGCGCAAAATATCCCCACTCCCACAGAAGCTCTTCAAAACTGTTCTCAAGATATTCCCGGATATCGTCTTCCTCATATCCGGTCATTCTGGAGATCACTACCATATAATCCCGGAGTGTTTCGTAGGGAAGAGATCCCCGTCCATCTTTCTGCCACCGAAGAAAAACAGCCTGGCGGATGGTGGCATATTCCATACCGATCCACTGCATATGGACCAGGGCATCTTCCAAATCTCCCTCCGGTGTCAGAAGATCTGAATATACTTCGTTGGCAAGAAAGCTCCGGAGAAGGTCTTCATATACACGAAATTTCCGATAAAAATCCTCCCGGGCTTCCACCAGTTCCTCTTCCTCATATTCTTCGGACAATTCCTCCGCAAGTTCCATCACCGGCTCCAGATATTTCCGGTAAAGTCCCTCTTTCCGGTAATTTACAGCCAGGTCCTGCAAAAGTTCATTGCATTCGTCCATGGTATCCAGAACAGGCAGCTCTATTTCATTAATAGCATGTTCCAGTTGGCGAATCGTTTTCTCTGAAAAATAATCTTCCACAAGCTCTGTGGTAAGCGGCATGTTCCAGTGAAGTTCCTTCAGAACATAAAAACTTTCAAGAAGGATTTCCTCCGGTGTTTTTTCAGGATCCATTATAAGATCCATAACCTTCCGGCGCACAAGAAAAAGCGGCTGTTCCTTTTCTTTTGGAGTTTCCGGAAAAGCGATTCTTTTCTTCTCCTTCCAGATGTCCAGGACAGCCGGGCAACAGGGCATCATGGTCGCTTCCTTATGATCCTGAAATTCATGGATCTCCCTTGGAAAAATCTGGCAGGTCTCTGAAAGCATCGAATCCCCATAAGCACTTACCAGATAGCACAGTCTGTTCTTTGCAAGAAAAGGACAGTCGTGCTCTTCCGTCATCTTCATGATCCGGCTGCCGTCCTTTTTCATGGTATAGGCCTGCAGGCAGCTTCTGTGTCCGGGCACCTCTGACGGCGGCTGGATGGTTTTCCAGTTTCTGTAGGTTTCATCATCTATGTTGATCTTCCATTCCCTGCAGCAGCTGATGGTGCATTTGTCTGCAATACAGGTAAATTCGTCGTAATAATCAGGTTTTAATAATTCCATGTTTCCTCCATATTCTTTATTTTCCAGCTCCAATGTCTCCTGTTTGCAAAATGGACATGAGTTGACCTGTTTTATTTTCCCCGTAAACACAGAAAAGCGGAATTCTATCCGCTTTTTCTGATATTCTGTGTATTCGTTTTTATTCTGCAGTCTCTCCCAGAAGCTGCCTGTGAACTTTCCGCCTTACAAACCAGAAACAGGTCACCTGCATGATGATCGTAAGGATCCAGGATGCCGGATAAGAAATAAACAGTACTTTCAGTGATCTGTGAGCCGGGAAAATTCCAAAAATCCACACAATTCGAAGGCCGACCGTTCCGATAATAGACAGGATCATCGGCACACCAGAGCGTCCCATTCCGCGCAGTGCTCCCGGAAACAGATCCATCTGTCCGCAAAGGAAATAGGTAACTGTGGTATAGACAAGAATCTCCATTCCGCATTGGATAACCTTAGGGTCTTCCGTATAGATCTTCAGAAGCTGCGGACCGAAAAAGTATGCACCACAGCCCATGGCAAAGGATACGACAAAGGACAGGATCATACAGTCAACAAGCACCCGGTCCATACGTTTCGGTTTTCGCACACCATAATTCTGACTGGTAAAGCTCATGCAGGCCTGGGTAACTGAATTTACAGACACATACAGAAATCCGAAGATATTGTTTGCTGCCGTATATCCTGCCATTGCAATGGAGCCAAAAGAATTTACAGAGGACTGGAGCAGCACATTGGAAAAATTGATCACTGTACTCTGGATTCCTGCTGGAAGCCCTACCTGAAAGATCTGTTTCAGATATTCCATATTTATGGACAGACTCGAAAAACGCAGCTGATAGCTTCCCTCTGTCTGATACAGGCATCGGAGAACAAGGATACAGGAGATCAGCTGAGAAATCACGGTTCCGATTCCGACACCTGCCACACTTAAATGACAAATGATCACAAAAAACAGGTTCAGAAGCGCATTGGCGCAACCGGAAATGATCAAAAAGACCAACGGCCGCTTGGTATCTCCCACTGCACGCAGAATTGCTGCGCCATAGTTATACAGCATAAAAAACGGCATTCCCAGAAAATAGATACGCATATAAAGAGTAGAAAGATCGATCACATCCTCCGGCGTATCCATCAGCTCCAGGCAGATTCTGGCAAAGATCACTCCCAGAAATGCCATGATGATCCCGCTGATCAGAGCCAGCAGGATCGATGTATGTACTGTTTCTGACATTTCTTCATCCTTACCGGCAGCATAAAATCTGGCTGCCAGCACATTGGCACCAAGAGAGATCCCGATAAAAAGGTTGGTAAACACATTGATCAGTGCGGTAGTGGAGCCTACTGCCGCCAGCGCCTCACTTCCACTGAAACGTCCCACTACCACGATATCCACTGCATTGAACATCAGCTGCAGGATACCGGACAGCATCAGCGGCAGTGAAAACGAGATCAGCTTGTCCATGATCGACCCATTACACATATCGATCTCATACTTGTTTTTTTTCACGATTTCATCCCCCATGTTCATACTTACATAAGAATATTATAGCACCTTTCGTCGGAAAGCTACAATGAAATATTTTTATGGAGAATATGCAGCGGCTGCATAAAATACGCAGCCGCACAGTAACGTGTGTTTATCATTTCACTATCTTTCCAGGAGTCCTGCATCACGAAGGTTTGCAAGAAGTGCATTAAAATCCTCCACAATATCATCTACCGTTGTTGCATTTCCAACAGCAGCTGCCGGGGTTACTGTTCCGGCGGGGCCGGTGGCTCCTGTTGCTCCTGTTGGACCTGCTGGACCGGTGGCTCCGATCGCACCAGCCGGACCTGTTACCCCCGTCGTTCCCGCTGGACCCGTGGCTCCTGTTGCTCCTGTTGCTCCTGTCGCTCCCATTGCTCCCGCTGGACCGGTGGCTCCCGTTGCTCCCGTCGGACCTGTTACTCCTGCAGGACCGGTGGCTCCTGTTGCTCCCGTCGGACCGATGACTCCCGCTGGACCCGTTGCTCCAGCCGGACCAGTGGCTCCCGTATATCCCTGTATTCCCGGTTCCCCCTGCGGTCCCTGAGGACCCATAGGACCCGGAACTCCCGGACAGCCTCTGGGACCGGTTGGTCCTGTAGGTCCCACAGGGCCTGGGCAGCCTCTTGTTCCACATCTGTCACATCCACAGGAACTATGATTTCCATAACAGGACATACAGGACAAATCCTCATGACTGTCCTGCTGCATTTCCATTTCCTTACGTTTTCGATGCCTGAACAGCATTCTTCGATCACCTCATAGGAAAATAACTTTCCCTACAGTATATGACAACAGCTTTTACCTGTGCATAGGATCCCCGCAAGCTTGTACCCTGCCAGAAAAATATAATAAAGATATCTTTTCTTTTATGCCAGACCATATTTTTCCCGGAAATATTTCTGGTCATACAATACTCCCGGATCTTCCGGCTTCAGTTCCATCGCTTTCTTATGAAAAAAGAATGCCTGCTCCGGGCATCCCATTTTATCATAACAAACGCAAAGCTGCATATATGGCACAAACCCATGATACTCAGCCATAAAAAATCCACCCTTTTTCTTATCTGAAGGCACAGTGAGCGCCTGCCCGTACCAGTAGGCAGCCTGTCTGGGCAGCTCTCTTTCCAGAAAGATCTTACCGACCTCACAGCAGATTTCCGCCCTCGGCACATCCATAGTCAGACTGTACAGAAAAGCTTCCAGTGCGTACTTTTTTTCTCCCATTTTCCGGTAGCACTGTCCAAGTACAAAACAGGCATCGATCTTATTTTCCAGCCATCCGGACGGATTTTTCAGGAACTCCACCAACACAGCCTCTGTCTCCGGATAACGCTGATGATAATACAGTTCTCTCCCATAATAAAGCTGATGTCTAGGTTCCAGCGTTTCTCCTCCTGCCAGCATTTTTTCATAAATGCGAAGATTACGGTCCGGATCACCTTTTCCACATTTCCGGTGCCGGATCACCACATCTGAATAAATGATATTTCCCTCCGGAATCACAGTTTCATGAACTGCCCCATTCCATCTGAAATTTCTGGATGTTTTCATTATCCGCTCCCGAAAATAAGAAAATGTTGTTCTCCCGCTCTGGTCAAACCCTGCCGCATATTCCATCATTACAACATCTGTTCCGGGATCCAGAGTTTCTTTAAGACTCTTCAGTTTTTCCAGATTTTCTTCATCTAGGACATCATCCGCATCCAGCCACATCCAGTAATCGGTGCGGACTTTTTCCAGAAGAAAATTACGCGGAGCAGAAAAATCATCACACCAGGGAAAATCAAACACCTGCGACGTATACTGCTCCGCGATCTCTTTTGTTCTGTCTGAAGAACCGGTATCTGCGATCAAGATCGCATCCATCACCTGAGAAACCGGCTTCAAGATCCTCTCAAGAACTGCTTCTTCATTTTTTACGATCATACATAGACTGAGGGAAATCATATTTTAGGATCCTTCGGATTTTTATAATATTTATGCCGTTCCCGTCAGTCCTATGCCTTCTGTCAGTGTACAGCTTCTACTTTCGGATAAAGCTGAACTCATCCTCATATCACCAACTGTGGTATATCCTCTATATGTTCCGCAAGACGATCTGCTCCGTTCAGCTCCCCGCTCTCACCATATCCATACAGGCATCCTATAAATGGGCTTTTGCAGGCTCTGGCACATTCCAGATCCTGCCTCCTATCTCCGACCACCAGATAAGGGCCTGTATATTCCCGGATGATTTCCTGCACAATTTCTGTCTTTGGACGGAATCCATACGATTCGCAGTCATAAAAATGATCGAACCATCGTTCCATCCCAAATTCCTTCCAATGCGCCTCACGATAGGAAGCTTTACAGTTACTTAAGATCACAAGATGATATCCCCGGTTCTTCAAGGCTGTAAGCATCTCCTCTGCTCCCGGATACCACACTGCCTTATGCTTCCTGATCTGTCTGACCATCAGTTCTCCTACCATCCTGCTCGCCTGCTCTTTATAGCTCTGATCCAGCTCCGGCAAAAATGTATTCCACATCTCCTTACTGTTAAATCCCAGCCAGCCGGCAATTTCCGCCGAGCCTATCTCCCGTTCTTCTGCAGCCTTCTGTTCTGTCAGCCACTGATAGGTTTCGCGAAATGCCGGTTCATAGATTCCAAGGGTATGATGGATCGTTCCATCATAATCGAATATGATCGTTTTTGTCATCATTTATTTTCCTGTCTATTAGAGCTGCTTCATCAGATTGACCATCTCGATCGCAGATAACGCACAGTCATAGCCTTTATTTCCCGCTTTGCTTCCTGCACGCGCAATAGCCTGCTCGATATTCTCAGTCGTGATCACTCCGAATAAGACCGGGATCCCTGTTGCAAGTTCAACCTGTGCGATCCCCTTGGCAGATTCATTGCACACCAGATCATAATGTGAAGTATCTCCACGAATGACAGCTCCCACGCAGATAACTGCATCATATTTTCCTGACTGTGCCATTTTCTGTGCTGTAAGCGGAATCTCAAATGCTCCCGGCACCCATGCTGCAGTAATATTCTCTTCTTCTACTCCATGTCTTACCAGTCCGTCGACTGCCCCTCCCAATAATTTATTCACAATGATCTCATTGAATCTCGCTGCCACGATACCAACTTTCATTCCCTCCGGTGCTACTACTTTTCCTTCTACTAAATTGATCTGTCTCATTTTTTCTTCCTCCTGCTATTTGCTGTTTTTTATAAATTTATTTCTTTAAAAATATGACCCATCTTTTCCTGCTTCGTTTTCATATACTTCCGGTCATATTTTTGTACCGGAATCTCCAAAGGTACTCTCTCATTGATCTTCAGCCCGAATTCGCCAAGCCCATAGACTTTATCCGGGTTATTGGTCAGTAATCTTAATGATTTCACACCAAGGTCTGACAGTATCTGTGCCCCAACCCAGTACTCTCTGAGATCCGGTGCAAACCCTAACTTCACATTAGCCTCCACGGTATCATATCCCTGTTCCTGAAGCGCATAGGCTTTGATCTTATTGATCAGTCCGATCCCTCTGCCTTCCTGTCTCATATACAGAATGATCCCTCTGCCTTCCGCCTCTACCTGGCGCATCGCTGTCTGCAGCTGCAGGCCGCAGTCACATCTGAGCGATCCGAATGCATCTCCTGTCAGGCACTCCGAATGTACACGGCAAAGCACATCCTCACCATCTCCTAGATCACCTTTTACCAGTGCCAGATGATGCTCTCCTGTAATGTCATTGATATAGCCATACATTTTAAAATCACCGTACTGCGTTGGGAGGTTTGCAGCTGCTTCCTCCTTTACATGCTTTTCATGTATTCTTATATAATCCTGCAGATCACGGATCGTAATAAATGTAAGGTTATGCTCTTTTGCCATTTCCCATAGCTGTGATGTACGCATCATAGTGCCATCTTCTTTCATAACTTCACAGCACACGCCGCATTCTTTCAGTCCGGCAAGTCTCATAAGATCTGTTGTTGCCTCCGTATGACCATTTCGTACCAGAACCCCGCCTTTTCTGGAAATAAGCGGAAATACATGTCCCGGTCTTCTGAAATCCTCCGGTTTTGACTGATCATCCACACACTTCATAATGGTATAGGAGCGTTCTGCCGCAGAGATACCGGTGGTTGTATCTGCGTGATCCACTGCCACGGTAAATGCTGTACTGTGATTGTCCGTGTTCTCAGCAACCATCGGCGGAAAATTCAATCTCGCCGCAATTTCTGCACTCATCGGTGTACAGATAAGACCCTTTGCATAAGTCGCCATGAAATTAATATTTTCCCGGGTCGCAAACTCTGCCGCACATATCAGATCTCCCTCATTTTCTCTGTCCGGATCATCTGTGACCAGAATTATTTTTCCTTCCTTAAGATCCCTAAGTGCCTCTTCAATTGTGTTGTACTGATAATTTTGTGACATACTGTATATCCTCCTGTTCTAAAAGCCGAATTCTTCAAGAAACTCCATCGTAATTCCGGATTCTTTTTTCTCTTCTTCATTTTTTCTGATGCCAAGCAGTTTTTCTACATATTTTCCGATCACATCATTTTCCAGATTAACCAGATCCCCCGGCACCTTTTCCAAAAGGGTGGTTTCTTCTCCTGTATGTGGAATGACCGACACCTGAAAACCAGCTTCATCAACCCTTGCAACTGTCAGGCTGATTCCATCAATACAAACGGATCCTTTTTCCACGATCAGATGCAAGATCTGTGGCGATGTCTCAATTGATACCCAGATGGCATTTTCTTCCCGGAGCATGGAACGTATCACTCCAGTTCCATCAATATGACCGCTTACTATGTGTCCCCCGAACCTGCCATCTGCAGCCATTGCACGTTCCAGGTTTACCTGGCTTCCAGCTTTACAACTGCCAAGACTGCTTCTTCTGATCGTCTCTGCCATCACATCGGCAGTAAATCCGTCCGGCTGGATCGACGTAACTGTCAGACACACACCATTCACAGCAATACTGTCACCGATCCTTGTCCCTTCCAGGACTTTCCGGGCTTTCACTGCCAGGATCCCTGATTCTCCTGTCAGCTGTATATAACGGACTTTTCCTTTCTCTTCTACGATTCCTGTAAACATGATTCCTCCTGTTTTTTCTCACACACCTGACATCTTATCCGGATGTCCTCACCGATCTGGCAGATATCTGTATATTTCAGTTCTACTGCTTCAGACGGGAATTCAACTCCGATACCTTCTACCGGTGTCTTCCCGGCCACACCACCAAACAGCTTTGGTGCCACAAAAGCCTGTACTTCCTTTACAATTCCGGCTCGCAGGGCACTGTCATTTAACGTACCGCCTCCCTCCAGGAGGATGCTGTCAATACCCCTGTTTCCAAGATCTGTCATCAGCTTCTTAAGGTCTATCTGATCCTTTTCATCCGGACAGTAAATGGTCTCAACTCCCATGGTATGTAATATTTTTATTTTTTCTTCTGTATTTTTCTGATCTGCATAAGCCACGATCGTCCGGTACTTTTCCGCACTTTTTACGATCTGACTGTCCGGCGGGATCCTGAGCTTACTGTCGCACACAATCCTGACAGGACTTTTCCAGCCTTCTACCCGGACGTTTAACATCGGATCATCTGCAAGCACAGTTCCAATACCTGCCATGATCCCCATGTACTGATGCCGCATATGCTGTACTTCTTTTCTTGCCGCTTCTCCGGTGATCCATTTTGATGCTCCTGTCTTCGTTGCGATCTTCCCATCCAGTGTCATGGCATACTTCATCACCACGTATGGGGTTTTCGTAGTAATATAATGGAAAAACACCGGATTCAGCTGATCACATTCTTCTCTCATAAAATCTTCAACTACTGTTACACCGGCTTCCCTTAACATCTGTACACCTTTTCCTGCCACTTTCGGATTCGGATCTCGGGAACCGATCACCACTTTTCTGATCTTCTGTTCAATGATCGCTTCCGTACATGGAGGTGTTTTTCCATGATGACAGCAAGGCTCCAGTGTAACATAAATCACCGCACCTTCTGCTGGTTCTGTAAGAGAAGCAATAGCATTACGTTCTGCGTGAAGTTCTCCATACTTTTTATGATAGCCTTCCCCGATGATCCTTCCGTCTTTTACGATCACTGCCCCTACCATCGGATTGGGATTCGTCCAGCCTTCTCCTTTTTTGGCCAGCTGAATCGCCCGAAGCATATATTCCTGATCCGTCATTTCTATTCCTTCTTTCTTATTCCTGTTCTTTGTCTGGTACGCTAAGGCTTTTAGACCTGTGCAATCGGATTCACAGACAAGTGAGTGGTATATTTATTTCAAAAACGATGTGCCAAATACAAAAAAAGCCTGCAGAAATATCTGCAGGGTGGAATTGATCTGTTACATATGATCAATAAATGAATGTCTGATTATTTCCTACATAAAAAGCTCTGAAATGGATCACCATCTCAGAGCTCTGATACTACATTCATTCATACAAAAATCAACTGTACTATCATCTTCTTCCATCCAGACTATACTGTCGGCCCCGGAATCTCACCGGATCATGCCTTTCGGCTCGCGGGCTCTACCGCCGGTAGGGAATCACACCCTGCCCTGAAGATATCTTTTGTTTATTTTAATACTTTATCTGTTATTTGTAAAGTGTAAATTTTTTATTTAAATTCCACCGCCCTACCACTGTTATATATAAAACAAGGGTGAGAAGCCTGATTTTCAGGCTTGCCACCCTTGCATATCATAGAAGAATCTTATTTACAGACTTTTTCTCACAGTCTCGAATTTATTCCCCAATACGCAAAAAAACCTTGAATCATCCCATTTTCATAGGAAATTCAAGGTTTTTCATTGATTTACATGATAAAATTACGATTCAAATTCTTATGCGAACTGTAAGATTATGCGTTCATCTGTTTTGCAACTTCCTCAGCGAAGTTCTCTTCTTTCTTCTCAAGGCCATCGCCTGTCTCGTAGCGAACGAAGCCTTTGATCTGGATCTTAGCGCCGTTCTCTTTTGCTACCTGCTCTACGTATTTAGCAACGGACTGTTTTCCGTCCTCTGCTTTTACGTATGTCTGGTCAAGAAGGCAGATCTCTTTGAGCTCTTTCTTGATACGTCCTGTGATCATTCCCTCGATAACCTTAGCCGGTTTCTGGGACTCCTTCGGGTCGTTCTGGATCTGAGCCATAAGGATCTCTTTCTCATGCTCGATATAGTCAGCGCTTACTTCCTTGTCGCTTGTGTACTGCGGTTTCAGAGCTGCGATCTGCATAGCTACGTTCTTAGCCATCTCTTTAACAGCATCGTTAACAACATCTGTCTCAACGTCTACAAGAACGCCGATCTTTCCACCCATATGAGTGTAGGAAGCGATGAATCCGTTCTGCTCCTCAACCTGAGCAAATCTACGGATGTTCATGTTCTCGCCGATTACTGCGATCTGAGCTGCAAGAGCCTCTTTTACAGTCTTAGTTGTATCAAGTGCCCATGCCTCAGCAAGGAAAGCATCGATATCAGCTGCTGTTGTGTTAAGTGCCTGTGCTGCAACATCTGCAACATAGCTCTGGAATTTCTCATTCTTTGCAACGAAGTCTGTCTCAGCATTAACCTCAACAACGACTGCTTTCTTTCCATCCTCTGTTACCAGAGTTTTGCAAAGACCCTCTGCTGCGATACGGCTTGCTTTCTTCTGTGCTGTAGCAAGACCCTTCTCACGCAGGAACTCAACTGCTTTATCCATATCACCATCTGTAGATGTAAGAGCTTTCTTACAATCCATCATTCCGGCGCCGGTCATCTCTCTTAACTCTTTTACCTGTGCTGCTGTAATAGCCATTGTTCGTTTCCTCCTGAAATATTCTGTTTATACGAATTATTCCTCTGTAGCTGCAAACTCCTCAGACTCAGCCTCGATCTCGCCATCTGCCTCAGCAGTTCCCTGCTTAGCCTCGATAACAGCGTCAGCCATCTTGGAAACGATGAGTTTTACTGCACGGATAGCATCGTCATTTCCCGGGATCACATAGTCAAGCTCTTCCGGATCACAGTTAGTATCGCAGATACCGATAAGCGGGATTCCAAGTGTATGAGCCTCCTGTACGCAGATTCTCTCTTTCTTAGGATCTACGATAAAGATAGCATCCGGGATTCTCTTCATCTCTTTGATTCCGCCAAGGTTCTTCTGAAGCTTAACAAGCTCTTTGCGAAGCTCGATAACTTCTTTCTTAGGAAGTACGTCGAATGTTCCATCAGCTTCCATTGTCTCGATCTCTTTCAGTCTTGCGATACGGCTCTGGATTGTCTTGAAGTTTGTAAGCATACCACCAAGCCATCTCTCATTTACGAAGAACTCTCCACAACGCTCTGCCTCTGTACGGATAGCATCCTGAGCCTGTTTCTTAGTTCCTACGAAAAGGATGTGTCCACCGTTGGCAACGATATCTGCTACTGCATTGTAAGCATCGTCAACCATTCCTACAGACTGCTGAAGATCGATGATATAGATACCATTTCTCTCTGTGTAGATGTACGGAGCCATTTTAGGGTTCCATCTTCTTGTCTGATGTCCGAAATGAACACCTGCCTCTAAAAGCTGCTTCATTGAAATAACGCTCATGTCTTTTCTCCTTTTTGGTTAAATTCTTCCGCACAGGTCGCCTTCTCTCTGGACCCATCCTCACACCGTAGGGCACCATCCTTATAGAATCGCCGTGCGTGCTTATTTTTGCAACTTCTGAATTATAGCATAGAAAATCCCCTTATGTAAAGGGGATTTTTCCAATTTTTTTCTGTTTTTCAGCGGTTTCCGGCAGACTTCAGAAGCTCCAGCTCTTTTTCGGTGAGCGAACGATATTTTCCTGTCGGAAGATCTGAAGGAAGCGCCAGCGGCCCCATGGATAGTCTTTTCAAATAAGTTACTTTTTTTCCCAGTGCCTCCATCATCCGTTTTACCTGATGGAATTTTCCCTCGTGGATGGTAAGTCGGATCTCAGATTCCCAGTTCTTACCGGCTTCTGCAGATTCTGTACCGGACTCCCAGGTGGAAAGGATCTCCAGCCTTGCCGGTCGTGTGAGATCTTTTTCCCCGATATCCACGCCTTCTGCCAGCTTCACGACATCTTCTTCTGTCACTTTCCCGGATACTTTTGCATAGTAGGTCTTATCCACATGCTTTTTCGGAGAAAGAAGCTCGTGTGCCAGAGGACCGTCATCTGTGATCAGAAGAAAGCCTTCTGTATCTTTATCCAAGCGTCCCACCGGAAAAAGACCCTTTCTTCTGTCTTTCTCTTCAATGTAGTCGAGAACCGTTTTATCTCTGGAGTCCTCCGTTGCGCTGACACAGCCTGCCGGCTTGTTAAAAAGATAGTATACATATTCCGGTGCAGCATGGATCTCCTGCCCGTTCATAACCACCTGATCTTCTTCTGTTACTTTCAGCTCCGGTTTCTTCACAGGTTTCCCGTTAACCTGCACCTGACCCTTCTGTATGTATTTTTTTACCTCGCTTCTTGTACCTGCGCCGGCATCTGCCAGAAATTTATCTAGCCGGACTGGTTTTTCCATTAATCATTTACCTCCCATTCTGTTACATGGGCTGCCTTTGCATCTGCTTTGATAAAATCCGGGATCTCACCGGCAAATGTCATATAAAGTCCGGAATCCCCGCCGGTGCTCTCCTGTCCTTCCAGAACCACTTCCATTGTGGCATCTGCATTCCAGATAGTCCATCCGTTTACCAGCTGTGATGGACGGATACATTTTTTCAGAGCTTCCAGCTGTTCCTTTTTATCGTAACGGACTTTATAACCGTTATCTGTTTCTTCAAGATCCGAAATGGGCTCAGTGTCGGAAAAAACTTCATCATCTTCGCCGGCAGCTTCGGAGCTGAAGTAATAAACATCAATATACTCAACAGACAGCTTATCCATAGAAAGAGGATATCCTGTTTCTTCCAAAATTGCAAGTGTTCTCTTATATGCCGGATACACCAGAACGGAGGTAGACACCCTCTCTCCTTCCTGCACAGCCGGTACATTCATTCCCCATTCATCCATGTATCCTTCTGACGGAATTCCCGCATAATCGAACATCAGCATTGCACATGGCTGGTCTTTTACTGTCTGACCGCCGTTTTCCAGAATGTCCTTTCTCAACGCCTCTGCCAGCGCCTGACGCTTCTCTGCATTTTTCTCAAATAAGGTTTGAATATCTCCGTCACAGAAAATACCGGTGACCTCTTTCAGATACTGTTTGTCCAGCTGAAAAAATGAATATCTGTCTTCTTTCCATGTCTGCTCATCATACAGGGCTTCCATAAGATTCTGTGCCTGTGCAGAGGATACAATATAGCCTCTGCATACACTGAATCCCTGTTTATTTATGTAGCGCACATACATGCGCCTTCCTGATTTTTTTCCTTTTTCATTCTGAAGCCTGATATCCTTCAGACTGTTATATAATGCTTTACTTTTCATTACCGGCTGATCCAGCAGACCAGAACTATTGTCTGAGGTAGCAGTATACCGGATCTTATAGATTCCGTCTTCTTTTTTTTCCACATTGCAAAGCTGCTCTGCATATGAGAGATTGCTTACATTTATCACAACTCCCTGAAGATTGTCATAAGCCGGAAAATAACTGTCATATCCCAGAAGATCCATTTTCATGGTCAGCGCACAGATTGCCACAACACCTCCAAAGATCATAAGCTGCACTTTTCCGCGGAAAAATCTGCGAAAATCCATTTCATAGATCACTTCCAGAATTCCATGGACCAGGATCGTTCCCAGTATCATTCCGAAGATCCACCATGCTGTTTTGGATGAATCTTCCGGAATCATATAAAAGATCAGACCGATCCCCAGTCCGGATGGTATTGTGATCAGGGCACTTAAGACCGGCTCCATCCAGGTATATACCAGAGCTTTTCCGGTATTCTCTGACCTTCGTCTACAAAATGCCATCCAGGAAAGTGCTGCCATGATAAACAGCGTAAGGATCAGTATCAGCAACTGCTTTCCAAAGCTTCCGCTGCTGTATCTATCTATAAAGCTTACGATCACCATAAGAGGAGATCCCAGATTCCGCACTGCTGCCAGAATTCCGTAACTGCCCTCGTACCAGGTATCAAAAAATAAATGTCCGCTTAACTGCAGCATCACTGCCAGAACGATACTGTAGGTAAACAGCCCTGCCCATGCAAGTGCTCCCATCAACATGGTACCGGTGCAGGCGATCACCAGCACTGTGGAAAAATACACCAGAAGATACATCAGGAGATGGAGCACCAGCAGGATCAGTGCCTTTTTCATAATGGAAAGGCTGTAATATCCTCTGGCTGCCCCGATGCATACCGCAGCAAATTCCATGATCACATATGGCACCAGATAATAAAGAACAGCCAACAATACTCTGTGCAGAAACAGTGCACTTCGCTTTACCGGAAGGCTGTGATAGAAATCCACTTTTCTCGGGGAATACAGATACCAGAAGCCGCTTACTGCTGCAAAAAATGCGGTTACCGCAGCCACAGCTGCTCCCATTGTGAGAAAGTCACTGTTCCACAGGCTGGAATACAGATAGGAAAGCTGACTCTGAGTATAACTGCGCTCATTCCATTTTCCCATCAGAATAAGTTCCGCTACCGGAAATGCAAGGAGAAATGCGATCATGGCAAATGCCGGGATCCATCTTTGTCCTTTAGAAGAGGATTTCATATACTCACTGGAATAAATTTTTGACTTCATAGCCTGCCACCTCCGTTTCGCTGATAAATATTTCTTCCAGAGTCAGTGGGAGCACTTCGCAGAAAAGAGGATTTTTTGCCTGTATCTTCTCCATGATCTCTCTTCTTGTTCCCCTTGCAGTAATAAGCAACAGGGAGCCCTGATGCTCTGTTTTCAAAACATCCAGCTCTTTCTTTAATTCTTCTTCTTTCTTTTTGTCAGTAAGTACACACTGGATCTTATGGATGTGGAATTTCATATCCTCCAGATCTCTGGAAAGGAGAATTCCTCCCTGATGAAGAAGCCCGATGTGATCGCAGATATCTTCCAGCTCCCGAAGATTGTGGGAAGCGATCACCGGCGTAAATTCACGACTCATGATCTCCGATGCAAAAATACTTTTTACTGCCTGGCGCATTACCGGGTCCAGGCCATCAAAGGTTTCATCACAAAACAGATATTTCGTTCCTGTACTGATTCCCAGGATCACCAGAAGCTGTTTCTTCATTCCCTTGGAAAAAGTGCTGATTTTTCGTTTTCCATCCAGATGAAACTGCTTCATCATTGTCTCAAAACGCGCCTGCTGAAATCCCGGATAAATACAACGGTAAAATTCTGCCATGTCCAGAGCATTGTAATTTGCCGGAATATATGCATCGTCCGGGATGTAGAAAAAATGCTCTTTGATCCTTTCATTTTCAAAAACCGGTTCTTCATCCATCAGCACCTCTCCTCTGTCCTGACGGATGATCCCGGCCATGATACGAAGCAGAGTACTTTTTCCCGCACCGTTGGAACCGATCAGTCCAAAAACCTCCCGTTCCCCGATATCCATGGTGACCTTATTTACTGCCTGTATCTTACCAAAAGCTTTGCTACAGTTTTTTATCTCAATCATCGTTTCCCTCCTTATAGCATGAGCAGATCACATCAATCATTTCTTCCTCCCCTACTCCCAGAGCCATTCCCTTTTCTGTGATCTTTTTCAGCTCACTTAAGGTTTCTTCCACACCGATCTGCCTGATCCTGCTGCTGTCTGTGACAAAACTACCTTTTCCCTTCACCGGACAGATCAGCCCCTGCTGCTCCAGTTCCATATATGCCCGCTGGATGGTATTGGGATTGATGGATAATTCCACGGCCAGCTGCCGCACAGACGGCATCTTGGAAGATGGCTCCACAGCTCCTGACAGGATCAGCATCCGGAATTTCTCTACGATCTGTTCGTAAATGGGACGTCTGTCCTGATAGTCCAAGAATAACATACGACGCTCCTTTCTCTGTAATCTGTGTATTAAGTGTATTAATTCTTTTAATACACTTATGATAGCACATGATACAAAGGTACGCAAGAAATGGTCTCTTAAATAAATATAAAATCTATATAAATTTACCGGCAGCAAAAGATTCCGGCATATTTTTATAAAAAAAATCTGTAATGGCATCCTTATACTATGATTCCACTACAGATTCTCTGTAAAGCAAATATTCATCTATCACTCTGCCTGATCCAGTAGCAGGCAGACATTCGTGTTCCACATTGGATCAGACAGCCCGGTAGCCACGTTTTTCTCCCCGGCGTGCAAAATACTGATATCCTCCGATCATCGCTGCCGCAAAAACACCATAGATCATCAGAAGGCTTCCTGCTCCGGCTTTTTCCACCAGAGTCTGGGCGTATTCACTGAAAATAAGTATCCAGGTATTGGCTCCGATGTGCATCAGCACACTGGTCCACTTATTACCGCCCATCTCCAGAAACCACGCAGAAATCCCTCCCAGAACAAACGCATACACAGCCTGCAGGACATTTCCGTGATAAATTCCGAAAAACGCCGCAGAGATCACAGCGGAAACCAGCACTGAAAAGTGATCCCGAAGTCGCAGATAGATCAGCCAGCGAAAGATCATTTCTTCTGCAACAGGCGCTATGATTCCCATCCAGAAGATCATCATAAATAAACTCTTTCCTGAAGTAATCTTCGTCATCGTCTCTCCATAGCTGGATGAGATCCAGTTCTGCAGGATCGCCACTAGCACATTGGCATACTGGGCAAATCCGGCTCCAGCAGCAAGAAGAAGCAGCATTTCAGGAATAGATAGCCTTTGTTCCTCAACGGAAGTCAAACCGCCGATCAGCCTTCCTATACGATCCTTCCGATAAAAATATACTGCCGGAAACATAACCAACACTCCGGTAAGTCCGGTGATCACCAGCGTATAACTATAGTACCTTTCCTGTGCGTTGCCGACATGCCCTGCCAGCCAGAGAAGCACGGCGCTTCCGAGGATCTGTCCGATAAGATAATGGATTCCTGCCGGATAAAGCTCCCTCCACACTATTTGAAAAATATTCTGTCTGTGCAGAGGGGTCAGACGAAAAAATTCAGAAGTTCATCTGCGGAAGCTACGATCTGAAGAGGCTGTGCCTTTTCCAGTTCTTCTCTGCTTCCATATCCGTAAGATACAGCCACACACTGGATCCCGCATCGTCTGGCTCCAAGAATGTCATGTTCTCTGTCACCCACCATGATCACCTGGTCACGGTGGTCAGAAAGGCTCATTCTTTCCAGAGCTTCCTCGATCACCTGAGATTTGGTTACTTTCGGTCCATTGAGGTCCGTCCCGGCGATCACCTCAAAATACCGGCTCAGATTAAAATGGTCCATGATCTGTGTTACGTAAAAGGTCGGTTTCGCAGACGCCACTGCCAGCCGGTAGCCACGACGTTTCAGTTCTGCCAAAGTGTTTTCCACACCCGGATAAACGGTGTTCTCATACATTCCTTTTTCTGAATACCGCTCTCTGTAATATTCAATTCCCTTCTGTGCTGTCTCTTTATCAAATCCCGCATATTTCATAAACTGTTCCAGAAGCGGCGGACCCACAAAAACCTTCAATGGCTCCAGCTCCGGTGCCGAAACTCCAAGCTTCTCCAGTGCATACTGTACAGATTTCGTAATCCCCTCTCCGGATTCTGTCAGTGTTCCGTCCAGATCAAAAAAGATTGCCTTATACATAAATTCCTCCTGTTGTATAAAATAATCAGTAAGTATGCCTATTGTATCACTGTTTTTCTGGTAAGTCCATGGTTTCATAGTACAGCTTCCCGGATTTCACAAAACCTATGAGTTCTACTTTCCAGGGATTTCTGCTTTTTTTCGGTAATTCCGCCAGAAGCTTTTTTCCTTGCCAGTAAAAATCACATTCTTTTCCATTGATCCGAAATGAAAGGATCTGGAACGGAATATCCGGACTGATCTCTATCCGGATCCTGTTACCGTCTGTTTTCATTCGGATCACCGGTTTTTGCTCTTTTTCTTTTTTCCTATCCGACGTTCCTGTTGGTTCTGTCCGATAGTAAGATAATGCCGGATTTTGCTTCTTCTCCCTCTTTGATGCATCTGTCACTGACTTTCGAACTGGTTTTTGAGTCAACGTTACAGATGGACTTGCTGTCACTGTCTGTATGGGGATTGGTTGTTCAGTCAGTATTGGCAGTTTTGTTGGTATCGGCGTTTCCGTCAGTTTTTCCGCAGGTGTATCAGCTATCTCTACTTCTGCCGCAGTATTTCCATTTTCCATAAAGCTTTCTTCCTGAGAACGTACCTCATCTGTCTGAAAATCTAAATTCCATTGTGCAGACTCCTCCTGATCATTCTCTGATTCTACCCAGGCAGCGGAATACTCCTCAGTATTTCCTTCTTCTCTGTTCCAATTACTATCATCACTTCCTTCTCCTGCATAGCTTTCTTCCCAGTCTTCCGGCAGCTGTCCGGTTCCTTCTCCCACATTCATATCAAATCCGCCGGTATCAAAACTATCCATTCCTGACACATCAAATCCATAGACAGCAATGGAAGGGATCATCCAGCTGCATAAGACCAGCAGAAACAAAACAATAAAACAGGTTTTCCTACTAGGAATTTTCATTTCTTTTGGTTTTTTCTGATCACTTTCTCTTCTTTTTCTCATTGATCTCCTCCCAAAGCTGCAGATTTCTGCTTTCACTGTCATCCAGTAATTCCGCTTTTTCTTTCTCTTTATAATCTTCCCACAGCTTTCTGCTGGCCTCTTTCTGACCGGTCCGAATAAGAAACATCCCATATTCCCCGTAGGCCACAGGATATTCTGCATCATACAAAAGAAGATTTTCATAATATAAAGCCGCTTTTTCCGGTTCACACAAAAGCTCCGCATTCCATGCCAGCAATAGCTCAATACGACGCTGCTGTTCTTTTTCCCCATAATTTCTACTTAACCTCTGGAGTCTCTTTTCCGCTGCCATACAGCACTTTTCCCGATCTTTTGAGTCTTCCGGATACTGTCTGGCTTCGTAATACAAATCTGTTACTTCTGAGATCGCCACAGAAAATTCTTCCGTTTTCAGCAATCCTGCTATCAAGATCAGTGTTCCTATCAGAATCCCTGCAGCTGCCGCTTCCAGAAATCGTTTTCTCCAAGTGATCATCCGATATCTGTTTTCCAGCTTTTGGATTTTCTTCTGAACCACTGACATATCCGAATATCTGTATTTTTCCTGTTTTCTGGTACATCGGAACAGAAGCCAGAAAAAATCCGGATATAAAAACCACTGCCATTTCTTTTTTCCGCAAAGCTTTTCCAGGGTCTTCCCCAGAGCATAAATATCACTTCCCGGTCTTAAGTAGCCCTGATACTGCTCCGGCGCCGCATAGCCTTTCGTTCCTTCACAGATCTGTTTTCTTTTTCCATGATCGAACATGGCACTTCCAAGATCTATCAGATACAGATGCCCGGTTTCAGAAAACATAAGATTATCCGGTTTCAGGTCCCCGTAACAGACCGGTGGCTTCCGACTGTGAAGATATTCCAATACTCTGGCAATCTCCTTTCCCAGAGCAAGGATTTCCCGTAAAGAAAACCGTTTTCCTGAACGGAGAAGTTCTCCCAGCGACTGACCCTTGATATATTCCATGATCAGATAACAATACTCCCCTGTTTCCACATAATCGATAATCTTCGGTATTGCAGGATATTCCAGATGCTGCATGAGTCTGGCTTCTTTTTTCTTTGCGATCGGTATCTCTTTCACTGCACGGCAGATACCAAGCTCCATATCTTTTGCCAGATAAAGGCTTCCACCTCCGCCATGTCCAATTTGTTCTACAATGCAATAACGTTCTTTCAGAACATTTCCGATCAGACAGATCACCTTCCTCTCATTTCTGTCAGACAATATTTATGATTACGTTTCTTATTGATTTGGGATAATCCGGTGAATTCCGGTTTGAAAAAAATCAGATAACTTATAGTCAGGCAGAAATTCGTGATCTGCCCTCGTTTAGGATAAGTCCTATTATAGCACGTCCTGTTCTTTTTGCAAAGAACTTTCTATATAAAAAAGTCCGCCGAATATAGCAGACAAAAATGTCTCTTTATCCGGCGGTCTGTCATTATTCATAGTGTTTGTATCTGCAAAGCTATACCTTACATACGATCCGGTGCAGAGAATCCAAGAAGATCGATGCTTGTCTCAAGCACTCTTCTTGTAAGCTGGAGCAACTGAAGGAAGGATTCCTTCTGTGCCTGATCCTCTTCGCTTAAGATCTTGGTCTCATGGTAAAAGCTGTTAAATGCATTGGATACCTCATAGATATATGCACAGATCTTATGTGGTGCTTTTTCTTCAAAAGCGTTCTCAACCATTGCTGCAAAGCCGGAAAGCTGAAGCATCAGGTTCTTCTCACTGGCATTGACTGCCGGAAGGATCTTACCTGTACTTAAATCTCCTCCCTCCTGCACATAACGGTTCAGGATCGACTTAATACGAACGATAGTATAAAGGATATACGGACCTGTATTTCCCTCAAAGGATGTAAAGCGGTCAACATCAAAGATGTAATCCTTGGTCGCCTGGTTGGAAAGATCTCCGTATTTGATTGCGGAAAGTCCTACGATCTTGGCAGTATCCTTTGCATCTTTATCTTTTACACTGCGATTCTCCACGATCTTACGATACATTTCCTCATCAATATCTGCGATCAGATTCTCCAGACGCATAACACCGCCTTCTCTTGTCTTAAACGGTTTACCGTCTTTTCCATTCATGGTACCGAAACCAAGGAAGGAAAGCTTGGTCTCCGGATTTACAAGACCGGTTTTTCTTGCGCAGCGGAATACCTGGATAAAATGCAGCTCCTGACGCTTGTCAACAACATAAAGGATCTCATCCGGCTGAAAGAGTTTCATACGCTCTACGATAGTAGCAAGGTCTGTGGTCGTATAGAGAGAAGCTCCGTCTGATTTCAGAAGCATACATGGAGGAATCTCCTTGGTATCACTCTCTTCTTTTACATCTACAACAAGAGCGCCCTGATCCTCATAGGCAAATCCTCGCTTCTTCATATCCTCTACCATATCCGGAATGTATGGCTGTGCATCGGATTCTTTTTTCCAGAGGTCAAAATCTACGTTCAGATTCGCATAGTTTCTCTTAAGGTCTGTTACAGATACATTCATAATATGATTCCAGAGAGCCATGTATCCCTGTTTTCCCTGCTGAAGAAGATGGGTTGCCTCAAGTGCCTCATTACGGTAAGCCTCATCCTCTTTTGACTTCCCACTGGCACATGGATAGATCTCTTCCAGCTCGCTGATAGTAAACGGTGCTTCTGCCGGATATTCACCGGTAAAGCTGTCATCAAAATATACCAGCTCCGGTTTCCGGTGTTTCAGCTCGGTGATGATCAGTCCCATCTGAAGGCCCCAGTCTCCAAGATGTACATCACCGATCACCTTATGTCCTACAAAACGTCCGATACGCTTGATGCTCTCACCGATGATCGCAGAACGGAGATGTCCTACGTGAAGCGGCTTGGCAACGTTTGGTCCGCCATAGTCGATAATGATCGTCTTCGGATTCTTGGCAGTCTCAACAGAAAGCTTCTCGTCCTCTGCCATCTTATTCATGTATTCTGCAACAAATTCCGGTTTCACATCCAGGTTGATAAATCCAGGCTTTACAACTTCTGCTCTGGAAAAGATCCGGCTGTCTGACAGCTGTGCTACCACATCATCAGCGATCATAAACGGTGCCTTGTGATATGCTTTGGCTCCTGCCATAGCACCGTTACACTGATACTCACATAAGTCCGGTCTGTTGGAAACAGTAACTTTTCCGTAGGACGGATCATAACCTGCTTTTTCAAATGCTGCGGAAAGTTCTTCCGCCATCTGTTCCATAATCTTCTTCATGTTTCAAACTCCTCATATCTTTGTTTCTGTATTTTATGCTTATAACGTCACTTTTCTTGAACATGCGACTGCAAGGGCACCATAACCGATATGGCAGGCAACACTTAAGGAAAGGGGATCCATATGTATCTCCATTCCTGGAAATACCTCCTGGATCTCTTTTTTAAATTCTTCTGCTTCTTCCAGATTTCCTGTATAAGCAGCCTGAAGACACATCTCACCGTCAGATGCGTATTCCTTAAAACGTGTTTCCCAATCATTCTTCATTGCCTTCAGCATGGCACGTTTGGCCTGCTTCTTGCCACGGACCTTGGCGTAGGCATCCAGCTTCTCTCCCTGGATCTGAAGTACAGGCTTCAGGTTCAGAACTGTTCCGATGGCTGCTGCTGCCGGTGTGATCCTGCCACCTTTTTTCAGATATTTCAGGGTGTCAAGTGTGATATAAATACTGGAATCGAGTTTCTGATCTGTAAGGATCTTCTTGATCTCTGCAGCACTTTTTCCTGCCTCGGCAAGCATCTTAGCATCCATTACAGACTGTCTCTGTGTTACGGAAATCCGCTGATTATCCACTACCTGAACACGACCATTATAATCAATAGCAAGTCCCATTGCAGTAGAACAGGATGCACTCAATCCGCTTGACATCGGAATATGAACGATTTCCTCATAATCTCTCAGAAGCTTGTCCCACAGATCACAGAGATCAGCCGGACTTGGCTGAGATGTGGAGATCGGTTCATCCTTCTTAAGCTTCTCATAAAACTCTTCCTGTGTGAGAGTTACACCTTCAAGATACATTTTTTCATTAATATAAAACGGCATCGGTATCACATAAACGCCAAGCTCTTCGGCCTGGGCCTGTGTGATACCGCTGTTGCTGTCTGTTACAATGGCAATTTTGCCCATTCTTTCTCTCCTCCTGGTCTGTTATCTCACAGTTCAAAGAATTAATGCATCAGCCCCTGATGAACTAATTCTTTGAACTGCTGTAGAAAGCCATGATGTTAGTGTATCATATTTTTTTCTATATCACAATTGGAAATTTTCTGTGACCTTCGCTCACAAAAAACACCTCGCGGAATATTACCAGTGAACAGTAACCGCAAACAGTAACTAAAAAAAACAGCTGCCATACAAATATTTATGCACAGCAGCTGTCACACTATTTATCAAAAATATCCTTATCTATTTATGATCTGTGTTTTATTTCATTTCTCTTACGATCTTTCGAACCGGAAGAACAAATGTCGGAGATACGGACAACTCATCCAGTCCCATCTCTACAAATCTCTCAGTAAGTGTAGTGTCCGCACCAAGCTCACCACAGATTCCGGCCCAGATACCTTCTTTGTGTGCATTATCCACAACCATCTGGATCATACGGAGAACTGCCTCATGATGGGAATCATAAATGTTGTCAAGCTTTGCATTCTGACGGTCAATAGCCAGTGTATACTGGGTCAGATCATTGGTTCCGATACTGAAGAAATCAACCTCTTTTGCAAGAAGATCACTGATCATAACAGCTGCCGGAGTCTCGATCATGATACCCTGCTCCACGTCATCACGGAACGGGATCCCCTGTTCCTTAAGCTCTGCTTTTACTTCTGCTACAATAGCCTTGATCTGCTTCACCTCTGTTACAGAGATGATCATCGGATACATGATGGAAATATTTCCGAACATGCTTGCACGGAAAAGCGCTCTCAGCTGTGTCTTAAATACTTCCGGACGGTCCAGACAGATACGGATCGCACGATATCCCATTGCAGGGTTCTCCTCATGCGCCATATTAAAATAATCGATCTGCTTGTCCGCTCCGATATCCAGAGTACGAATGATAACTTTTTTGCCGGCCATATTCTGAGCTACGGTCTTGTAAACCTGGAACTGCTCTTCCTCTGTAGGATAGTCTTCTTTTTCCAGGTATACGAACTCACTTCGGAAAAGTCCGATGCCTTCCGCATCATTGGCAAGTACATTCGCAACATCACCTGTACTTCCGATGTTGGCATAAAGGTGGAGCTTACGACCGCTCTTGGTAACAGTTTCTTTACCTTTCAGTTCTTTGAGCATTGCACGCTGTGCAAGTTCATCGGCACGCATATCCTCATATTTTTTAAGGGTCTCTGCATCCGGCTCAACGATCAGATTTCCGCTCTTTCCGTCTACGACTGCCATCTTACCGTCCATGGACTCATCGTATTCAATATTGATCAGCGCCGGAATATTCATGGTTCTCGCAAGAATCGCAGTATGTGAGTTAGAAGAACCTTTTCTTGTGACAAAAGCAAGAACCTTGCTCTTATCCATCTGTACAGTCTCACTTGGTGCAAGATCCTCTGCAACCACGATCACCGGCTCGGATGCTTCAAGCTCTCCATCTCCATGGCCGGAAAGCACACGTACCAGACGGTCTGAGATATCCTTTACATCAGCTGCTCTTGCTTTCATATAATCGTCGTCCATCTGTGCGAACATTGATGAGAAGTTATCACCAGTTGTTGCAACCGCATATTCTGCATTTACAGACTCTGTACGGATAATGTTGTGGATGGAATCCAGATAGTCATCATCATCCAGCATCATCTGATGAACCTCAAAGATTGCCGCTCCGGACTCTCCAACTTCCTGAAGAGCCTTGTCATAAAGCTTCTGAAGCTGTGCCACAGCCTGCTCTCTGGCTGCCTCCACACGCTTTACCTCTTCTTCCGGATCCTCCACGTGAACACGTTTAACACTGGCGTCAACTTTCTGGAGGATTGAGATCTTACCGATCGCAATACCGGAAAATACAGATTTACCTTCCAAAACCTTCATGAAATTATCTCCTTCTGTTTTTATATTTGCCCACTTATGGTGTATTATATCATACTATCCAAAGATTCTGCCACGATTTTTTTATGATCTCTAAAAAACCTGTAAAAACTCTATTTATACTTTCTTTTTTTGTCATATATACAGCAAAAGTGACAAAATAAAGACCGCAGAGCTTCATAAAACCTGAACAATACTTTCAGATATAAAAATAAGCATCTGCCGCCGGAATCCTTCCGGCAATTGCAGATGCTATATGTATGTATATCTTTTTATTCACTTCGAAGGGCATCGATCGGATTAAGATTAGCTGCCTTTACAGATGGGAGAAGTCCGAAGATCAGACCGATCAGCATGGAAAATACCACCGAACCGATAATTGCCGGAACGCTGATGGCTGTTGGTGCTCCTGACACCTGAGACACCATTTTTGACAGGATGATCCCAAGGACCACACCAATGATTCCTCCGATACTGGTCAGCACCGAAGCTTCCGTCAGAAACTGTCCCAGGATCACTTTTTTTCTTGCTCCGATAGCTTTTTTCAGTCCGATTTCGCTGGTACGTTCTGTGACAGATACAAGCATAATATTCATAACACCGATACCACCAACAAGCAGGGAGATACTTGCGATCCAGATCAGCTGCTGATTGGTACTTTCGCTGAGCTTCTGGAGATTCTTAACCTTCTCCATAATGTCTTCCGCTTTATATTTAAAGTTCGATTTGTTTTTTTCATTCTGGATTCCTGTATTCAGAATATCCTCTGCTGCTTTTCCTACAGAACTCATATTATCTGTGCTGTCTGCACGGACTGTCACATTTTGCGGCTGATCAAATTTAAATGCAACAGGCCAGGTAGTATCCGGGATCATCACGCTTCCCATGATCGTCTGCGAATATTCCTCGTATTCAGAAATCGTATTGATCTTCGGCATGCTGTCCTCACTCTGAGTGATCACACCTACAATGATATACGGTTCTGATCCCACCTCAATGGTTTTCCCTACAGGGCTCTCACTTCCGAAAATATTCTGTGCAGCATTGGAATCCACAAGAGCAACCTTTCGGTAGCTGTCATAATCTTTTTGTACAAATCCCCGCCCGGACTGGACCAGGTATCCCATCGTTTTCAGATAATTGCTGTCGATCCCGTACACGGTTCCGCCCTGAAAGCTTGTGTTTTTATAATAAACACTGGCAGACTGGCTACTGTAATAAAATGTAGAACTGATCACATGATCCAAGTCTCCGATCGCCGTTTTCTGGGAATCAGAAATAACCGGCGGTGTGGCCGAGCTTCCGTAAGAACCATAATCCATATCGTATGTACTGTCTCCGTCATAGAGCATAACCTGTACGGTATTGTTTCCGGACCCGATCAGATCTTCCTTGATCTGCTCACTGGTACCTTTGATCGTAGATACAATTGCAATAATAGATGCAATACCAATAATAATACCCAGCATGGTCAGAAAGGATCTCATCTTATGTGACCATATTCCCTGAAAAGCCAGGCGTATATTTTCAAACATGAAATTTCTCCTTCCTGTTATTTATTCATTGTACATATCATCCAAAGTCACTTCTTTTGTCTTGGCTCCCTCCTTCACGGCATCACCATATGGGAAAGCAAGAAGATCATCGGATTTCAGACCTGAAGTTACAACTGCATAATATCCGCTGTTTACAATGCTTCCCACTGTGATCTGCTGCTTTTTCAGTGTTCCCTTCACGTCTTTGTATACATAGCTGGTTCCATTTTCCGTACGGATAAATGCCTTCATCACAACCATACTGCCTTCGGCAAGTTTATTTGACTTCAGAGATACCGTCACATAATCCTGGTCGGTAAACTGCAATGAACGATCTGTGATCTCTGCATTAAAGGTGTAATACGATACATTGGGATTAGAATCTCCACCATAATAAGCATTTGAAGAATCCACCGGGTAATCGGATACATTCAGTACCTTCGCCTCAAAGCTGCCGGAATTATAACTGGTACACTGAAGAAGTGTTCCCTCCTTCATCTGATCCAGCATCAGTTCGCTGACCGTTCCGGTAACATAAAAACCATCTTTGCTTTTTACTTTCAGAAAAGCATCTCCATTATAAGAACCTGTGACTTCATCTCCGATGTAAGCAACCGTTCCATCCAGTTTGCTTGTTATCAGCTTGTTTTTTATTTTGTTCTCCAGCTTAGTGATTTTCAGATTATTTTCCTCAATATCCAGTTTCAAACTTGCGATCTTGTTTTTCTGGATCTTGATCGCATCCTCTCTTGACATGGTTGTGCCATCAGTACCGTCATCTCCATCACCGCTGTCATCCGGTATCTCATCATCATTTTTGTCATATTTGGAAGCCTCGTCCAGTGTAAATTCTGTTTCCGCATACATATATACCGGATTTTCAAGAAGACTTCCATCGATCAGATAATATCCTGTACAGGAAAGTGTTCTGTCCTGAAAATCAGCAATGGTATCATTCTCATGAAACTCCAGCTGGAACCAGCTGCCGCCTTTCTGGACCACTTTGGTTCCATCCTCACTGTATCCCGCCATTCTGTTAAAGAAGGATCCCATCACCGTAACTTTGCCTTTGGCACTGCTTACAAGAAAAACATAGGGATCTTCTTCCGTACCGGTTCCTGTAAACGGCTGAGAAGTATAATCCAGCTTCTGATAAAATTCCGGTTCACCATCTGTGATCCCCGGAATTTCCGGTTCTGTTATATTGGGATCAGGAAGCTCATTGGGTCCCAGTGTGGGAGTCGGTGTCGGAGATACCGTTGGGGTGTCATCTTCTCCGGAACCCCAGTCCGTAGTCTCTCCGTCTGTAATATCATTGGCAGTAGGATCCTGGTAGGTCGGATCCATGATCAGATCCTCATCGGATGCAGTTGTATCCTCTTCCATATCCGCTGTGTCATCTCCGGTCATCTGCTCTGTTTCACTGTCCGTCGTTTCTCCGGACGGCATTTCTTCGGTAACTTCCTCTGCAGAATCTTCAAGATCTCCTTCTGTATCTGTAAAGGCACTGAGAAGTAATGGCCTGGAGGAAGCCGCTGCAAGATAGCTACCATCTGTAGTAGCCGCGGAACCGGTAGTTGACTGCATATCCTCGTCTCCGTCACTTCCGGAAGGTGTATCGGTATTTGTCATTTCTCCGTCACCTCCTGTATCACCACCTGTAAGATTCAGGTCCGTATCATCAGTACTGTCTGTACTGTCTTCGATGGGACCTCCATTCTGAAGACTTGTCAGACGGTTCTGTGCTTTGGTCAGATCCTGCTCCTGCTTCTGCTGTTTCAGCTTTGCAATATTCAGTTCCATCTCTACAAGTGTCATATCAAAGGAGATCAGATTATCGCCTTTTTTTACATCATCACCCTGGGATACATATATTTTCTCGATGATCATATCTTTATCCATATTTACATTCTGAGAAACATTCGTGGTGATGGTTCCATCCAGTGTTGTCTCCGAATACCAGTCCGTCTGAAGATTGCTGACGCTGGTTACCGGCACCTCTGTTACCTTGGATTCTTTCACATGCATAAGCCCTGTGTAGATTCCTCCGGCTGCCAATGCCGCAACCAGTACACCAACGATCACTCTCTTCACCACTTTCATTCTATCACCTCTTTTCCTGCAGCTCACCGTCACGGATCATAACAACCCGTTTGGCATGTGCCGCGATCTCCGGGTCATGTGTGATCATCAGCACAGAAACTCCCTCATCGTTCAGCTTCTGAAACAGTTCCATAACCTGTGCCCCCGATTTCGTATCCAGTGCCCCGGTAGGCTCATCTGCAAGCAAAAGCTTGGGATTGTTTACGATCGCTCTTGCAATAGCCACTCTCTGCATCTGTCCTCCGGAAAGCTGGTTGGGCTTAAAATCCACCCTGTCGGCAAGGCCTACACGCTCCAGAGCTTTTCGTGCACGTTCCCGGCGCTCCTTTTTGGGAACCCTTGCATAATTCAGCGGCAGTTCCACATTTGTCAACGCACTCTGCCTTGGAAGGAGATGAAAGCTCTGAAATACAAATCCGATCGTTTTCAGACGGATATCTGACATCTCATTCTCTGTACATTTGGCAATATCTTCTCCATTCAGGAGAAAAGTTCCCTTGGTAGGTTTGTCCAGGCATCCAATAATATTCATCAGTGTAGTCTTTCCGGAACCGGAAGGTCCCATGATCGCCACATATTCTCCCTCCTCCATGGAAAAATCTACATCTTTCAATACAGGTACCGTCATTTTCCCCTGTTGATAATCCTTATATATTCCTTTTAAATCCAAAATCATTCTGTCGGCGCTCCTTCCATCGGAACAAGGTCATCTCCCGAAGAAATATCGTCTGTCGCATCCATCATGTCACTGTCGATCGCTCCATCTTCGATCATTTCAGGCTCTGAGCCATCACTTTCCGTGTACGCAGAATCATCAATACTTTCATCATCCTCGGAATCATCCCACATCGCCGCTGTAGTCTGATCTGCAGTACCTTCTGTGACAGACATACCTTCTTTCAGCTCATCTGTCGGAAATGCGATCTTATCTTTTTCAGAAAGTCCGTCTGCGATCTCATATTCCCCAAGATCTTCATCATACTGTCCTAATATGACATCTCTCTTCTCCAGCTTGTTCTGACCGTTTGCGATCCAGACATATGGGCTGTCTGTATCCGCATCCACGATAAAATAATCGTTCAGCCAGATACCGGACTTCTTCTCATCCTGTCCTTCGTCCGGTTCAATATACACATGCTGCCCCAGCATCAGACCCTCAGATGAATCCAGATTCACATAAAACGGATAGGTACTGGATGATGTCTGATCATCACTGGCACTGGACATTCCGAACATTGCCATATCCGAACTGCTGTTGCTGGTAGAATTATCCATGTCAACAGAGCCCATGGTGCCCTTCCAGGTTTTTGAAGAATCCACTCTGGAACGGATGATCACAGGTGTCCCCTCTATGATCGAATCACGGTTTATTTCATTTACCGTTCCCTTTACACGATAAGCGCCTGTGCTCAGGATCGTGATAAATGCATTGCCGGAACTGTCTCCGGAACTGGAATCTGTGGAATCCGTCGTGCCTTCTGTCAGCGTATCCTCCACGCCCTCAGAATCATCACCGCCCATCTTGGAGGTATCGATCTTCTGGATCACTCCATCGATCTCACTGCGCACCTCGGTATTCTGCGTTGCCTGGGAAAGCTTATCGATTTCTGCCTGTTTGCTTTTCTGATCATATTCATTCTTCTTGAGATTCATTTTCTGTGTTTCGATCTCTATTGTATAGGAAAGCTGATTATCCGCTGTAGCTTTCTTTTTCTCAGCTTCCAGTGTGGTGATCTGATCAGATATACTTAACTGTTCGTTTTTCAGGCGGTCCAAAGCCAGCTGTGCTT
>NZ_NALB01000001.1:0-15677 GCF_008680535.1 Blautia sp. LMAG:36 | reverse complement strand
CCATTGTGATCGCTGCCATTGCAGCCTTAGTGGCGGCTTTTATTTATCTCTGGAATACGAATGAAGAGTTCCGGCAGTTCTGGATCAGGCTGTGGAATGAGATTAAGGAAGTCGCTGTCCAGGTATGGACGGCGGTTTCCCAGTTTCTGGTTTCCGCATGGAACGGGATCCGGAATACGGCGGTGGCTGTATGGAATGGCATCAGGGATTTCTTTTCCGGTCTGTGGGCTGGGATTAAGACACTGTTTACTACGGTTGTCACTGCAATTTCTACTTTCCTTGTGGGAGCGTGGAATGGAATCCGTGCAACGGTTATGACAGTGTGGAATGCGATTTCAGCATTTCTGGGTTCTGTCTGGAATGGGATCAGGTCTGTCATTACGAATGTGGTGAACGGGATCCGGACTTTTTGCAGAGTGCATGGAACGGGATTCGGACAGTCATTACTACGGTGATGAATGCAATTCGGACGGTGATCTCTACGGTCTGGAATGGGATCCGGACAATTATTTCTACCGTGCTGAATGGAATCAGGGGTACTGTCAATTCCGTGTGGAATGGAATCAGGAATACCATTTCTTCTGTGGTGAACGGGATTAAGAATACGGTTTCCAGTGCTTTTAATGCCATGTGGTCCGGAATCCGGGGTACGATTTCCGGTATTTATAATACGATCCGGGATGGACTGGGAAATGCGGTGAATTATATTACAGGTCTTGCATCTGCCGGATGGCGGTGGGGTGCGGATATCATCAATGGCATTGTAAATGGTATCCGGAGCTGTATTGGTGCAGTTGCCAATGCGGTGACGGATGTGGCAAATACTATTCGTTCCCATCTGCATTTCTCTGTGCCGGATGAAGGTCCTCTGACGGATTTTGAGAGCTGGATGCCTGACTTTATGAGTGGTCTGGCTGAGGGCATTGAGAAGAGCAGGGGAATGGTGAAGGCGGCTGTGAACAGTGTGGCTGCGGATATGGTGGTTTCGCCGCAGATGGCTGTGGCAGACAGCAGTGTGATGACCGGTACGGGATCGTCCGGCAGTGCGGATCTGACGGCTGGTATTGTGGCGGCGCTGAAGGATGTGCTGGAAGATCAGAAGGGACAGCAGGGGATCTGGTGATTCCTGTTTATCTGGGAAACCAGCTGCTGGATGAGGTGATCGTGACGGCACAGCAGAGAATGAGTCTGAGGAGCGGAGGTAGATAGGATGGCTTTTTTTCAGTATCTTGTGTTTGACGGGGAGAACCTGCCGCTTCCGGATTCTTATGAGGTGGAGCTGGAGGATGTGGAAGCGGATTCCGGCGGTGAGACAGAGGCGGGAACGACACAGAGGGATGTGGTGCGGCATGGGGTTGCACGGATCCCCGTGTCGTTTTCTGTGACTGCGAAGTGGCTTAAGAAGCTGGCAGGGTATGCGAAGAAGGATAAGATCAGTGTGCAGTATTTTGATGTGGAGACAGCGGAACTGAAACTGGCGGAGATGTATGTGACTGGGTATAAGGCGAAGCTGAAAAAGGATACCAGTTATAAGGGGCTTTGGACGGTGAGCTTTACGTTGAAGGAGATGTAGCGAGATGGTATAATGGGAGAATCAAATCGGTATTTGTCAGAAAATGAGGAATAGTTGAAATGGAGGCGCTATAATAACATGAAGATTGAAGGAACCAGAAAGAACTGGATGCAATGGTAGAATTTCATAAGGGAAACCGTGTCGAGGGGCTGAGACTGCAAGAAGAATTTGCAGCGGAATTTCGTAAGGAGTAATAAAGACAAAGATCACTGTCCTTGCCTGAAAGCCTGTCGTTATCACGGAAACTGTAAGGAATGGTGTAGCAATCCACAGAGCGCATCAGGAACATGTTCCTAATTGTATGCGACCATTGATTAATGAAAAATTGAAATTGATGTCAGAATTAACAGAGCATACCTTGGCAAATGAAATAGAAGCTCCACATGAGATTTTAAGAAAATAGGCAAGTCAAATCCCAGTTTCATAGAGGAAATTCGATGATTAGAACATATAGAGAAAGTGACTTGCCTGTTGTTATGGAAATATGGCTTGGCACAAATATCAAAGCACATAGTTTTATTTCTAAAGAATATTGGATAAGTAATTATGAGATGGTAAAAAAAGTTTTGCCTAATGCAGAGTTATATGTGTATGAAGATGATGATACAAAACTAATTGACGGGTTTATTGGATTAACAGATAGTTATATTGAAGGACTTTTCGTAAAAGACATTGCCCAGTCAAAAGGAATTGGAAAGCAATTATTGGACTATGTGAAAAGGATAAAATCTACACTTTGTTTGAGTGTTTATCAAGAGAATATAAGGGCAGTGCATTTTTATCAGAGGGAACAATTCCAAATTCAATCAGAGAACATTGATGATAATACAGACGAAAAAGAGTTCTATATGACTTGGAGCATATAGACAACTTCAAGTTTGCAGGGCAGGTGGCTATCATGGAGATGAAGAAGAATGGAATGAGAAGAAAGCTTACTGGTTTGAACAGCCATATATGCCGCGGATGAAAAATATTGCCAGTGGCTCCTGTTATTCTGGAAGACGGAAGGCTGTCCTTCTGTGTTCCGGGGGATGATGGTCCTCCGTGGTCAGGGTGTGGAACCTGACGGGAAAGGCTGTTCTGGACGGGGATGATTATTTTGAGTTCCAGTGTGATGATGAAGTGATGCATATGCGGGGCGGAACATATAAGTTTTATGCATTGGATATTGATACATTCCGGCGGGAAACCTGCCAGTGGATATCACATGGGGAAGAAATCGCAGACTGCTGTAAGACAACAGAAGAACTGCATGAGTGGTATTTGAAACACTGGACTTATAACAGATAGGATGATTATATTTACGAAGGCATCGGTCACCTGGTTGGCTGGTGCTTTTTTCGTGGGAAATGGAGGTGGCGGGATGTATCCTGTGTCGGATGCTTTTCTGAGGGCAGTCAGGAGTAATACAAGGAAATATTTCTGGACGGGTACGATCGTTACCAGGGGCGGAATGACGTATGAGTTCGGGGCGAAGGAGATTGTGAAGGGTTCCGGGTATATTTCCAGGCAGTGCTGCGGAAGTACGGAGATTGAGCTGGGAACGGTGTATGCTGCGGAGATGGGGATCACGCTTCTGAGTGACATTGACAGGTATACGCTGGAGGATGCCCAGGTGACATTGGTGTTTCATCTGGTGCTGGCGGATGGTTCTGTGGAAGATGTGCCGATGGGAGTTTTTGAGGTCAGTGAGGCGAACCGTCTGGCGAAGTGCCTGGAACTGAAAGCCTATGATTTTATGCTGCGGTTTGATAAGAGTTTCAACGGGTTTGAGACTGTGGGGACTGCTTATGATTTTATTGCCCTGTGCTGTAAGAGATGCAAAGTGGAGTTTGCGAATAAGAGGGCGGAGATGATGCCATGCCGAATGGCGGGGTGACGCTTTCTGTTTATACTGAAAATGATATTGAGACCTGCCGGGACGTGCTGTTTTATGTGGCACAGGTTCTGGGAGGTTTCTTTATTATCAACAGGGAGGGAAAACTGGAACTGAGAAAGTACGGGAAGGATCCTGTGATGAAGGTGGAGCAGAGACACCGGTTTTCTTCCAGTTTTTCGGATTTTATCACTAGGTACCCGGCAGTGAGTTCTACCAATAAGCAGACGCAGATTGCAGAGTATTATGCTCTGGATCCGGATAACGGGCTGACAATGAATCTGGGAGTGAATCCGCTTCTGCAGTTTGGGTTAAAGGAGACCAGGGAGATGCTGTGCAGGAATATCCTGGCAGATCTGTCTGTGATCCGGTATGTGCCGTTTGATTCGGATACCATCGGGAACCCTGCACTGGATCCGGGGGATGTACTGACGTTTGCGGGAGGACAGGCGGATGAGGGACAGATCACCTGTATCACTTCCATCCGGCAGAAGATCGGGGGAAAGCAGAGCCTGAAATGTGTGGGGAAGAACCCAAGGCTGGCTCAGGCGAAGTCAAGGAATGACAAGAATATTTCGGGGGCTGCTGAACCAGATTGAAGACAATGCGAAGACGGGGAAGATCGGGAATCCACACGTTTACCAATGCTTCCGCGCATGAGATAGGGCAGACTAAGGTAAAGCTGATCAGTATTCAGTTTGCTTCTTCTGAGGAAAACCATATGCAGTTTTTTGCACAGGTTGTTGTGGATGTGGCTGCGGATCCGGCGGAGAGATCTGCGGAGGCTGCCGGGGACTGTGGTGATTCCGTTTCCGGGCGGAAGCGGCGGAACTGGAAGTGGTACGGGTGGTTCTGATGGAACCGGGGAGACATCGGATGCAGGAAATTCTGAAAATGATGTGGCAGGGAATGAAGCTGGAAATACTTCCGGGAATGAGAATACAGGGAGTACGGATGATGTCTCTGGTGGATCAGATTCCGGATCCGGATCAGGGGTGGTTCGGAGGTTTCTGTGGATGTGAGCCTGCCGGTGAAGTGGCAGGAAGACGGACAGGCGTTCTGTATGTGGGTCTTTGAATTTAATAATGAGGAGATTGTGGAGCATTGTCCGGTGGAGACCTGGCATTCCGGGAAACATATTTTGTCACTGTATTATCCCATTGAGAAGATCGTAGCCAATTATACGAATACGTTCAATGTGTATCTCTGGATGGAGAATGGCAGCGGGACGGTTGATGTGGGAGACTGCATTGCTTCTGTCAGCGGACAGGCTATGGCTGCAGGGGAAGCCTGGGACGGAAAGCTTGAGGTGGAAGATTATACCACGAGATTTGCCATTGGCGGAGGCCTGAATGTGAATGGCTTCCGGGATTCGCTGTCCATGCAGATGAAGGAGACGGTGAACAGAGGCTTTGAGGTGTATTTTGCTGAGAGAGCGGGAATCAGCGGTTTCTGCAGGCCTGTAGAAATGGAGGGTGTGTGATGAAGTTAAAAGGTGAAATGGTCATTGAACTGACCGATACGAATACGGGTGCGGTGGAAACCGTGCAGGAGACGACATGATCACGGAGGCAGTGAATAATATTCTGGGGCTGAATCCCATGGGGATTTATCTGAAAGCCAGCGGCGAGTATGACAATTCTGTTCTGTGGAACGGGACGCTGCTTCCCATCTGCCCGAACATGATCGGAGGATCCTGCTGTTTCCGGCAGTGCTGGAAGAAAAGGCGGATCATATTTACGAAGCAGGGGAAGAACCTGCCGGTGGCTTATGCTTCCAATAATGTAAATTCCGGTTCTGATGTAGCGAGAGGAAGCCTGAACCAGACGGAGAGCAAGAAGCTGGACAATGGATATAAGTTTGTGTGGGAATTTACTCCCAGCCAGGGGAATGGAAATATTGCAGCGGTGGCACTGACCAGTGCCCTGGGCGGGCAGAATGCTTTTGGCAGTGCGGCAGGGGATGCCAGCACGTTCCTGCTTCTGAAAAAGGTGGATATCGGGGATGTCCCGAAGGCGAGGCAGATGACACTGTTTGAGGCAGTGGGAGCTGGATTTTGAAAAGAACCTGCTGTATTCCATCACCTTTGGGAGTTCCAGTGTGACCATTACGAAGATCCGGATCCCGGTGTTTAACATCGGGCTGAATGAGAAGCTGGATGATACCACGTATACCGTACTGGAGGAACAGACATTGACAACGGAAAGTTTTACGTTCCTGGGGGATTATACGAAGTACGGGGAATTTATGGACGGACATGACGGATACTGGTATGGATTTTCCAATGAGCCGAATGCTTCCGGGGATGCGAAGATGGTGTGGATCCGGATCTCCAAAAAGGATTATTCCTTTACGGAAGGAAGCTGGACACTGTCCAAGGCGAAGCTTTCGGAAGTGGGTACAAGGGCAAAGGACGGTTCCTATCCGGAGCGGAATGTAAAATGCTGTGTGAGGAAGGGGTATCTGTATGTGCCTTCCTATGATAAAAAGGGGGTCTATAAGATCAATACTGCAAATTCAGCGGATGTGACGCTGATCCCGCTGGGCTTTACTTCCAAGCTGAAATCTTTAGGCGAGGCTGGTTCTTGTGAGGTGTACATGACGCTTCTCGGGGACATGATCGTGGCAGGAGATTTCCAGATCACGGCAGATGACAGGGTGATCAGGACACAGGGGAGCGCAAGGTTTGAAGCTATGGCAACGCCTTTGTTCCAGTATAAGAATTTTGTGTTTATGTGGGGCGGCAGTTACGGAAAGGAGCACAGGTGTGCGTACCTTCTGACGCCTTATCTGGCAAGTATTAATAATCTTTCATCAGCGGTGGTGAAGAATACGGACAAGACCATGAAGATCACCTATACGCTGACGGAGGAAACAATGTAGGTCTTTCTGCCGCAGGGCATGAAGATAGAAAACTTATTTACGGCAGTTCTCAGAAATGAGGACTGCTTTTTTCATGGGAGGAGGATTCTGGCATGAAGGAATTTTGGAACTTTATTCAGATGGTTTTTATGGCTGTAGGAGGATGGCTGGGCTGGTTTATGGGAGGCTGTGACGGGCTTCTGTATGCATTGATCGCTTTTGTGGTGATCGATTATCTGACCGGGGTGATGTGTGCTTTTGCAGACCATACGCTTTCCAGTGAGGTGGGATTCCGGGGGATCTGCAGGAAGGTGCTGATTTTTCTGCTGGTGGGAATGGCGAATATTCTGGATGTGGCTGTGATCGGGAACGGATCTGTGCTGAGGACAGCGGTGATCTTTTTCTATATTTCCAATGAGGGTGTGAGCCTTTTGGAGAATGCAGGGCATCTGGGGCTGCCGATCCCGCAGAAGATGAAGGATGTGCTGGAACAGCTGCATGACAAAAGTGAGGGAGTCTCCGATGATGCATCAGAGGATGAGGAAGAAGGTGAATGATTATGGGATACAGTAATAGTTCTTTGGTGGCGTATACGTTGCTCAGTCCGAACCATTCCGGACTGAGAACGGAGCAGATTGACAGAATATCGCCGCACTGTGTAGTAGGTCAGTGTACAGCAGAAGGTCTGGGGGACTGGTTTCATAAATCTTCTACCAAGGCTTCTTCGAATTATGGAATTGATAAGAATGGCCGGATCGGATTGTATGTGGAAGAGAAGAATCGCTCCTGGTGTACGTCCAGTAATGCGAATGATCAGAGGGCAGTGACGATTGAATGTGCTTCTGACAAGGAGGAACCGTATGCTATGCATCAGGTGGTTTATGACCGTCTGGTTGATCTGTGTGAGGATATCTGCAGAAGAAATGGAAAGAAAAAACTGCTTTGGTTTGGTGATAAAAATAAGTCTCTGAATTATCAGCCGAAGGCGGATGAAATGCTCATTACCGTGCACCGGTGGTTTGCGAATAAGAGCTGTCCTGGAGACTGGCTTTATGCGAGACTGGGAGATCTGGCTGCGAAGGTTACTTCAAGACTTGGCAGCGGAAATGTGGAAGTGATTTCATCAGGGATGCAGGCCGGGGAATTTCAGGGGCTGACAGAAGAACAGGTGCTTGCAAAGGTTGGCCCCCTGTTTACCGCAGATCAGAAAAAATCAGGGATTCTTGCTTCGGTGTCTATGGCTCAGTTTATTCTGGAGAGCGGTTATGGAAAGAGTGAGCTTGCGTTGGGAGCCAATAACTGTTTTGGAATGAAGAAGTCACTTTCCGGTAATACCTGGAGTGGTTCGGTCTGGGATGGTGTGAGCATTTATAAAAAGAAGACACAGGAGCAGAAGGCAGATGGAAGCTATGTGACAGTTACAGCGGAATTCAGAAAATATGCGAATGTAGAGGATTCCATTGCGGATCACAGTGCTTATCTGCTCGGCGCTAAGAATGGAGAGAAGCTCCGATATGACGGGCTGAAAGGATGCTCAGATTATAAGAAAGCAGTGCAGATCATTAAGGACGGTGGTTATGCTACCAGTCTTACTTATGTGGAAAAGCTCTGCAGTATCATCGAAAGATGGAATCTGACTAAGTGGGATGTGAAGAATTCTGGTGCTTCGGACGTTATGGTGAAGTATTATAGGGTAAGGAAGTCTTGGAAGGATGCTGGCTCTCAGCTTGGTGCTTATACTGTACTTGATAATGCTAAGGCAATGGCTGATAAACATGAAGGATATACTGTGTATGACTGGAATGGCAAGGCAGTGTATGGGGTTGATGTTGAAAGTGATTCTGATATAGAGTTTTCTAATGTGGATTGCCCATTCATGGTAAAGGTTGACATTGATGATCTGAATATCAGGAAGAGTGCTGGAACGAATACTGCGAAGACTGGAAAGTATACCGGGAAGGGTGTATTTACCATCATGGAAGTCAGAGAAGGAAAAGGCTCTGATAAAGGATGGGGAAGATTGAAAAGCGGAGCGGGATGGATTAGTTTGGACTATTGCCAGAGAGTGTAAGTGAATAGGGTTATGGTGGTGAGTCTGTGGGTGTTGGGAGAGATTCTGATGCTAGCAGGCTTTTTATATTGAATTGGACCGAAAATAATTCTATAATTATTTTGAGAAAATGACTGACAGACTGAAAGTAATTTGGTATTTTGTAATATTCCACTAAAGTGGAAGGAGGGCAACATAGTACACCACATATTATCTTAGGGTTCTACCCAGGAAGGAGGTAGTGCTATGAGAATGATTCTGGAATTGTTAGAACTAATATTTCTAAGAGAAAAATAAGTGATGCATGACCTGTGGGTAGAGATACCTGCAGGTCTTATTTTTTTGTCTTTTTTCGTCATTCACCGGAATTATCTCGGCAAAAGGCGCTTAGGAAGATAGAAGGGAAGAACCTTACTATCTTATGGAGGTGTCGATATGACCGAGAAGAGAGAACTGCCTTGGTGGCAGAAATACACATTAACACTGAATGAAGCATCGGAGTACTTCGGTATCGGATACAAGAAATTGAAACTCTTTGTTCAGGAACATTCAGATGCTGACTTTGTTCTCTGGAATGGCAACAGAGCGCTGATTAAGCGTGAGCAGTTTGAGAAGTATATGGACAGTCAGATGAATGTGATTTAGTTCAAAAAAGTTTTTAAATTTCTTGTGGAAAAAGAGCTTTGTCTGTGGTACACTATCAATACATAGTCGGATACATACTATGCGCTATATGAATTAAGCAGCAAGGCTCTCCCGATTTTGAAAGGAGACGATGTTCAATGAGCGAAAAACGACGCGATAGTAAAAATCGCATTCTTCGCACAGGAGAGAGCCAGGAAGCGGATGGACGATACAAGTTCCGATATATAGATGGCAATGGAAAGCGTAAGACGGTTTACAGCTGGAGATTGGTAGCTACGGATAGTATCCCAGCCGGAAAAAGAGATAATGCACCTTTACGAGAACAGGAGAAAGCAATCAACAGAGACTTGAATGATATGATTACTCCTGATGGCGCAGGCTTGACAGTTCTTGACTTGGTGAAGAAATACATTGCAACCAAGACAGGCGTTAAGCATACAACCAGAGCTGGTTATGGTACTGTAATCAATTTGCTGGATAAGGATCCCTTTGGCGCAAGACGAATTGATAAAATTAGATTGTCGGATGCAAAGGAGTGGTTGATTAGATTGCAGCAGGTGGATAAGAAAAGCTATTCAGCGATTCACTCCATCAGAGGGGTGGTTAGACCGGCATTTCAGATGGCAGTGGATGATGATATATTAAGAAAGAACCCATTTGAATTTCAACTGGCAACTGTGGTGGTAAATGATGCGGTCACTCGTGAGGCCATTACAAGAAAACAGGAAAGAACTTTCCTTGATTTCATCAAAAATGATACGCACTATAGCAAGTATTATGACGGTATGTACATTCTGTTTAAGACAGGGATGCGTATTTCGGAATTTACAGGGCTGACGGTTAAGGATTTGGATATGGAGAGCAGAACCATCAATATTGATCACCAGCTGCAGAAGACCGGAACATTGGTCTATATTGATACAACAAAGACCTATGCCGGTACAAGAGTGATTCCGATGCAGGATGATGTATACGAATGTTTTCAGCGTATATTGAAAAATCGCAGACCACCGAAGGTAGAACCTATGATTGATGGTTATTCTGGTTTCCTATGCTTTGATAAGGACGGTAAACCTATGGTGGCAATGCATTGGGAGAAATACTTCCAGCATGCGGTTGACAAATACAACAGCATTTATCGTGTACAGCTTCCTAAAATTACACCTCATGTATGCAGACACACATACTGCTCTAATATGGCGAAGTCCGGAATGAATCCAAAGGTACTTCAGTATCTGATGGGTCATTCGGATATCAGTGTCACTCTCAATACCTATACACATCTTAAGCTGGATGACGCGAGAGAAGAAGTGGAGAAGCTTGCCAGGAAGCAGGCAGAAGCTGAAAATGAGTTTCGGCAGTTAGGTATGAAGGAGGACAAGGTCAAATTCAAGAAGATGGGGTAAATGGTCTAATTTAGACCATTTCGTAAAATGGCTAGAAAGTCAGTAAATTCAAGGCTTTGAAGATGGTCGTGGTCTAAAACAGATTGAAAAAGGGTAAAATTTTTTAGACCAAATTTTTTTGGAAAATCAAAGATTTCAGACATAGGAGAACGGCAAATGTCGGCTGGTCTAAATTTGAAATCCGAGGCCATTTTAGACCATATTTTAGACCATTTGAAGGAAGAAACATACCGAGATAAGCCAAAATAAGCCGAGAAATGGGAAAAATCTTGATAGACTGAAAAAGTGCGCAAATGCTTGAAAAATAAGGAAAAACCGAGATAATCTGAGATAAAAAAGGAGTTAAAAATAGATGATTAGAGTGTTATTTGTCTGCCACGGCAATATCTGCAGATCAACCATGGCCGAAAGTGTTTTTACGCACAAGGTAAAAACGCTCGGTCTTTCAGATCAGTTTTTGATCGACAGTTTTGCAACAAGTACAGAGGAGATTGGGAATCCACCTCACAGAGGAACAGTGAACAAGCTGAGAGAAGTGGGAATACCACTGGTTCCGCACAGAGCGAAGCAGATTACGTGGGCGGATTATGAAAAATCCGATTATATTATTGGTATGGATTCTGCTAATATGCGTAATCTTAACAGGATGCTGAAGAATGACCCGGAAGAGAAGCTTTATAAGTTTCTGACTTTTGCCGGATCAGGACGGGATATTGCGGATCCTTGGTATACAGGAAATTTTGACGAAACTTATGAAGATATACAGGAAGGTTGTGAGGGATTTCTGGATTATCTGGAGAAACATGGAGAAATCCATTAGTGATATTTCGGAATGAGACACAAATCTGAAACAATACAAAAGGTATGACAGCAAAAGGCAGCGGAAGTTGCTTTTTCTGTCGATGAAAACTTCTTTACAAATCTGAAAGCTTCTATTATACTTGTCCATACAGCAAGCAACTCAAATTCAGCAGAGAAATCTGCTCTCTGCAATTCTACAGTGGAAGTTCTTTCCACAGAAATATCTAATCATGTTATCAGATCAGAATCATTTTGTGTGTCGTTGTGAGAGCGCACAGGATTTTGTCAGGACATTCGTCCGCTTTGTTTCACAGAAAGGAAATTAAATATGGAAAAAAGTTATAAAACTTTTGTCACGGACCTGAGAAAGCTCCTTCTTGCGGCTATGGATCTGAAGGAAGAAGAAATTTATTTTTCAAACGATGGAGAAAAATATGGCTGTTTGGGAGATAGGCTATTTGTAGAGAGTGGTCATATGGAAAAGGCAAAAACAGTTTGCGGGTTGCATACAGAAGAACTTTATAAAAGGTACTGTCAGGAACATTCTTTTGAAAATATCGTTCATGATTGTGTTGGGGAGATAAAGAAAGTCAGTGAAAATTGTGTGCTATGTGATTTGGATGATCTGAAAGATTATGAGAAGGTAAAAAGCAGACTTTTTATTCGACTTCTGAATGCAGATAAAAACAGGACTATACTGAAGGAGTTGGTTCATCACAAAATCGGAGATATTGCTTTAGTGGTTTATTATCTTGCAGGAGAAAAAGAGGGATATGTTCTGAGTGCAAAGATCAAGAAAAGCTTTGTGGAGAAATGGGGAAAAGATGCGGATACTGTTTTCGAAGCTGCTCTAATAAATACATATTTTATCAGTCCACCAAGAATCTATCATTGGGAAAAAATGCTGTTTGATAAGACATATGAAGGAGATAATTTCATGGATATCCTTGGAACATACCATCCAAATAAAGGGATTGCCGGGAATTGCCTGAGTACAGAAAAGCGTACTAATGGAGCGGCAGCAATCTTTTTGCCCGGGGTAGCCAGACGTCTTTCTGAACTTCTGGGTTCAGACCTGTATCTGGTTTTTACCAGTGTTCATGAAGTAATGGTCCATAATGCGGATGTGGTTTATCCGGAAGATTTGAAAGAAGTTCTAAGTGATACGCTCGAGAAAGCAACTCCGGAAGAGGATTATCTGACATCTTCCATTTATCGATACAGCAGAAGGAGTGGTGAATTCTCTGTGGAATTGAAATGAGCTAAAGAGAGGTGACATATGGAAGTGCTTTGAGTTTATCGTTATTTGGGTATTAGAACAGAAATTAAGGCCGGAATCCATCATAAAGAATGAAATTCCGGCCAGGTTCTTTCCATGTGTTATGCTGTTTGTCTAATTATTATAAGAGTTCTTTTTTTGTGGTTTAGCTGAGAAGTGCGGAATCGTTGGAAAATTCTTCACCGCTGGCTTCTTCGAATTTGTCCAGGAGATCTTTGACTGTAAGCTTTTTCTTTTCTTCGCCCTGGATATCCAGAATGATCTTTCCCTCCCACATCATGATCAGACGATTGCCGTGAGTGATTGCATCACGCATGTTATGGGTGATCATCATGGTTGTCAGATGATCGCGGGTTACGATCATGTCTGTGATCTCGAGAACCTTGGCTGCAGTCTTCGGATCAAGAGCAGCAGTGTGCTCATCCAGAAGAAGAAGCTGAGGTTTCTTTAAGGTTGCCATCAGAAGTGTCAATGCCTGACGCTGGCCACCGGAGAGGAGTCCGACTTTGGAAGTGAGGCGGTCCTCAAGACCAAGACCGAGAATCTTCAGGAGTTCGTGATATTCTTCTCGTTCCTGACGGGTAATGCCCGGACGGAGAAGGCGAGATTTTCCGCGGCGTTTGGCAAGAGCGAGATTTTCTTCAATTCCCATAGTTGCAGCAGTTCCGGTCATAGGATCCTGGAATACACGGCCAAGATACGCGGCTCTTTTATATTCTGAAAGTTTTGTGACATCGGTTCCACCGATAATGATCTTTCCGGAGTCTACAGGCCAGGCACCGGCAACTGCATTCAGCATAGTGGATTTTCCGGCACCGTTTCCTCCGATGACTGTAACAAAATCACCTTCGTTCAGATGAAGATCCACGCCGTTTAAAGCAACCTTTTCATTGATGGTGCCCGGATTAAATGTTTTATGTATATCGATCAGTTTCAGCATGATCATTTACCTCCCTGTTTGGCTTTTGTAAAGTATTTGCCCTTCCAGTATGGGAAAGCAAGGAACAATGCAACGACGAGTGCGGAAAGCATTTTAAGAAGGTCTGTATCAATTCCCATCCAGATAACAATCTGAAGTACCAGATAATAAAGAATAGAACCAAATACAACGCTTAACAGCTTCAGTGCAAAGTTGCGGAAAATACGGCTGAAGATCGCTTCACCGATAATTACTGCAGCAAGACCTATAACGATGGAACCACGTCCCATGTTGATATCTGCAAATCCCTGATACTGTGTGAGAAGAGCACCGGAAAGAGCAACAAGTCCGTTGGAAAGCATCAGTCCCAGAACCTTATTACGATCTGTGTTGATACCCTGTGCACGCGACATACTTGGATTACATCCGGTCGCACGCAGGGAACATCCGAGTTCAGTTCCGAAGAACCAGTAAAGGACTGCAATCAGAATAACGATCATAATTGCTACGATAAAAAGCGTATTCTGTGTCAGAACAACACCCTTGACACGTCGAAGGGATACCAAAAGATTAAATTTATCAACATTGATCGCCTGGTTTGCTTTTCCCATGATTTTCAGGTTAACAGAGTAAAGGGAAAGCTGTGTCAGGATTCCGGCAAGGATAGCCGGAATGCCCATAAAGGTATGAAAAATACCGGTGGCAAGACCTGCCAGAAGTCCTGCTCCTGTTGCAGCCAGCATGGACACCCATACATTGTGTCCGCTGAGCATCATCATGATACAAACAGCGCCGCCTGTACATAAAGTTCCGTCAACGGTAAGATCCGCAATGTCAAGAATGCGGAATGTAATGTACACACCGATCGCCATGATTCCCCAGATAAGCCCCTGTGCGGCAGCTCCCGGAAGTGCGGTCATTAAACTCATAATCTGCATGTTAAATTATCCTCCTCTTTTTTATGCACGAACAGCGAGAAGGGTAACTCCCTTCTCGCTGTATCAGTGTATAATAGGTTTTTTACCGATTATTCAGCTGTTTCTTCTGTTTCGATTGCTTCATATCCATCCGGAATTTTAATACCAAGCTCGTCACAGATGTCTTTGTTGTATTCTTTTGTGAATTTTGGTGCATATTCAATCGGCATTTTGGAGATATCTTTACCATCCTGAAGGATGCTGACTGCCATTTCGCCGGTTTTGTATCCAAGATCATAGTAGCTGATGGAAAGTGTTGCAACACCGCATGCCTTGCAGATACCTTCTTCACCAGCGATTACCGGAACCTTTGCCGGGAGACAGATGTTGTTGATGATCTCAGTATTGGATGCTACAGTATTATCTGTAGGTGCATAGATCACATCGCTGTCATTGGCAGCTGTGGTAACAACGGATGAAAGATCGTTGGAATCAGAGAATGCATAATATTCACAGGTATAACCAAGCTTCTCAAGAGCATCTTTTACAGTATCTACCTGATATTGGGAGTTCGGCTCTGCTGAGCAGTAGAGAAGTCCGACATTTTTTGCATCCGGGAAAAGCTCATGGAGCATATCGGCCTGCTCATCAAGAGGAGCAAGATCAGAAGTACCGGAAATGTTCCCGCCTACTGTTCCGTCAAAGTCATCGATCCCAAGAGCGACACCGTACTCGGTAACGGCTGTTCCGAGGATCGGGATATCGGAAGTTCCGGCAACTGCAGCCTGAAGAGATGCGGTTGCGTTTGCAAGGATCAGGTCTGCCCCCTCTGAAACAAAGCCGTTGATAATGGTAGAACAGGTATTAGAATCACCCTGTGCATTCTGCTCGTCGAATTTTACGGAATCCCCCATTTTCTCAGTGATCGCATCCTCAAAGCCCTTGGTTGCGGCATCCAGTGCATCATGCTGGACCAGCTGGCAGATACCTATTGTGTAAGTCTTTTCTTCTTTGGCGCTTACTGTTGCAGCACAGGTCCCTGTTACAAGAGCTGCTGCGAGTACAGCTGTTAAAATACGCTTTTTCATATTGTTTTCCTCCTCGCGATATTGCTGCATTTTTTGGATTATTTAAAAATGCAACTCTGATTGTGTTAATATAACACTTTAACGCTTAAAAGTCAAGAAGAATTAACGCGAAAATATGTTGAATAAACAGATCCGGAAAAACAAAATAAAGCATGAAATGAAATGCAGGCACAGAGAAAAACACAAGGTCATATCATATTGTGAATGTAGTTTTCGAGGAGAATGAACATGGCATATAAAATCGTTCTGGATGCCGGACAT